>NZ_JBSFGS010000037.1:0-69768 GCF_053596675.1 Kitasatospora sp. NPDC001664
CGAGGAACCTGCGGTTCTCCCGGGCCATGACCTTGATGCTGGGGATGGCCTGCTCGAAGGCCTCGCCGAGAGCGCGGTCCGGCGGGAAGTTCGTCTTGCCGCCGAGCCAGTAGTCGTACATCCGCGCCGAGTGCGGGACATCGATGCGCAGGTCCACCCGCTCGATCGCCGGACCCTCCAGCCCGCGCTTCATCCACTCGATGTCGTCCGGCATCTCATCCACTCCTGTTCGACCCATTGCTTCGACCCCTGACGGGTTGTCAGGAGCGCATCCTAGTGGGCGCTTTCGAACAGCGGACACGGTGGTGACGAAGTGGTGGCCGGCGCTCGCCCCGGACCGGGGCCCCGAGCGGGTGGCTTCCTCTCCATCAAACGATTGATTGATGGCCCCGGTGCCCGTACGCTCACGGCCATGTCCCAGCACCGGAGTACGGCTGACACCAGCCGAGAGCGCATCATCGCGGCGGCGACCACGCTGTTCGCGGAGCACGGCTACGACGGCACCGCGACGCGGACCATCGCAGCGGCGGCCGGGTTGAACATCGCGACGGTGGCCTACCACGTCGGCAACAAGGCGGACCTGTACCGCGAAGTGATGCGGCTGGCGCACGAGGCGGAGCAGTCGGCCGTCGCGGACGCGCTGGCGGCGTTCGCGCGGGACGTGGCGGCTGACCCGGCCGCGGCCGCGGCGGCGTTCGCCGACCGGTACCTGGACTTCTGCCTGGAGCAACCGCACGTCCCGGCGCTGTGGATGCGGCGCTGGCTGGCGGACGCGGCCGAGTTCGCCGAACTGGAGGAGCTCTACGCCCGACCGCTGCTGGAGTCGGTGCGCGACGCCCTGACGGCGGCGCTGCCCGGGCTGGAGGAGGACCGGGCGGAGCTGACGGTGTGGACGGTGCTGTGGACCACGCACGGCTTCTGCCGGTCGGTGATCCGCCCGCAGGTGCCGCGCTTCCGGGCCCACCTGCGGGCCCTGGTGGTCAGGGAACTGGATCTGGGAGGGACACCGTGAGCGGCCCCGGGCCCATGAGCGGCCCCGGGTCCGGCCCCGGGTCCGGCCTCGGGCGCCGGGAGCTCGCGGCGTACGCGCTCGGGTCGGTGGGCACGGGCGTCTACTCGACGGTGCCGGGACTGCTGCTGCTCTACTTCATGACGGACGCGCTGGGCGTGCCGGCCGCGGTGGCGGGCCTGGTGGTCGCGCTGCCGAAGGTCTGGGACGCGGTGCTCAACCCGATGGTGGGAGCGGCCAGCGACCGCGAGGCACTGCGCACCGGCCGCCGGACGCGGATCCTGGCGGCGGGCACGGCGGCCCTGCCGGTGGCCTTCGCGGCGATGTTCCTGACGCCGATGACCGGCGCGGGCGCGGCGGCCTGGGTCGCGGTCGCCTTCGTCCTGGCGTCGAGCGCGTTCTCGCTGTTCCAGGTGCCGTACGTGGCGCTGCCGGCCGAGATGTCGGACCGGCCCGAGGTGCGGACCAGGATCATGGTCTGGCGGATCGTCTGCCTGACCGTCGGCATCCTGGTCGCGGGCGGGCTGGCCCCGGCGGTGGTCTCCCTGGCCGGCGGCGGCCGGGCCGGGTACGCGGTGATGGGCCTGGTGGTGGCGGCGCTGCTGCTGGTGACGCTGCTGGTGCCGACCCTGGGCGCACGCCGGGTGGTGTCCCGGCCCGGCCCCGAACCGCTGGGCCTGACGGGCGCGCTGCGCACCGCCAGGGGCAACCGGGCGTTCTTCGCGCTGCTCCTCGCCTTCGTGCTGCAGGCCGCCGCAGTGGCGATCATGCTGGCGGCCGCGCCGTACGCGGCCACCTACTGGCTCGGCGGGTACCGGCTGACCTCGGTGCTGTTCGTCTGCCTGGTGGCGCCCAGCGCGGTGGCGGTCCCGCTGTGGGGGAGGGCCGCCGCCCGCTGGGGGCGGCTGCGGTGCCTGACCGCGGCGACGGCGCTGTTCGTGGCGGCCGCCGCGGCGCTGTGGCCGGCCGCCGGCCGTGGTGGAGCGCAGGTCGGCGCGGTGCTGGCGCTGTGCGCGGTGCTGGGGGTGGCGTACGCCGCCCTACAGGTGCTGCCGCTGTCGCTGCTGCCGGACACCGTGCACGCGGATGCGGCCAGGACCGGGCGGCTGCAGTCCGGCGCGTTCACCGGACTGTGGACCGCCGGTGAGACGGCGGGCCTGGCCGCCGGGCCGGGCCTGTTCTCGCTCGCCCTGGCCGCCGCCGGCTTCGTCGCCTCCACCACCGACCATCCGGTGGCGCAGACCGACACCGCGCGGGCCGGTGTCCTGCTCGGCTTCAGCCTCGTCCCGGCAGTCCTGATGCTGCTCTCCCTCCCCGCGCTGCGCGCCTACGGCCGGCGCCGCTCCACCGTCACCACACCCCTGTCGACCCCCGAAACGGAGCACGTCGCATGACCGCCACCCACCCCGGCCTGCCGCAGAGCGGCCGTCCCACCGAGGAGCTGCTCGCCGAGCTGCGCGCGCTGACCGCCGCCGACCTGCCCACCCGGGGCGGGAAGACCACCGCGTACACCTACGACGCGGGCCGGCCCGAGGTCCGGGAGGCCGCGGCGCAGGCGTACCTGGCGATGCTGGAGGTCAACGGCCTGGACCCGACCGCCTTTCCGAGCATCGTGGTGCTGGAGCGGCAGGTGGTCGGCGCGACCGCGTCCCGGCTCGGCGGGGACGACACCACCCCGGGCATCTTCACCAGCGGCGGCACCGAGTCGATCATCCTGGCGGTGAAGGCGGCGCGGGACTCCCGGCCGGACGTCACCGAGCCCGAGATCGTGGTCCCCGCGACCGCGCACGCCGCCTTCCACAAGGCGGGCCGCTACCTGCGGGTCAAGGTGACGGTGGTGCCGGTCGACCCGACGACCTTCCGGGCGGTGCCGGAGGCGATGGCCGCCGCGTGCACCGACCGGACGGTGCTGGTGGTCGCCTCGGCGCCCTCGTACGCGCACGGCGTGGTCGACCCGGTGGGCCGGATCGCCGCCGACGCCGCCGGGCGCGGCATACCGTGCCACGTGGACGCGTGCGTGGGCGGCTGGCTGCTGCCCTGGCTCGCCGAGGCGGGCGCCGCGGTGCCGGCCTTCGACCTCTCGGTGCCCGGGGTGACCTCGCTCTCCTGCGACCTGCACAAGTTCGGCTACGCGCCGAAGGGTGCCTCGGTGGTGCTGTTCCGGGACCAGCCGATGCGGCTGGCCGCGTACTACGCCTGTGCCCAGTGGCCCGGGTACCCGGTGGTCAACTCGACGGTGCAGAGCAGCAAGGGAGCCGGTCCGCTCGCCGGTGCCTGGGCCACCCTGCAGGCCCTCGGGGCGGACGGCTACCGGGAGTTGGGGCGCGCCGCGCTGGCCGCCACCCGGCGGCTGGTGGCCGGGGTCACGGAGATCGAGGGCCTGCGGGTGCTCGGCGAGCCGGAGGCGACGCTGGTCGCCATCGGCGCCGACCCGGACGCCCCGCTGGACCTGTGGGAGCTGGCGGACGAGTCCCGGGCACGCGGGTACTTCCTGCAGCCGCAGCTGAGCGTGGACGGGCTGCCGGCCAGCCTGCACCTGACCCTCACCGGGGTCAGCGAGCAGGGGGTCGACGGGCTGCTGGAGGCGCTGCGCGAGAGTGCGGCGGCGGTGCGCGGACGGGGGCCGGTGGAGGCACCGCACGACCTCGTGGCGCTGCTCGACCAGCTGGACTTCGCGGAGCTCGACGACGCGACCTTCGCGGCGCTGCTCCCGGCCACCGGCCTCGACCTGTCCGGCGACGGCGCCGCCCGGATGGCGGGCGTCAACCGGCTGCTGGACGCGCTCGCGCCGGTCCGGCGCGACCAACTGACGACCCGTTTCCTGTCCGCGCTCTACAGCCCGCACCTGGGCGGCTGACGGCTCCGCGCGGGTGGGCGGCTCGCCGTCCGCCCGCCGCCGGCACGCGTCCGACGGCGGCCGGGTCGCTCGCCGGGACCGTGGACGACCCGATCGGGTTTCGCGCGGCGCCGAGCGGTCACACGCACGTCATGGGCAACTACGTGATCACCGTTCCGGGAACGGTTCCGCACCCGCTGGAAGGAGCGGCGCGCAGCCGGCTGCTGGCCGTCGTGCGCGGCGCTGACCCGAGCGAGGTCGGCGAAGCGGTACCCGAGCTCGACGTCCTGACCCTGGACGAGTCCGAAGGGACGTTCGTGCTACGGCTGGAGGTCGAGGCCGACGACCGCGCCGCCGCGGGCACGGCGGCGACGGACCTGGCGGAGCGTGCCTTCGCCGCCGCGGGCTACCCACCGGGCACGGTGAGCATCGGTGCTCCGGTGGTCACCGGCATCGACGTCGGCTGAGGGTGTCCGCGGCTCTCGCGTGAGTGCGCGCCGTGCGGGTAGGCGATGGCCCTCAGCGGTGTGCGGCAGGAGAGGGGAATCGAACCGATGGCGGTCAGAGGGGTAGGCAGGGGCAGACGGCGGCCGGCGGGCAGGGGTGTCGACACGGGTGAGGAGACGACGGCCGGCCACGCGCGGGACGCGGCGGATCACGGCACGGCGCGGCGAGTCGTCGCGGACGGGGAGAGCGCGGATCGGGAAGGCCGGGCACCGGGCCGCGGGCGTCGGTGGGCGGCGGTCGCGGCCCGGTGGCTCGTCCTCGTCGCCGCCTTCCTGGCTTCCGTCGCCTTCGCCGCGGCGCTGGCCCGCGTCACCTTGATTCCCGTGCCCGGGGCGGTCGGCCAGGTGCACAGCAACCTTCGGCCGGGCGACTCGCTGCGCCACTACCTGCTGCACGCCACCACGCTCGACGCAGCCCGGCAGGTGGGCGGGAACGTCCTGCTGGGCGCACCGTTCGGGCTGCTCCTGCCGGTGCTCTGGCCGAAGGCCCGCGGTCTGTTCCGGGTCCTGCTGCGCACGGCGGCGTTGATGCTGCTGGTCGAACTGGTCCAAGGAGCGCTCATCACCGGCCGCGCCTTCGACGTCGACGACATCATCCTGAACACGGCCGGTGCCGTCCTCGGCTACCTCCTGCTGGGACGCAGACTCGTCCGGGTCGTCCGGCGCGGCCGGACACCGGACGCCCCGGCTCCGCGACAGCCGGGTCGGCTCGTCCCTCGCAGGCAACCGGCCCGTGCCGCCGCCGAACCGGGCGCGGAGCCGGGGCTGGGTTAGGGCGGCACCGTCACGTGCGGCGGCGGGCCTCCAGCTGAGGGGGGCGAAGGTGTGGGCCTCCTCCGGCCGGAGGGCCTCCTCCGGCCGGAGGCCCCGCCGGTCGGTCCGCGACCCGGGTCCCACGGTGGGTCTCCACGTCGCTCGGGGCGCGGGCATCAGCGCTGTCGACGGTCCGTCAGGCGCGGCCGGTGCCTGGAGGCGGGTCGTCGGTCAGGGTGTGGAGGAGGGCGATGTCGTGGTGGTCGACCTCGCGGAGTGTGTAGCCGGTGCGGAAGGTCAGTTGCCGGGCGGCTGAGAGGCAGGGGATCGTGCGGCCCCGGAGGGTGCCGGTGGCGAAGGCCTCACGGGGGTAGTGGAAGTAGCCGTCGTGGAGGTCGGACTGGCGGCCTGCGCCGGTGGTGTCGAAGTGGACCGGGTGGAGGTCGACCCAGCGCCGGCCGGGGGCGGCGAGCTCGACCCGGGCGGGGCGTTGGTCGGTCTCGATCCGGTAGCCGTGGGCGGCCAGTGCCGTGATGGCGGCGGCCTCGCGGGTGGCGTCGAGGGCGAGGTCGAGGTCGCGGTGCTCGCGGGTCTGACGGCCCACCAGGACGTCGACGCCCCAGCCGCCGGCGACCCAGCACGGGGCCTCGGTGGAGTGCAGGGCGTCGAGCACGTCGAAGAGGTCGGTGATGTTCATCTCCGCCATCCGAACCGAGATGCGGCCTGCACGCAAGCGAGTTGTGGCAGGGCGGTGGCTCGCGCGATCCGTGGCGGGGTGATGCGGCGGTGCGCGGCGGCGGTGCGGCACCCGGGCTGTGGGGTCACCTCCCGAACGCGGGCAGCCGTCGTCGGTCCACCCCCAGGGTGGTGTCGAGCACCCGTGACACCGTGCGGGACCGGTTCCGGTGCGGAGGTTCCGAGTGAAGCGGCCCACGATCAAGCCGTCAAGACTTCACGCCGGACCTGATGAATCGTCAGAGAGTCGGCAGGTGACGCCATTTGAGCGTTCAAGAGCCGAACGACCGACGTCTTGACGTGATTGGTTCAGACCTCTAGGTTCCCGGCTCAGGCAAGCACCGAGGCGCACCCCCACTGGCGCCACCACCTCCCGGCCGGCCCCCACCGAAGGAGCAGACCCATGCCGCGCCACACCGTTCCCCGGAGGCTCCCCCACGTCCTCCTGGCCCTGCTCGCCCTCCTGATCGGCCTCCTCGTCCCCGCCGCCCAGCGGGCCCGAGCCGTGCCGCTCGCACCGGACTTCAAGGTCCTCGCGCTCTACAACGGCACCTGGGACGCCGCCCACATCGACTTCGTCAAGGAAGCCAACGACTGGTTCCCCAAGGCCGCGGCGGCCAACAACTTCAGCTACACCGCCAGCACCAACTGGGACCTGCTCGCCAACGGCGGCGTCGACGCGTACAGCGTCGTCCTCTTCCTCGACGACGCCCCCCAGAGCGCGGCCCAACGCGCCGGCTTCGAGCGCTACGTGCGGGGCGGCGGTGCCTGGCTCGGCTTTCACGTCTCCGCGTTCACCACCAACGCCTCCGCCTGGGACTGGTACTACAACCAGTTCCTCGGCAGCGGCAACTTCCGGTCCAACACCTGGGGACCCACCACCGCCGTCCTGCGCACCGAGAACCCCGCGCACCCGGCCGCGGCCTCCCTGCCCGCGACCTGGACCTCCGCGGTGAGCGAGTGGTACGCCTGGTCGAACAACCTGCGGGCGAACCCGAACATCAAGGTCCTGGCCTCCGTCGACGCCTCCGGCTTCCCGCTGGGCACCGACCCCAACCAGTCCTGGTACAGCGGGGACTACCCCATCGTGTGGACCAACACCCAGTACCGGATGCTGTACGCCAACTTCGGCCACAACGCGATGAACTACGCCACCAACACCCGCACTTCGTCCACCTTCGCCTCCGCCACCCAGAACCGCCTGCTGCTCGACGCCCTCAAGTGGCTCGGCAAGGCCCCCGTCGCCACCGACCCCTGGAACAGCCTGGCCTCCCGGGCCAACGGCCTGTGCGTGGACGCCCGGGCCGCCGCGACCGCCAACGGCACCGCGGTCCAGCAGTACACCTGCAACTCCACCACCGCCCAGCACTTCCGCCTCACCGCCACCGACAGCGGCTACGTGCGGCTGGCCGCACGCAACAACCCCGACCAGGTCGTCGACGTCACCGGCGTCTCCGCCGCCGACAACGCCCCGCTGCAACTGTGGACCTACGGCGGCGGCGCCAACCAGCAGTGGCGCCCGGTCACCGAAGCCGGTGGCGGTCAGCACTTCGTCGCCCGGCACAGCGGCAAGTGCCTCACCGTCGCCACCACCGCCGCGACCAACTCCGTCCAGCTCGTCCAGCGCACCTGCGACGACTCCGCCGCCCAGAGCTTCCGCCTCACCGCCCAGCCCTGACCGGCGGCCTCTCGGGGCCGGGCCGGGGCGGGTACACCACCGCTCCGGCCCGGCTGGTGCGCGCCGCTCAGCGGAACTCCGGGTCGGCCGTTGCCCGTTGGAGGCCGGGGCTCGGAGCCGGGCCGAGCACCCGGGCCAGCGCGGTGCGCGAGGATACGCCCAACTTGCGGTAGGCGTTGCCCAGATGGGACTCGACGGTGCGATGGCTGAGGAAGAGGCGCTCGGCGATCTGACGGGAGCGCAGTCCGGCGGCCGCCAGGTCGGCGACCTCGCGTTCGCGATCGCTGAGCGGGGAGCGGACGGTCGGGGGCCCGGGGGCGGCCGCCGGGTGCGGGCCGGGGACCGCGGTGAGGTGGGCACGTAACCGTCCGGCCTTCTCCAGGACCAGGGCCGCCCCGCAGGGCCGGGCGAGTGCCTCGGCCCGCTCCACCATGCCCAGTGCGGCGGCCGGGCCGCGCACGGCAGCCGTCACGGGCGCCGCGGCGATCAGGGTCCAGGCGTGCTGCACGGGCAGCCCACCGGTGCGGAATCCCTCCGCGGCGCGCTCGAACAGCTCCAGGGAGCGGGTGTGCTCCCCGCGTGCCGAGCAGAGCTGGGCGGCGGCCCGGTGCACGCAGGCCCACTGCAGCGGCAGGCCGAGCCGCTCGGCGTCCGCCTCCGCGTCGGCGAGCAGCTGCCCGGCGTGCTCCGCGTCGCCGTCGGCCAGAGCGGCGAGCGCCATCAGGGCGAGCAGCGAGGGCCGGAAGGCCGGCTGCACGTCCGGCAGGCCGGCGCCGCCACCGCCGTCCAGCAGCGTCCGCAGGCAGCCGGCGGCGTCCCCGCCGAGCAGTTGGGCATGGGCCAGCAGGCTGATCGCCGAGGTGGCCCACCAGCCCCGGCCCAGCGCGACGGTGTCCACCGCCCGCGCCGCGAGCGCGACCGCCTCGCCGGCGTGCTCCTGCCCCCGGGACCAGACCAGGGTCATGGCGCGCATCGCGGTCGCCAGCGTCACCACGTCCGGCGCGCCGACCGCCCGGGCCAGCTCCTCCGCCTCTGCGGCCCGCCGCTCCGCCGCGTCGAGCCGGCCCGCCCACTGGTCGATCATGGTCAGACCCAGCAACTGGTGCGCGCGGATGTGCTTCTGGGCACCGCCGGTCGCGGCGTCCAGGCCCCGCAGGAGGTGGCGCCGGGCGTCCGGGAAGCGTTCGAGGTACAGCTCCGCGCAGCCGAGCAGGGTGAGGGTGTCCGGCGTGTGGCCGGCGACCCCGTCCGGCAGCGCGTCCACCAGCGCGGCGCAGCGGGCCACTTCGGCCGCTCCCCGCGCGGTGTCGCCGGAGAAGACGTCGCAGAAGGCGATCAGTACGCGCAGGGCCGTCGACGCGGCGGGCCCGGCCTCGGTCCGCGAGCGGGCGGCCTCCCGCAGCAGCGGGCGGATCCGGTCGTGGGTGCCGCGCAGGACGTGCACCAGCCCGTACTCGTAGACCAGTTCGGTGGCCTCGACCGACAGCACGGCGGGCAGTGGCCGGGGCAGCAGGGCCATCCCGGTGCGGGCGATGGCCTCCGCTTCCTGGTAGCGGCAGAGCAGGCGTTCGGCGGCGGCGCAGAGCGCGTACGCGCGGGGCAGGAGCCGGGACGGCAGCCCCGGGCCCGGGGTGCGGTTGGGTGGGGTGGTCGGTTCGTGGTCCGGTGCGGAGGGTCGGTGGCCGCTCTCGGTGAGGAGGTGGTGGGCGAGGGCGCGTGCCTCGGTCAGGCGTCCGGCGGCGATCAGGGCCCGGCCGTGCGCGAGTTCCCATGCGGCGCGCTCCGGCAGCTCCTGCTCGATGCCGGGGGCGGGCAGGGTGTCCAGGGCGAGGCGGAGCCAGCGGGCCGCGAGTTCGGGGGCCCGGGTGAGGGCCTCGGCGGCTCCTTCGGCGAGGAGGCGGGCCGCCGCGGGCCCGTCGGTGTGTGCCAGGTACTCGGCGTGCCGGGCCCGTTCGAGGGCCGGGGCTCCGCGCTCGACGGCAATCCGCAGAGCCTGCCGGTGGGCGTCCAGCAGCTGGGGCAGCTCGCAGGAGGCGTGCACCACCCGGCCGACGGCCGGATGACGGAACGTCAGTTCCCGTCCCTGGTCCGCCGGGCGGACCAGGTCGGCGCGGAGCAGCTCGGCGCAGGCCGCGAGACCCTCCCGGGCATCGAGCCCGGCGATCCGGGCCGCGTCGGTCGGCCGGAACGTCCGGCCCAGGACGGAGGCGGCCCGCGCGGTGGCCCGGGCCGGTCCGCTCAGCCCGCCGACCTCGGCGAGCAGTGCCGCCGCCTCGCGCGGCAGGGCGTCCTCGTCGTGGCCCGCGCGGTCCGGCCACAGGGCGGGGTCGAAACGGGCCGCGACCAGCAGGCGCAGGTACCCGGGGAGCCCCCTCGACGCGGCGTGCAGGGCCGTCACGGTGTCGCTGCCGCTCCCGCTCGCGGCCCCGTACCGGTCGCCGAGCAGCGCTGCCACTGCCGGCCGGTCGAGAGGGCAGGCCTCCACTCGGAAGACCGTGTCGGTCCGCACGCCGAGGTCGAGTGCCTCCACCAGGGCCGGTGGGCTCTGCCGGGGCCGGTGCACCAGGACCAGTACGAAGGCGGCGCCGGTGGTGCCGGGCGCGACCGGTGCCGGGGGAGTGGTGCGGACGGATGCCGACGGTGCGGATGCCGGGGCCGCCGCGACCGAAGCCGCACGGGCCAGCCGGAGGACCAGTTCCACCGAGGCCGGATCGGCCAGGTGCAGGTCGTCGACCACCAACAGCCCTCCGGAGGCGCGCTGTTGGAGCAGTTCGCACCAGGCGTCGAGGTCGAGGGTGCCGGAGGCCACGGCCGGCCCGACCGTGTCGCGGAAGACCTGGTGGTCGCCCTCGCCCGAGCGGGTCGCCCGCGCCCAGAGCACCGGAATCCCGCGTCGTGCCGCCCGGTCGGCCAGCTCGCAGGCCAACTGGGTCTTGCCCGCGCCCGGTTCGCCGGTGATCTCGACCACGGCCCCCCGGCCGCGCTCCAGACCCTCCAGGGTGGCCACCATCTGCCTTAACTCGGCTTGCCTGCCGACGGTCTGACGGCCCGTCATCGACAACGCCACGACGAACACCCGTCCTCTCCGCGGCCACCGGCCGCTCCGGGCCGCCGCTCTCCCGGAGCGCCGCCTCCCCCTGCTCGATTCGTGCCCAACGTAGTGCGCGGCACTGACGGCGGTCCGGTGCGCCGTCCGTCCGCCCGGCCGTCTCCCCGGCCCAGGCTCCGTATCCGCTTGCGTAGTTCTACGGCTGCCCGGGGCCGGACCGCCGGGAAGACTGCCGTGTCGTCGGGCCGAGACCCGGTCCGACGATCCGTTCACCCCCGACTTGGGAGAGACCGTGAAGTTGCGATCCATGGCGACGGCGGCCGTACTCGGCGCCGTCGTCCTCACCGCGGTGCCCGCCGTGGCCATCCCCACCGCCGCGTACGCCTGTGACGGTTCCGTGCTGTGCCAGGACGAGGACCCGTACGACGACGGAAACGGCGGTGGCGGCTCGGGCGGTGGTGGCGGTGCTGGGGGCGGCGGTGAGTGGGGTGACCCCGGCGGCGACAGTGGCGGTGGGTCGGGCGGCGACTCGAGCGACCCGGGGGACGGCGGGGGCAGCGCGCCGGACGGCGGCGGGCCGGTGACGGAGGTTCCGGACGGCTCGATCGGCCAGCCGATCGACGCGACCCTTCCCCAGGTCGTGGTCACCGGATACGCCAACCTCCCGGTCACCCCTGCGGGCCCGGGCATTCCGGTGGCGTCGCCGAGCAGCGGTTCGGGCCCGCTGTTCACCATGTACCGGCAGGGCCGGGTGTGGGACGTCCGGGCGAGCAACTGCTACCGCAACCAGTCCAGTTCCGTCGAGGCCAAGTACAGCCGGGGGGTGACCTACACCGTCACCACCGAGACCAGCGCCAACATCTCCGGGACGGCACTCGAGACGATCACCGCCGCGCTGAACACCAAGCTCAACACCGCCATCACCGAGACCTACAACGAGGAGTTCACGCTCAAGCCGGGCGCGTCCTGGGCCGTGTACGTCGAGTACCAGACCAGCGTCTACGCGATCACCACGCACGACTTCTGGGGCAACTACTCGACCGAGTACGTCAACGTCACCCGGCCCACCGGCGTCGTGAGCGGCCGGGCCTGCTAGCGCCCGGCGTGGGTGGGGGATCGCGGCCCTGAGGGGTCGTCACCCCGGGTGGGAGCGGATCGCGCGAGAAGAACGGGCGCGGTCCGCTCCCACCGCGTCGGCGCGGGGGCCGTCGTCGAGGCGGAACCGGTCACGGTGTCCTCCCACCGGCTTCGGGCGGGCCGTGCCGGGCGAGTTCGGGTTCCAGGCCGTCGGCGAGCGGCGGGGGCACCGCCCGGCCGGTGTCGCGGCGCCAGCCGTCGAAGGCCCAGGCGGTCGCCGCGACCAGGGCCAGGCCGAGCAGCCAGCCGCCGAGCACGTCGCTGACCCAGTGCACGCCCAGGGCGATCCGGGTGAACCCCACCCCGACGACGCTGACCACCGCCGCCGTCCGGGCGGCCCGGAGCGCGCGTCGGCCGAGGACCGGGGTGAGGACCAGCAGCAGGACCGCGCAGCAGGTCGCGGCGGTCATCGCGTGGCCGGAGGGGAACGAGAAGCCCGGGGCGTGCGCCACCGGGTCGGGCAGCGCGGGGCGGGCCCGGGCGACGGCGGCCTTGACGGCCCAGCCGATCAGTCCGGAGGCGGTGACGGTGGCGGCGGCCCAGACGGCGAGCCGCCAGGCACGGCGGTGCAGCAGCCAGCCGACGGCGACCGCGACCAGCAGACGGAGCGTCAGCGGATCCCACACGCCCTCGCTGAGCACGCGCAGCGCGGTGCGGGCGGCGGGGTGGTCGCGCACGGCGGTGTGCAGACGCTCGGCGGCGGCCGCATCGAGGCGGTGCAGCGGTGGCCAGTTGGCCTCGATCAGCACCAGCAGCAGCGCGGTGGGCACCGCCGCGACGCCGAACGCGGCGACGGCGGCGAACAGGCGCTCGCCGAGCCGCAGGTCCGCGCTGTGCAGGTCCGCGCTGCGGAGGGACGGGCGGCGGTGGCGGAGCAGGCGGCGGATCACGGCAGGCTCCGTTCCGGGTCGGGCAGGACGGGGTCGGGGCGTCCGGTGCGGTCGGCCTCCAGCTGGGCGGCGAAGGCGAGGCCGAGGAACAGGGCGATCGCAGTCAGGTAGGACCAGACCAGGAGCGAGAAGACGGCGCTGAGCGGCCCGTAGACGGCGTCGAAGGAGCCGCTCAGGCGGAGGTAGAGGGTGAGCAGCCAGGTCGCGGTCAGCCAGAGCACCAGGTACGTCCCGGCCCCGAACGCGAGCCAGCTGTAGCCGGGTTGGTTGCGCCGCGGGGCCCGCCGGAAGATCACGGCGGCGGAGGTCAGGGTGAGCAGCAGGCCGACCGGCCAGCGCAGCAGCGTCCAGACGGCGGCGGTGCCGGGACCGAGGCCGAAGACCTCCTGGGCGGCGGCCGCGACCTGCGGGCCGGCGACCAGGACGAGGAAGCCGGTGCCCAGGGGCAGACCCGCTCCGGCGGCCATCAGCAGGCTGCGACCGTACTTGTGGTGGAACGGGCGGTCCCGTTCGATGCCGTAGATGCGGTTCGCGCCGCGCTCGATCTGGGACATCGCGGTGATCAGGTTGGTGAGGGCGAACAGCGCGCCGAACCAGAGCGCGACGGTGCCGCCGGGGTGCGCGCGGCTGCGGTCGAGCACGTCGCCGACCAGGTCGGCGCTGGACTCGGGGACCAGCCGCTCGATGCACGCGGCGACCAGACGGCCGACCGGGCCGCCGTGCAGGGAGGAGGCGAGGCCGACCACGGCGATGGCGAACGGCACCAGGGCCAGCACCACCTGGAAGGCGAGGGCGCGGGCGTGGCTGAAGCCGTCGGCGTAGCGGAAGCGCAGGAAGGCGTCACGGGCCAGCGGCCACCAGGCCCCCCGACGGAGCGTCAGTACGGCTTCGTCGGCGGACAGGTGCTCACGGCCGCGGCCGACCGGGCGGGCGGTTCCCATCAGTGCTCCTCCGTTCGGCTGGACCGGTGGTCGGCGGGAGCGCGGGTGGTCTCCTGCGCGCCCCCGGCGTTCTCCGTGGCGTGCGGGGCCGGGCCGGGCACCCGGACCGTCAGGGCGGCCGGACGGACCGTCAGGGCCAGGACGCGGCCGTCGCCGACCGGATCGCCGTCGCACTCGCGTGGACGGGGACGGTCGGCGGTGAGCTCGATCCGGCGGCCGCGGAGATGCTCTACCGGAGCGGTCGGCCCGGCGTCGCGGCGGGCACCGGTGAGCAGGGAGCGAGCGGCGGCGGCCCAGCCGCGCAGACCGTGCGGCTGCACCAGGACGAGGTCGAGCAGGCCGTCGTCGGGCACGGCGTCGGGCAGCAGACGGACGCCGCCCTGGAGGGTGCCGACGTTGCCGACCACGGCCATCCGGACGTGGCGCCGCACCGGGGTGCCGCCGTCGACGGAGACGGTCAGCGCGAAGTGACGGTCGGTCAGGTGCCGGACCGCGCCGAGCAGGTAGGCGGGCCAGCCGAGGCGCCGCTTCAGGCCCTGGCGGGTGGAGCCCATGACGGCGGCGTCCAGGCCCGTCCCGGCCATGGTGGCGGCGGTCCGGGCGGTCAGGCCGTCGCCCTCGACCCGGATCAGGTCGATCCGGCGGTCCGGTCCGCCGAGCCCGGCGGTCAGCGCCCCGGCCGGGTCGGTCGGCAGGCCGAGGTTGCGGGCCAGCAGGTTGCCGGTGCCGCACGGGACCACCAGCAGGGTGGCGTCCGTACCGGCGAGCGCGTCGGCGCAGGCCGTCACCGTGCCGTCGCCGCCGCAGGCCCCGACCAGCCGGGCCCCGTCGGCGACCGCCCGGGCCGCGGCGGCCCGGCCGGAGTCCTGCGCCGAGCCGGGAAGCAGGCGTGGTGGGAGGTGGCCGTGTGCCGTGACGGCGGCGGCGAGCTGGTCCAGGAGCGCGTCGTCCACGCCCACCGGGTTGTAGACCAGCGCGACGGGGCCGCCCGCGCGGTCGTCGGCCGGTGGGGCGGAGCGGTGCCCAGGGGCGTCGGGTACGGCGGAGCGCCGCTCACCGGCGGACAGGGCCCGCGACACCACCCAGAGCGCGGCCGCGCCGTTCAGCGCACCCGCCACCACGTCGGTGGGGTGGTGCATGCCCCGGTACAGCCGTGAGGCGGCCACCAGCAACGGCACGGTCCAGGCCACCGCGCACACCACGACCCGCCACCGCCCGCCCCCCGCCGCGCGCAGCGCCAGCAGCCCCAGGCCGCCGTACAGCGCGGTCGCGGCGCCGACGTGCCCGGACGGGAAGCTGGAGGTCGGCAGGGCGCCGTCGAGGCGGAGCACCTCCGGCCGGCTCCGGTCGACCAGGTGGGCGGCGGTCACGAAGACGGTGGCCTGGAGCGCCACCGCCCCCGCCAGCAGGGCCGCGCCCCGCCACTGACGCAGGATCAGCACCACGGCGGCGGCGACCGCCGTCACCGCGACGATCGCCGGAGTGAAGGCGAGCGTGGACAGCCAGGCGGAGGCGGTGGTCAGGGCGGGGGAGCGGTGGGCGGCCAGCCAGGCCACCACTCCTCGCTCGCCCGGGTCCCACCACCCGCCCGGCGGGTGGGTGATCACCAGCCCGGCCACGACCAGCACACCCGTCTGGACGGCTGCCGAGCAGGCCACCACGCCGGCCACCGTGCGGGCCGGTGCGCCGATCCGAGCGGAGCGCTCCTGAGTCCTCGTCATGGACGGCGTGTCCCCCGATCTGCGGTTTTCATCCGCTTCCGTTCGCGGCCGGCGTCGCCGGCGGGGTGACGGCGGCCACGGCCCGGCTCCTCGCCCGCCCGGGCGTCGATCGGGCGCGAGCGGGTAGCCGGAGATCCGTCAGCGCCACCAGCGCCCCCCGTCAGGACGGAGCAGACCCCGATGACCACCCAGATCGAAGCCGATCCCGCGACCCCCGTACCCGCCCCGGCCTCCTCGGCGGCCGCCCGCGGACCGCTGCTGCGCCGCCGCCTGGAAGGGCTGCTCGGAATCGCCGCGACCGAGGGGAACCTGCTCAGCCCGCTGCGCAACGGCGACGAGATCTTCCCGGCGATGCTGGAGGCCGTGGACGGCGCCCGGCACACCGTCGACCTGATGACCTTCGTCTACTGGCGCGGCGACATCGCCCGCCGGTTCGCCCGGGCACTGGCCCGCAAGGCGTCCGAGGGCGTGCGGGTGCGGCTCCTGCTGGACGGCTTCGGCAGCCGGCTGATCGAACCGGAACTGATCGACGAGATGGAGCGGTCGGGCGTCCGGATCTCCTGGTTCCGGCGGCCGGTGCGCCTGTCGCCGTTCAAGCAGAACCACCGCTGCCACCGCAAGGTCCTGGTGGTGGACGGCCGGACCGCGTTCACCGGGGGCGTCGGCATCGCCGAGGAGTGGTGCGGCGACGCCCGCCACCCGGGGGAGTGGCGGGACACCCACGTCCGGGTGGTCGGCCCGGCGGTGGACGGCATCGCCGCCGCCTTCGCGCAGAACTGGGCCGAGTGCGCCCCCGGCACGCTGTACGACGAGGCCGACCGGTTCGAGGCGCACGAGCAGCCGGGGGGTGCGGTGGTCCAGGTGGTGCGCGGATCGGCCGCGGTCGGCTGGCAGGACCTCCAGACCCTGATGCGGGTGGTGATCTCCTCCGCCGAACACCGGCTGCGCCTGGCCACGGCGTACTTCGCGCCCGACGACTACTTCGTCGACCTGCTCTGCGAGGCCGCCGGACGCGGCGTCGAGGTCGAACTGCTGGTGCCGGGGCGTCACATGGACAAGCGGGTCTGCCAGTTGGCGGGCGAGCGCCACTTCGGGCGGATGACCGCGTGCGGGGTGACGGTGTGGCAGTACGGGCCGACGATGATGCACGCCAAGGTGCTCACCATGGACGGTGAGATGTCGGTCATCGGCTCGGCCAACTTCAACCGCCGCTCGCTGGACCACGACGAGGAGGTGGTCCTCGCCGTGGTGGACCAGGAGTTCACCGCCCGGCTGGACCGGGACTTCGACCAGGACCTGAACCGCAGTGAGGCCGTCACCGCCACCCGCTGGCACCGCCGCGGCCCGGCCCGCCGTGCCCTGGAGGCGGCCACCGCGCCGATCCGGCACTTCCTCTGACGGGAGGGAGCGGTCCGTCGGCCGGACCGGTGTCCGGATCGGGCGGGAGGGTGAACCGGGGCATCGGTGCCGCGATCGGGGGCAGGAGGAAGGACGTCCGACCGGCCCGGCACGTTGGAGGTTCCGCCCATGATGCTCCTGCTGTTGCTCGCGTTGATCGCCGCCGCCGCCGTCGAGGTGGCCACCGCACCGTACGGGCGTCACCGCGGCGCCCACCGGCTCGTCCCGGTCGAGACCGAGCGCCGGGCCTTCCCCCGTCACCGGCGCCGGGCGGCAGCGTCGGAGGGGCCGGAGACCGGCGGGGCGTGATCGGCGGCCCGCTCCGATGTGTGCTTCCGCGCGGACGGGGCAGCCGCACCTCGAGACGGCGGCCGGGCGGCGAGCGCGGCCGCCCGGCCCGTCCCGAGGGGGAACGTTGAGAGCTTCGCGGACCGTTCTGCAGCGGCTGGACGTACGGGTGCTCAGCAGCCCGTACCCGGAGGTGGTCCTCGCGGGCCGGCTCGCCTACGACCCCGTCGACCCGTACGCCGTGTACTTCGGCGTGGCGGACGCCCACCCGTTCGGGGGCGGCGAGCCGCCGGTGTGCTGGACCTTCGGGCGTGACCTGCTGGAGCGCGGCCGCCGCGAAGCGGTCGGGGAGGGTGACGTACTGATCTCTCCCGCTGCGGACGGCTCGCTCCTGATCGAGCTGCACGGCTGCGCCGGGAGCGCGGTCCTCGCGGTGTCCGGAGCGCAGGTGGAGGCCTTCCTGGCCGACTGCTTCGCGCAGGTCCCGGCCGGCACCGAGAGCGCGCACCTCGACCTGGAGGAGTGCCTGGCCCGGCTGCGGGTCTGAGGGCGGTGGCCCGGGGTGCCCGATGTCCTCCTGCCGGATGCGACCGGTGCGCCCGGGCCCAGGCCCGTCAGGGGGAGTCGGGGTGACGGTCGGCGGTGGGGAGTTCGAGGGTCCAGGTCTGGCCCAGCAGGCCTTGGCCGAAGCCCTCGTGGGGCTTCTCGTCGGTGAGGCGGAAGCCGAAGTGCTGGTAGATCCGGCGGGCGGACAGCAGGTTGTCGGTGGTCCAGAGGGTCACCCGCCGGTAGGCGGAGGCGCGGGCGAAGTGCAGGGCGGTCTCGACCAGGCGGGTGCCGAGGCCGAGGCCCCGGGCGGTCGGGTCGACGAGCAGGACGCGGAGTCTGGCGGTGCCCGGCTGTCCGTCGCCGACGAGCATGACGCAGCCGGCCCGCTCGCCGTCGACCTCCGCGATCCAGGCCTCCTGCGGTGCCGAGGGCGGTGTCGTCGCGTAGTCCGCGACGATCCGGGCGACCAGGGTCTCGAAGGCGGTGCCCCAGCCGAACTGACGGTCGTACAGCTCGCCGTGGGCCATCACGATCCAGCCCAGGTCGCCCGGGTGGTCGGCTCGGCGGAGGGTGACCCGGGGGTCGCGGACCTGTTCCATGAAGACTCTCCGTCGCGGGATCGGCGTGCTCCGTTACTGACACGAGTGTGTCAGTGGCCCTAGACTAGGCCCGTGCCTCCGACCGCCGCAAACCCCTCCCCGCGTCAGACCGAGCTGCTGGAGGCCGCGTACCGCTACTCGCTCCGCCACGGTCTGAACGACCTGTCGCTGCGCCCGCTGGCCGAGGCGATCGGGTCCAGCACCCGGGTCCTGATGTTCCTGTTCGGGACCAAGGACGGGCTCGTGCGGGCGCTGCTGGAGCGGGCCCGCGAGGACGAGCTCGGGCTGCTGGCCGAACTCCGCCGGCCCGAGCGGCCGGTCGGCCTCGCCGAGGCCGCGCGCGGAGTGTGGAGCTGGCTCGCGGCGGAGGAGCACCGGCCGCTGCTGCGCCTGTGGGCCGAGGCGTACGCCCGCTCGCTGGTGAACCCCGACGGCCCGTGGGCGGGATTCGCGCGGAGCACCGTCACCGACTGGCTCGACGTGCTCGCCGACTGCCAGCCGACCGCCGAGCGGGACACCGAGGAGGGTGCCGTCCGCCGCACGCTGACGCTGGCGGTGCTGCGCGGAGCGCTGCTCGACCTGCTCGCCACTGGTGACGAGCAGCGGGTGGGCTCCGCCGTCCACCGGCAGCTGGGCCTGCTGCAGCGGGACTGACGGTGCGTCAGCCGCCGCTCCCGGGGCGGCCGGCGGCGGGGCCCACCCGGCCCCCGTCGCCGACGGGGGAGACGGCGGTGAGGTGGTCGAGCGTGCCGGTGACCCGGAGCAGGCGCTCCAGGCGGGCGGGGCGGTCGTCCAGGTGGAGCTGCACCGAGGCCGTGTCGGTCCGGCGGCGGATCATCAGCAGGACCGACAGGCCGGTGGAGTCGACGGTGTCGAGCCCGGCGCAGCGCAGGTGCAGGTGCTCCAGAGCCGGCCGCTCGGCGAGGCGGGCGGTGACCTGGTCGAGCAGCAGGTCGGCGCTGTCGTGGTCCAGGTCGCCGTGCAGCTCCATCCGGAGGACGTGGCCGGCGTCGACCGTGGTCAGGCGGAGCGGGGTGAGGGGCGAGCTGGTCATGCGGTCTTCCCGGTGGTGGCGGTCGGTTCGTGCGTCAGTCCCCGCAGACCGTGGCCGAGGATCCGGGTGGCGCGGGGAAAGTCCTTGAGCTCGTCGGCCAGCAGGACGAGGGCGGGGGGCAGGGCGGCGGCGGGCACACCCCTTCGTACCAGGATCCGGGTGGTCCAGGCGAGGAAGGCTCCGAACAGGTCCTGGTCGTCGAGGTAGAGCGCGGTGGCGAGGAAGTCGACGATGTGGGCGAGGTCCTCGGCGGTGCGCTCGCGCTGGAGGTCGCTGTAGGCGGCCACGGCCGGGAGGGCGGCCTCCAGGCCGGCGAGGACGGTGCGGACCAGCTCGGCCCTGCTCCGGGTGACCAGGGTGTACTCCTGGTCGGTCAGGTGCGGCAGGTCGTCCAGGGGTTGGTGGTCGGGCAGCGGGCGCGGCAGCGGCCGCGCGGCCAGCAGGTCCGCCGCCGCGCGGGCGTCCGGGGCCCAGGCGTCGGCGCCCAGCAGCTCGGCGTAGCGGCCGTCGGGGCCGAAGGCCGCGCCGCCGACCAGCACCGGGACGCCGACGGCCTGGCAGGCGGTGACGGCCGCGTGGGCGGCGGGCAGTCGGGTGGTGATCGAGCCGGACAGGGCGACCACGTCGGTCGGGGTGGTGTGGAGGTGGGCGATCAGCCGGGTGGAGGGCACCTGGGCGCCCAGGAAGTCGACCTGCCAGCCCCGCAGCCGGAGGACCTCGGCCAGCAGCCGGGCGGGCAGCGCGTGCCACTCGCCGTCCACGCAGGCCACGGTGACCCGGCCGCGCGCGGGGGTGGGCGGATCGGGGGTCCGCGCGGCGAGGGCGGCGACGGCGCGCTCGTTGACGGCGGTGGCGGCGTGCTCCTGGGCGACGCTGATGGTGTCGTCGGCCCACCGCTCGCCGATCCGGCGCTGCACCACCGCGATCACGTCCAGCAGCAGGTGCTCCGGGGCCAGGCCGTCGGCCAGGGCGCCCAGCACCAGCGCGGCGGCGGCGTCGGCGTCCTTGGCCAGTACGGCGTCGAGCAGGGCGTCGGCCAGCCGGTCCGGGCGCGGGGCGGCGGGCCGGGCGGAGGTGCTGGTGGTCACGCGGTGTACCGGCCCCGGGTGTGCCCGTCCACCGCGGTCAGGTGCCGGGCCGGCGGTGCGGCGATGACGACGACGGCCATGTCGTCGTGCCGGCGGTCGCCGAGCCACTGGGCGGCCAGCATCAGGACGTGCTCCACGACGCCCTCGGCCGGCATGCCCGCGCACCCGGCCAGCGCCCGCCGCAGGCGCTCCTCGCCGAACTGGGCGTCTCCCATCGGCCCGCCCCGGGCCTCGGTGATCCCGTCGGTGTACAGGACGCAGAACTCGCCCGGTGCGAGGGCGACTTCGGCGGTCCGGGCGACGACCCGGGGGAGCACCCCGACCAGGTTGCCGTGGGTGTCGGCCTCGTGGACGGTGCCGTCCGCCCGGACGATCAGCGGCGCGGGGTGTCCGCCGCTGGTCAGCCGCAGGTCCACCACGCCGCCCCGCCGGACGGCGGAGGCCAGCACCACCGTCGCGAAGCGGGTGTGGTGCGAGGTGAGCAGCGCGGTGTTCAACAGGTCGAGCATCCGCTCGTGGTCGTCGGCCAGCGGCAGCAGGGCGTGCAGGGTGTTGCGGATCTTCCCGGTCAGCACGGCGGCCTCCAGGCCCTTGCCGCAGACGTCCCCCATGGTGACCAGGGACGCCTCGCCCTCCACCACGGCGGGGTGCACGTCGTAGAAGTCCCCGCCGACCCGCTCGTGGTCGGCGGACGGCCGGTACCCGCCGGCGAAGTCCACCCCCGCGACCTGGTGCAGCACCGGCGGCAGCAGCTCGCGCATCAGGATCTCGCTGATCGCGGCCTGCTCCGAGTACAGCCGGGCGGCCGACATCGCCGCTCCGGAGCGGGCGGCGAACAGGCGGGCGAACACCTCCTCGGCCTCGGAGAACGCGGCGCTCTCCGAACGGCGCAGCAGCACCAGCGCGCCGGCCGGCACGCCGTGGCCCGGGAGCGGGGTGATGACGATCGAGCCGACCGGGCCGAAGCCCTCCGGGAGCATCCACTCCGGGGCCGAGGCCGGGTCGATCCAGCGCGAGGGGACGGGCGGGAAGCCGCGCAGGGCCTCGCCGAGGCCGGGCACCGCGTCGGGGTCCACCGCGTGCTGCGAGGCGACGGGGTCGCCGCCGCGCAGGCAGCTGACCACCGGGAGCCACGCACCCTTGGCGGGGGCGAGGACCAGGGCGGCGTCGGCGAGGTTCTCCGCGGCCAGCCGGGCGGTGGTGTTCATGCAGCGTTCGAGGTTGAGGGAGGAGAGTAGGGCGCTGGACGCCCTGGCGAGGAAAGCGGTCCGTTCCCGTTCCATCCGCAGCGCCTCCCGGGCGAGCCGGCGGTCGGTGTCGTCCACCAGCCACCAGGCCACCGTGCCGTCGGCCCGCACGCTCGGGTGGGCCTCGAAGGTGCGGCCGTCGATCGGACCGGAGGGCGGGCCCTCGGCGCCTCGACCTGCGGTCCGTCCTCCGGTCCCATCGACGGTCCGGCCCAGGGCGCGGTGCGCCTCGTAGAGCCAGGCGGGGACCGCGTCGGCCAGTGGCGTCCCCGGGGTGGAGAGCGGCAGCAGCAGGCCCGCGGCGTCGTTGCGCTGGGTCAGGGTGTCCTGCGCGTCGGCGACCAGGGCCGGGTACGGCGCGCCCGACCAGGGGAAGTGCCGGGTCTCGGTGGTCTGCGAGGGGATGGGTAGCAAGTGTCGAAGACCCGCTGGGCGGATCCCTCACCTCATCAAGTCGACGGAACAGTTGTCGTCCGGCAACAATCCCCCATCCCGGCGTCCGCTGGCAACCCGGGCCCCGCCCCGGGCGGAGGCACGGCAACATTTTCCGCTCGGCAACATTTTCGGTGTGGAAGAATGCGGGAATCGTCACGGAAGATCCCGACCTGAGGAGCCGAGGTGTTCAGGCGGTGCGCACGTCCGCAGCCGCGGCACCGTCCGCGACCGGCCCGGCCGCAGCGGCGCTGGCGGCCCGGAACGCGGTCAGCCCGGTCAGCAGCGCCCGGCGGTCGGAGGGCGACATGACGGCCAGGATCTCGCCCAGGGACGCCTCCCGCGCCGCGCGCAGGTCGGCCACGAAGCTCCGCCCGGCCGGGGTGAGGCGCAGCTCCAGCTCGCGCCGGCTGACCGGGCTGGCCCCGCGCTGGAGGAGCCCGACCGCCTCCAGGCGGTCGCACAGCCGGCTCACCGAGGACGGGCGCGAGGCCAGGATCTCGGTGAGGGTGCGCAGGTTGATCCCGTCGCTCTCCGCCAGGACGTAGAGCACCCGCAGCTGCGACACCGACACCGGGGTCGCGGCCAGGTCCCGGCCGCCGCCCCAGAGCACCTCCAGCAGCTCGGCGACCGACGACAGCGTGGTCGCCGCGTCGACGGGGCCCGGAAGCGGGGAGGCGGGGTTCATGGACCCATCCTGACACCCTCCCGGACGACAACGACATCCCGACGCCGTATCAACCGACCTTCAGAAGAACGAGGAGCACGAGTGACGACCGGCCCGGCCACCGCGGAGCGCGCCCTGCGCACCGCCGCCCCCTACGCACTGCTGGACGCCCTGCGCGACGTCCTGACGCGCCACTACCGCGTGCGGACGGCCGAACTGCTGCTCGCCGACTACAGCCTGACGGTCCTTCAGCGGGTGACGGACCTCCCGCTCACCGCCGCGCCGGTGTCGGTGCACACCAGCGCCCCGGGCCGGGCCTTCGGCTCCCAGCAGCCCTTCGCCGAGACCGGGCCCGACCGCACGCTCCTGCACCTGCCGGTCACCGTGCGGGGCGACCGCCTCGGCGTGCTCAGCCTCGACCTCGACCCCGGCCACCCGGCCCCGGAGCTGCGGGACGAGCTGCTGGAGATCGCCGAGATGCTCGGCCACCAGATGGTGGTCGCCGAACGCGACACCGACCTCTACCTGCAGGCCCGCCGCAAGGACCGCCTCACCCTGGCCGCCGAGATGCAGTGGCAGCTGCTGCCGGCCCGCGCCTGCGCCCGCGAGGAGTACGCGATCGGCGCGCAGCTCGAACCCGCGTACGCCATCCACGGCGACAACTTCGACTGGTCCGCCACCGAGGACCGCCTCACGCTGACCATCACCAACGGCATGGGCGAGGGCATCGACGCCTCCCTGCTCACCAACCTCGCGGTCAACGCCCTGCGCAACGCCCGCCGGGCCGGCATCGGCATCGCCGACCAGGCCGCGCTGGCCGACCAGGCCGTCTACGCCCAGCACCGCGGCGAGGCCCACCTGTCGGTCCTGCTGCTGGAGTTCCACCTCGACACCGGCCTGGTCGAGGTGGTCGACGCGGGCTCGCCGCAGCTGCACCGGCTGCGGGCCGGCGCCGTCGAGCACGTGCCGTTCGAGGCCCAGCTGCCCCTGGGGCTCGCCGACGACACCCCCTACGAGGCCCAGCACGTCGAAGTGCGGCCCGGCGACCGGCTGATCTTCGTCAGCGACGGCGTGCACGCGGTGGCCTCGCGGGCCGGAGAGATCTACGGCAAGGCGGCGCTCGCCCGGGCCATCCAGTCCACCAGGCTGCTGCCGGCGGCGGAGGTGCCCCGGGCGATCCTGACCGAACTCGCCGTCCACCGCGACGACGACCCGCAGGACGACGCGCTCATCGTCTGCCTCGACTGGTACGGGCGGCCCGCCGCGGCCGGCGAGGCGGACTCCGGCTGACCCCGGCCGCCTCTGGCCTGGTGCGGTCCGCCCCGGCCGGCCGCGGCAGGTGACGGCCGGTCAGGGCGCGCCCCGGAGAGGTCAGTAGGATGCCGGTCATGGCTCAGGAGACGACAGGCGGGGCGCCGATCCCCGCCGCCGGCGGGACGAGCGTCGTGCGGGCGCAGGCGGAGCTCGACTGGGAGACCGCGGCGGCCTTCACCGCCGAGGTCCAGGCCGTACTCGACTCCGGGGCCGGGCCGGTGGTCGTCGACCTGGCGGCGGTCCGGTTCATGGACTCCTCGGTCCTGCAGACCCTCCTGCTCGCCCGGCGGCGGATGACCGCCGAGGGCCGGGCCCTGGTGCTGGCCGGGCCGCTCCACCCCACGGTGCGGAGGCTGTTCGATGTCGTCGACCTCGGCGACCACCTCGCCTTCGCGGACGACCTGCCCGCCGCACTGGCCGCCGTCGAGGGTGCCGGGCGCGGCACCCACCACCCGAACGGGTGAGGCGGGGGAGCGTGCCGGTGCCGACAGGGCCGAAGCCGGGCGGACCGGTGCCCGCCGCAGGGTCGGTGCCCGCCGCCGGGGCGGTGGAGTCCGCGGCCCAGGCCCGCGCCCTGGTCGGCCGGGTGCTGCACGGCACCGTCGCGGCCGGGACCCAGGTGGAGGCCGACGCCCTGCTGGTCACCACCGAACTGGTCGTCAACGCCATCCGGCACGCCGGCGGGGTGACCGCCTTCGCCGCCGCCCTTGATCCCGGTGCGGAGGTCCTGCACGTCACCGTCGAGGACGCGGACCCCCGCCACCCGCGCGGCGCCGCCGCCGACCTGGACGACCCCACCCGGATCGGCGGCCGGGGCTGGCCCCTGGTGCGGCTGCTCGCCACCACGGTCGACGTGCGGGCCCTGCCCGGCTGCGGCAAACGCATCCACATCACCCTCACCTTGTGTCCCGGGCCGGACCGGAATGCCGGACGGGTCCGGGGGTAGGCGAGCCTCCGACCGCCCGCGGAGACCTCTCTCTCGCTGCTCCCGCGGGGACGCTCACCGATCCGAGGTCACCGCGATGCCGTCTCCCCGTCCGTCCCCGTTCGCCGACGACGGTGCCCGGGGCGACCGGAGAGCGTTTTCGGACCTTGCGGTGCGGACGGCCTCGCAGGCCCGGCGGGCCGTCAGCCGGGTGCTGGTCGGGGCCGGGCCGGTGCACGCCACGGCCGAGGCGGACGCCCACCTGGCCGCCACCGAGCTGGTCACCAACGCGATCCGCCACGCCGGGGGCGTCACCGGGTTCGAGACCCGGATCGAGGAGTGCGGCGGCCTGCTGCGGATCGCCGTGGAGGACGCCGACCCCCGCCACCCGCGCACCGACCGGGCTGCCCTGCACGACTTCGGCACCCTCGGCGGGCGGGGATGGGCGATCGTCCGGGAACTGGCCGCCACCTGCACCGTCCAGACCCTGCCGGCGGGTGGCAAGCGGATCACCGTCACCCTGCCGCTCACCGACCGCACCGCGACCTGACCCCCACCCGCGGTGGGTCGGGCCCGGTTCACGGCGGTGCGTGGCGACGTCCGCTTCGGGCGGCTGCGGAAGATCAGTGGGTTTGGGGATCGCAGATCGGAGAAGACGAGTGCCGACGCTGTCGTACCCCGAGTGAGGAGAAGCACATGGGCATCATCGCCTGGATTCTGATCGGACTGTTCGCGGGCCTCATCGCCAAGGCACTGATGCCGGGCAAGGACCCCGGGGGCATCATCGTCACGATCCTCCTCGGCATCGCGGGCGGCCTACTGGGCGGCTGGCTCGGCAAGGTCCTCTTCGGCGTCGACTCCATCGACGGCTTCTTCGACCTCTCCACCTGGACAGCGGCCGTCGCCGGATCGGTCATCCTCCTCATCGCCTACCGCCTGGTGACGGGCAACAAGCACCGCAGCCGCGCCTGAACCCCGCAGCCCGTCCGGCGGCCGCACCCCTCGTGGGAGGGGCGCGGTCGCCGGACATCCGCAGAGCGACGAGCACGCCACCGCCCCGACCCACCGGCTGCCCCAGGAAGGCCACCACCATGACCCACCGCCGCCTCATCGAGCAGATCCGCGCCAACGGCCACCACACCACCGACCAGGAGACCGAGAGCGTCCTCGCCGCCGTCCTCACCGCCCTCGGCGGCCAACTGGCCGGCGACGAACGCTGCGCCCTCGCCGCGGTCCTGCCCGAGCAGGACCGGGCCCTGTTCGCCGCCCAGATCCCCGCGCCCGAGGCGGTCGCCGGGCCCGCCTTCGTCGAAGCGGTCGCCCGCACCCTGAACACCACCCTCGCCACCGCCCGTTGGGACACCACCGCAGTCCTGGCCGCCCTCGCGGACCTCGCCGGAGAGCAGCTCACCGACCGCCTCCTCGCCCACCTCCCGCGCGGCTACGCCCTGCTCTTCGGCCGCGCCGACCTCGCGGCCGCCGCCTGACGGAGACGCCGACGGCCATCCCGTACGCCGCCGGCCGCCGGGGCCACCAGGTCGTGCGTGCCGGGGAGGTCGGCGACGTGGCCGACCGACTCGCACACGGCCGAGGAGCCCCGGCGACCGGCCGTTGGCCCTGGGGCGGCGGCGATCTGAGCCTTCGTCACCCGATGGTTGAT
The DNA here is from genome assembly GCF_053596675.1 of Kitasatospora sp. NPDC001664. Taxonomy (NCBI): domain Bacteria; kingdom Bacillati; phylum Actinomycetota; class Actinomycetes; order Kitasatosporales; family Streptomycetaceae; genus Kitasatospora; species Kitasatospora sp. NPDC001664. Next base: position 26,477 of record NZ_JBSFGS010000037.1, read on the forward strand.
CCACCGCGTCGGCGGGGCTAGGGTCTTCGACGGCATCGCGTGTCGGTCACCGTCCGGGTGAGGCATGGAGGTGTCGGGACATGCCTTCGGAGGCATTCCTTGTCCGTCGAGTTGAACCACACGATCGTCCACGCCCGGGACAACCGGGAGTCCGCTGACTTCTTCGCGGAGCTGCTCGATCTCGAGATTACCGCCGAGTGGGGCCCGTTCATCGCGGTGGCCCTGGGGAACGGCGTCACCCTGGACTTCGCCACCATCCCGGTCGAGAGCATCACGCCGCAGCACTACGCCTTCCTGGTGTCCGAGGAGGAGTTCGACGCGGCGTACGCGCGGATCCGGCAGCGCGGCACGGAGCACTACGCGGACCCCCATCGCAAGCAGCCCGGCGCGGTCAACCACAACGACGGTGGCCGCGGCGTGTACTTCATGGACCCGGCGGGTCACGCCATGGAACTGATCACGGTGCCGTACGGCGGCTGGGCCGCGTAGCCGCAGGACCTCGGCCCGGAGCGGGGTTGAGGGTCCGTCAGTGCGATGCCCGCCCTCAACCCCGCAGTGCCGGACGCGGTCGCCGTGGCGACGGTTCGCCCGCGCGGCCCCGCAGCGCCGGGTGCACCCATCTGGGCCCCGGGCGGTTCCGAATTCCCGGGTGAGGAGGCGCGGGTGGCGTTGCCTCGGACGGAGGCGGTCCTCATGCTCACGTTGGTCCTGATCGGCCTGCTCGGCGGCCTGATCACCGCGGTCTCGCCGTGCATCCTGCCGGTCCTTCCCGTGGTCTTCCTCGCGGGTGGCCCGGGCAGTGCGTCCCCACCACCGGCAGCCTCGAAGGACGCGGCGCCGACGGAAGCCGGGGCGGTCGTGACCGCCGCCACCGAAGCTCCGTCGGCGCCCCGCCGCAACCGCCGCCCGTACGCCGTCGTCGCCGGACTGGTCCTGAGCTTCAGCTTCTTCACCCTGCTCGGGGTCACGATCATCTCGGCCCTGGGCCTGCCACAGGACGTCCTGCGCTACACCGGGCTGGCACTGCTGGTCCTGATCGGCCTCGGGCTCGTCTTCCCGCCCGTCGAGCGGCTGCTGGAACGGCCCTTCTCCCGGATCCCGCAGCGCCGGGTCAACAGGGAGGGCAGCGCCTTCGTCCTCGGGCTGGGTCTCGGGCTGCTCTACGTGCCCTGCGCGGGCCCGGTGCTCGCCGCGATCACCGTCGCGGGCGCCCGCGGGGAGATCAGTGCCGGCATCGTCGCGCTGACCCTGGCCTTCGCCGTCGGCACCGCGATCCCGCTGTTGGTGTTCGCGCTCGCGGGCCGCCGGGTGTCCGAGCGGGTGGCCGCGTTCCGCACCCGCGCCCGCAAACTTCGGATCGCGGCGGGCTGCCTGATGATCGTGCTGGCCTTCGCCCTCGCCTTCGACGTCACCACCGCCCTGCAGCGGGCGCTGCCCGACTACACGGCGACCGTGCAGAAGCGGGTCGAGGACAACGACACCGCCCGGCAGAAGCTCTCCGGCCTGTTCGACGACTCCAACAAGGACCTCGCCCGCTGCGAGGACGGCGTCGACGAGCTCCGCTCCTGCGGCGCCGCCCCGCCGCTGGCCGGCATCGCCAAGTGGCTCAACACACCGGGCGGGGCACCCGTCGACCTGGCCGCGCTGCACGGGAAGGTGGTCCTGATCGACTTCTGGACCTACTCCTGCATCAACTGCCAGCGCAGCCTGCCCCACATCGAGGCCTGGGACCGCGCCTACCGCGACAAGGGCCTCGCCGTCATCGGCGTCCACTCACCGGAGTTCGCCTTCGAGAAGGACGCCGGCAACGTCGCCGACCAGGCCCGCAAACTCGGCGTCAGCTACCCCGTGGCGCTCGACAACGACCTGGACACCTGGGACAACTACCGCAACCGCTTCTGGCCCGCCAAGTACCTCGTCGACGCCCAGGGCACCGTCCGCTACTTCACCTTCGGCGAAGGCCGCTACGCCCAGACCGAGAACCTGATCCGCGACCTCCTCCGGCAGGCCGACCCCACGGTCCAACTGCCGCCGGCGACGGGCCAGACCAACGACGAGCTCGCGGCCGACCGCACACCGGAGACCTACCTCAGCACCACCGGCATCCGCGGCTACACCGGCACGCCCGGGCTGGTCCAGGACAAGGCGACCGTCTACGCCTTCCCCGCCGACGGCGTCCCGCCGGGCCGGCTCTCCCTCGCCGGGACCTGGACCACGGGCTACGAACGGTTCACCGCCGGCCCCGACGCCCGCCTCGCCTTCACCTACCGCGCCAAGAACGCCAACCTCGTCCTCGCCGGCGAAGGCACCGTCACCGTCCTGGTCGACGGCAAGCAGACCGGGACCCTCCAGATCCACGGGACCCCCACCCTCTACCGGCTCACCGACGACGCCACGGCCCGCCAGGCGCAGCTCGAACTCCGCCTGACCCCGGGCCTCCAGGCCTTCGCCTTCACCTTCGGCTAGAACGGATCGTCAGTACTGGCGGGACTGCTTCCACCACACGCCGCCGCTCGCGGTGGTGGCGAGGAGGTAGACGGTCGCGGCGTAGGCGACCAGGGTGGGGCCGTAGCGGGCGACGAAGCCGTTGACCTCGGCGCTCCAGCCGCCGGCCCACCCGCCGGTCGAGGCGACCGAGGACAGCCGGAGTCGGTGGGTGCCCTGCTCGCGGACGGCCATCTGACCCCAGACGCTGTTCGCCATCGCGATGGCGGGCTGGGCGTCGGTGAGTACGCCCGGCAGGATCTCCTGCCCCCACCAGCCGCCGTTGCCGTAGTGCTGGCGGATCACGTTGACCTGGTTGTCGGTGCCGCGCCAGGCCAGCAGGATGATGTTCGACGAGGGTGCAACGGAGAGGGCGGGCGAGGAGGGGCTCGTCGCGTTCGGGACCGCCACCGGGAGGTCCCAGAGGTTGTTCTGCCCGTTGAAGAAGACGCTGTAGACGTTCGCGCTGTCCTGCCCGCGGTAGGCGAGCAGGAGTCCGCGCGCGGGCAGCGCCGTCACGGCGACCGGCAGGTTGTTGGGCGTGCGCACGTCGTTGGGCACCTGGTACCAGGCGCTCGGGTTCAGCAGGTTGCCGGTGACCTGGATGTGGGAGTAGAAGACGAACCCGTTGGTCCCGGTGTGGAAGACCCGGAAGTAGGAGCTGTTCCCGCCGTGGGTGTCGAACACGACCACCGGGCTGACGTTCGTCTGGGCGCCGCCCATCTGGATGGGAGTCCCGTGGTTGATGGAGAGGTAGATGTTGTTGTTGCTCCATCCGCGCCAGACCTGGACCAGCGCGTTGCCGTTCGGATCGCGGGCCTCGGACATGTCCCCGTCCGAGTAGACCGGCGCGTTGTCCTCGATCTCCTGGCTCCAGCCGTTGCTCTCGCCGGGCTCCGCGGCGGACGCCGTCGAGCTCGCCAGGAGGACGGACGTGGCGGCGACGAGCGCGACCGGGAGCAGGCGCCAGGTCTTCGTACGGGTCTTCAAGGTGGATCCCCTCCAAGGGAGTTGCAGGCCGATCCGCCGCTTCGAGGCGGCCTCGGCCAGGTGGTGGCTGATGGTGCGTCAGCACCGCCGGCGGCTCCACTGTCGCGCCCGGACACCGGCGGGCACGTCAGTCAGGTGACCCAAGTCACCGGAATTCAGTCAGATCCCGCAGGTCAGACGGTCGCGACGGTGACTCCGCCCCAGCCTGGACCGGGGCCCGATCGTTCCGTTGTTCCGTCGTTCCCGGGCCACCACGGGGTAGCGTCCTCGGCATGGACCTTCACACCACCGTTGAGCGCGCCCAGCGCCTGAAGCAGCTGCACGCCGAGCACAAGCCGCTGGTGCTCCCCACCGTCTGGGACGCCTGGTCCGCGCGGACCGCGGCCGCGGCCGGTTTCCCGGCGCTGACGATCGGCAGTCATCCCCTCGCCGAGTCCCGCGGGGCGGAGGACCAGGAGGGGCAGAGCTTCGAGGAGGTGCTGGCGGCCGTCCGGCCGATCATCGCGGCGGTCGACGTCCCCGTCTCGGTGGACCTGGAGTCCGGCTACGGCCAGTCGCCGGCCGACCTGATCGCCGGGCTCGTCGAGGCGGGCGGGGCCGGCCTGAACGTCGAGGACACCGTCCACTCGGAGGGCGGGCGCGTGCGGAGCACCCGGGAGCACGCCGACTACATCGCCGGTCTGCGGGCGGCGGCCGACGACGCGGGCGTCCCGGTCTGGATCAACGGGCGCACCGACCTCTTCGTCCACGCGGAGAGCGCCAAGGCCGTCCTGGACGAGGCGATCGAGCGCCTGCTGGCGATGGAGCGGGCGGGCGCCGACAGCGTCTACCCCGTGCGCATCCAGGACGACGACGAGCTGCTCGCGGCGGTCACGGGCGCGGTGTCGGTCCCGGTGAACTCCACCGCCCACCCGGTCAGGCACGACATCGAACGCTTCCGCCGCCTGGGCGTCGGCCGGATCACCTACGGCCCGCTGCTCCAGCTGGCGCTGACGGACGCGATGAGGGGGATGCTCGGACCGTGGTCGTCCTGAGCCCGGCCGCCCGGGCGGTCCGCTGAATCCCGCTGCCCGCCGGTGGGGTGAGGGGCCGTCAGGCCGGGCACAACCCCACCGGTGGTGCCCGGCCCCGGAGCGGGGCCGAACGACGACGACAGCTGGGAGCAGGACATGCCGAGCACGGGATACCCGCCGAAGTCGCGGGTCTCGACCGCACAGACGCCGGTGGCACCGGCTCCGCCCGCCGGGGAGCAGGCCGCGCCGGCCGCCCCGGACCGGGTGGAGTCCGAGGCGGCGGGCACGCAGCCGGCCGCCGACGAGCGGGACTGAGGGTACGCGGCCGGCCCCGGCGGAGGGCTGCGGTTCTCAGGCCTTGAGGAAGTCGAGCAGGTCCTGGTTGAAGCGCTCCTTGTCGCCGGGGACGACCGCGATGCCGTGCGAGCCGCCCTCGTAGACCTTGAGCACGGCGCCGGGGACCAGGGCGGCGGTCTTGCGACCGGTGGCGTCGATCGGCACGACCTGGTCGTCGTCGCCGTGGACGACCAGCAGGGGGATGTCGAACTTCTTCAGGTCGTCGTGGAAGTCGGTGTAGCCGAAGGCGTCCACGCAGTCGACGCCGCCCTGGACGGTCTGGGCCATCGCCATGTACCAGAACGCGTCCTGGTTGCCCTGGGTCGCCTTGGTGCCGGGGCGGTTGGCGGACAGGAAGCCGACGGCGGTGTCCTTCCAGAACTGGGAACGCTCGTTCAGGATGCCCGCCTTGATGTCGTCGAAGACGGAGCCGGGCACGCCCTCGGGGTTGTCGGGGCCTTGGACCATCAGCGGCGGGATCGCCGAGAGCAGTACCGCGGACTTGATCCGCGAGGTGCCGTGGCGGCCGATGTAGCGGGCGAGTTCGCCGCCGCCCATCGAGTGCGCGACCAGTGTGACGTCCTGGAGGTCGAGCTCGGTGAGGAGGTCGTCGAGGTCGTCCGCGAAGGTGTCGAAGTCGTAGCCGTCGTAGACCGGGGTGGAGCGCCCGTGCCCGCGCCGGTCGTGGGCGATGCCGCGGAACCCGGCGTCGGCGACCGCCTTCAGCTGGTCCTGCCAGGCGTCGCCGTTCAGCGGCCAGCCGTGGATGAACACCACCGGGCGGCCACTGCCCCAGTCCTTGTAGAAGATCTCCACACCGTCACGTGTCGTGCAGTAGGGCATGACTGACTCCGAATCGGGATGTCGGGGAGGACCCACGGAAACGCGGTGCACCGACCTCGGACGTGCGCCCGGCCAGGGGGTCGGGGTCCGGCGGAAGGGCGGTCCGGTGCGCGTGCGGCGGTTCAGGCGGGACGGCACTCGGTGCACGCACCAGCCAAGCCCACCGGGCCGGGGTCCGCATCCGGCACACCGGAGCGCTCCACCGCCCGGGTGACGGCCGGGCCCGCTCACCGGTTCGGTGGGGAGGACACAACTGCCCGCCGGGCCCGCCTCGAACCGCGCCTGCGGGCCTACGCGTTCACCATCGGCCGGCGCATGCTTTGATGGGCCGATCCGCTGATCGGATGCATCGGACCGACCGGTGGCCACTGAGGGGATGCGGGACCGGAACGAGCCGTCGGCAGCGGCCGGCCCGGCCCACGGCACGGGGGAGCGGGAGATGAAGCGGCGCTGGGTCAAGGTGCTGGTGGTCGTGGTGGTCGTCCTCACGGCTCTGTTCGTCGCCGCGGACCGGATCGCCCTGCACTACGCGGAGAAGGAGGCCGTCGCGCTCGCGCAGGAGCGTTACGGCTACGGGGCGGGACCGACCGACGGCTTCACCGAGGTCTCGATCCACGGATTCCCGTTCCTCACCCAGGCCGCCGACCTCAGCCTCGACCACGTGACCGTGACCGCGGGGAACTTCACCCTCGACACCACGGCCGGCACCCAGGGCGACCACCTCACCGTGCGCAGGCTCGACCTGGACCTGTACGACCTGGCCGCGTCGTCGCTCACCGGGCGCAGCGCGGGCGCCAACCTGGTCACCGGCCGCCTCACCATCGGCTACGCGGACCTGTCCGGCGCGGTGTCCCGGCTGGTCGGTGCCGGCAGCGCCCTCACCGTCGCGCCGGCCACCGGTGCCGGCAGCGGGGAGGAGGCGGCCCTGCGCATCACCGGGACCTGGAACGGCCGGCCGGTGGACACGGCGGCGAGCGTGGCGGTCGCGGCCGACGAGCTCGAGCTGCGGGTCCCCGTGCTCGGCGGCCTGAGGTACGCCTGGCCGGTTCCCCTGCCCCAGAACATCAACCTCACGGCGGTCCGCTCCACCCCGGAGGGGCTCCAGCTGGAAGCCGTCGGACACCAGGTCGTCCTGGGACGGTGACCGCCGTCGCGGCGCGAGCGAGCCGGGCTGACCCGCCGTCACTTCGCCTGCGCCGCGCTCCCGTCCGCTCCGGGCGGGGGCGCGGCGGGTGAGCAGGCGTCAGGGGATGATCAGCGTCTGGCCCGGGTTGATCAGGTCCGGGTCGGGGATCCCGTTGGCGTCGGCGATCTGCTGGTACCGGTTCCCGTCGCCGTAGAAGCGCTGGGCGATGGCCGAGAGGCTGTCACCGGGCTGGACGGTGTAGGTCTGCTGCTGCACGGGCTCCGGCTCGGGCTCCCGGACGGGCTCCGGGGCCACCCGGTCGGCTCCGGCGACGCGGGTCCCCGTCTCCCACAGCGTCCCGCCCGCCTGGCTGGTGACCACGAGGTTGCCGTCCTCGGCGAGGCTGACGTAGGCGCTGTCGTGGCCGTCGGTGCCAGCCGCCCACCGGACCTGCCCGGCGCCGTCGTAGAGGACGAAGTTCCCGTCCCCCTGCATCCTCGCCTCGGCCCCGCCGCTGCCGTCGGTGGCGGAGGCCCACAGCACGGCGCTGGTGCTGAGGTCCGCCAGGACGAGGTTCCCGTCCTGCTGCAGGGTGAACCGGAACCGCCCGTTGCCGGACAGCAGCTCCTGGTCCACTGCGAGAACCTCGCCGGGCTTGAGGACTGAGGACATGGTGCACTCCACATGGTCGAGAGGAACTGGGCAGCCAAGCGATCACGGCCGCGGCCGTCCCCTGCCCGGCAGTGGCGCCCCCACACGCGGACCGGCCCGGGTTCACCCGCACGAGCGCCCTGGCCGCACCGGTTGACGATCCCGGCCCGGTGCCGGGCCACCGGGAGGGGTGTACTTGTCACGTCCCTGCCGAGGTACCACAGTGTGCTTCCATGAACACCATCAGTGGGGGCGGGGGGCCGGATTCGCTGACGCTGCCGCCGGAGTCGGTCGACGCGCTGGGGCAGCGGGTGTGGGAGATCGTCGCGGGGCACCTGGTGGCCGGTGGTGAGGGGGCTCCGGTGGCCTCGGCGGGCGCGGCGGCCGAGGCGGCACGGCTGGGCTCCGAAGCCCTGCCCGAGGCCGCGGCCGATGATCCGCTCGTGCTGGTGGACGAGGTGGGACGGCTGCTGCGAGAAGGCAACGCGCACCCGGACCACCCGGACTTCCTGGCGTTCGTGCCCTCCCCGGGGACGGTGACCGGGGTGCTGGCCTCGGCGCTGGCCACCGGGTTCGCGGTCCCCACCGGATGGCGGTTCAGCGGCGGGGTCTCCAGTGCGATCGAGTCGGCCGCGGTCCGGTGGCTGGTCGAGCTGCTGGGGCTCGCCCCGGGTACCTCCGGGCTGTTCGTGTCGGGCGGCTCGACCGCCAACCTGACCGCCCTGACGGCGGCCCGCGACGCGCTGGTGGGGACGGAGGCGCGCGGCGCGAGCGCCTACTTCTCGGACCAGACCCACTTCTCCGTCCCCCGGGCGCTGCACGTGCTGGGCATCGGCGAGGACCGGGTCCGGGTCCTGCCCGCCGACGCGCACCGCAGGATCCCGTTGGGGGTCCTCGCACGGCAGGTGGCCCGGGACCGCCGGGACGGCCTGCGGCCGTTCCTGGTGGTGGCCAACGCGGGCACCACGGCCACCGGCGACGTCGACCCGCTCCCCGAACTGGCCGCGTTCTGCCGCGCCGAGGGCCTGTGGCTGCACGTGGACGGCGCGTTCGGAGCCCCCGCCGCGCTGACCGCGCGCGGGCGCGGCGTGCTGGCGGGCCTGGAGGAGGCGGACTCGCTGAGCGTCGATCCGCACAAGTGGCTGTTCCAGCCCGCGGGGACGGGATGCGTGCTGCTGCGTGACCCCGCCCGGCTGACCCGGGCGTTCGGCATCGGGCTGCCCGGCTACCTGGACACGGGTGCCACCGGTCAGGAGGGGGACGGGGTGGACTACCTGCACTGGGGGGTGGAGCAGACCCGGGAGTTCCGGGCGCTGCGCCTGTGGCTGTCGCTGAAGGTGTTCGGGGCGGACGCGTTCCGCGCCGCCGTGCAGCGGGGCCTGGCGACGGCGGAGGACGTCGCCGCGTACATCGCCGCCCGTCCCGGCCTGGAGGTGGTGACGGGCCCGTCCCTGGCCGTCGTCACCTTCCGCGGGCTGCCGCCCTCCACCGGGCCCGGTCCGACCGGACAGGACGCCGACGCGGCGGTGGAGGCGGTCTGCCAGGACCTGCGCGCGGAGGGCACTGCCATGGTCGCCGCCGTGACGGTGGCCGGCCGCCGGGTGTTCCGGCTCTGCACGATCAACCCACGGGCGCGGCCCGAGGGCGTCCGGGCCGTGGTGGACCGGATCGCCGCGCTGTGGGCCGCCCGGACCGGAACCCCGCGACAGCGGTCGGGAGCCGTACGGTGAACCGCGCGCCCCGCGGCGGCCCGTACGCCGCCGAGCGCCTGGACGCCGACGCGCTGCGGGCCGAGGCGGTGCGGTCGACCGGTCTGGCGGACTTCGGCGCCCCCGGACACGGCCCGGCCCTAAACCTGCTCGTCTCCTCGCTGGAGTCGGAGGCCCGGCTCACCCCGGTCGGCCGCGCCGAGGCGCGGGAGACCCTGCTGCGCGCGCTCCGGACCCGGCTGCGGCTGCACGCCGTGCCCGTGCCACCCGTGCTGCCGCAGGCGCCACCCGTCGTTCTGATCGGCCTGCCGCGCACCGGCAGCACCCTGCTGCACCGTCTGCTGGCCCACCATCCGGCGCTGCGCGCACCCCGCCTGTGGGAGCTGCTGGCGCCGCTCACCCCGCCCGGTGCCGGAACGGCGGACCTGGTCGCGGACGCCGAACGGCACGTCGCCGAGCTGTCCCGCACCGCCCCCGAGCTGGCCCGCATCCACCCCACCGGGGCGAGGGAGCCGGAGGAGTGCGAGCACCTGATGAACACCGACTTCCGCAACAGCGTGCTGGGGATGCTCAGTTACCGGACCCCGTCCTACGCCCGCTGGCTCGCCGAGCAGGACCTGACGGCCACCTACGCCCTGCACCGGGCCCAGCTCGCCCACATCCTCGCCCGGCGCCCGGCCCCGGCCGGCTCCCGCCTCCTGCTGAAGAGCCCCTCCCACCTGTGGCACCTGCCCGCCCTCGACCGGGCCCACCCCGGCGCCCGGTACGTCGTCCTCGAACGCGACGTCGACGAGGCGGTCGGCTCGGTCTGCGGCCTCGTCGCCGCGGCCCGCCGCCGACGCAGCGACGCCGTCGACACCGTGGAGATCGGCCGGGAGATGACGGCGGCCACCCACGCCGCGCTGTCGAGGATGCACGCCTTCACCACCGACCCGTCGGTCGCCGACCGCTGCCTGACGGTCCGTTTCACGGACCTGGCGGCCGACCCCGACGGCACCGCCCGGCGCGTGCTGGAGCGGCTGGGGCTGACCGCCGACGGCGCCCTGCGCCGACGCTGGCACGAGCACCTCTCGTCCAACCCGCGCCCCGACCACGTCCACCCCCGCGAGTCCTGCGGCCTGCCGCCCGTCGGCCCACTCCCCACCGCACGGAGGCCACCCCATGACGACGGCCGCCCCGGGCCGCGGCCGCCCGCCCTATCCGTTCGACCGCGCCGACTGCCTCGCACCGATGCCGCACACCGACTTCCTGGCCCTGCCGGGCCTGGCCGCCGTCACCCTGCCGAGCGGCTGCCCGGCCCACCTCGCGGTCCGGCACGCCGACGTCGTCCGCGTCCTGACGGACCGTCGGTTCAGCCGCCGGGAGATGCTCACGGCCCCCGGCGGTCCCCGGTTCACCCTGGCGGACCGTGACGAGCCCAGCCTGCTCGGCCTCGACCCGCCGGACCACACCCGGGTGCGGCGGCTGTGCGCCCGGGCGTTCCGCCGCGACGCCGTCGACGCCCTCGCCCCCACGGTGGAGGCCCATGTGCGGCGCCTGCTGTCGGCCCTGTCGGCCGCCGCTCCCGAACCGGTCGACCTGCACGCCGCCTTCGCCCTCCCGCTGGCCGAGGCCGTCCTCGGCGACGTCCTCGGGGTCGCCGCCGCCCACCAGGCCGCGACCGCCGAGTGGGCCCGGCACAAGCTCTCGCTCACCTCACTGCCCCCGGAGCAGGCCCGGGCAGGTCACGAGGCGCTGCGCACCCACTTCGACCGGCTGCTGTCCGCCCCGCCGGACGAGGGCGCCCTCGTCCCCGGCGGACTGCTGGACCGCCTGCGGGACGCCCACACCGCAGGCGAGTTGAGCCGGCCCGAACTCCTCGCCACCACCGTCAACCTGTTCGTGGCCGGACACGCCACCACGGCCGCCACCCTCACCAACGGCGTGCTGGCCCTGCTCAACCACCCGGACCAGTGGCAGGCCCTGTGCACGGACCGCACCCTCCTCGGACCGGCCGTCGAGGAGATCCTGCGCTTCGACACCATCGCCGACGTCGGCCTGCCCCGCCTGGCCGTCGCGGACGTCACCCTCGGGGCCACCACGGTCAGGGCCGGCGAAGCCGTCGTCCCCTCCCACGCACACGCCGGACGCGACCCCGCCGTCTTCACCCGGCCCGACACCTTCGACATCACCCGTGCCCCGGGCCCGCACCTGGCCTTCGGACACGGCCCGCACCGCTGCATCGGCGCCGACCTCGCACGGCTGGAACTGCGGACCGCGATCGGCGCGCTCGCCGACCACGCCCCGCACCTGCGCCTCGCGGAAGCCGCCACCGACCTCCCCTTCCCGGGCGGGAACCTGATCGGCGGAGTGAGCCGCCTGCCGGTGCACTTGCACGCCCCGTGAGCTGACCTGGTCCGAACGTCGCGCGGCGTCCCGGTTCCTGAACCAGGGTCAGCAGTACGCCCGCCGGCGCTCCGTCCCGCTCAGAGCCCGCCCAAACGGGAATCGGGGTGCAGCGGCCAGGACCGCAGGGCCGCCACCTCGTAGACCGTCAGCTCGGTGCCCGTCGGCCGTGGCGTCCGCACCGGTGGACGCTCGGCCCGGAGCCGGTACCCCAGGCGGTACGCCGAGGCCGTGGCCACCAGTGCCGCACACACCGTCAGGAAGATCCCCACCCGTTCCCCCTCGGGGACAGAGTCCGTCGTCGGGGTCGGTCTTCCCCTGCGGCCGTCGCAGGAATCCCGAGGGCCAACTCCGATGATCAGCAGAGCAGTTCGGAGGCGGTCCGGCGGGACCTGGTCACGGCCGCGGCGGGGAGTCGCCGAGCAGGACGGCGATGCCGTCGAGCAGCCGGTCCAGGCCGAACGCGAAGAGCCGGTCCAGGTCGAAGTCGTAGCCGTCGACGGTGTACCGCTCCAGCAGCGGGAACCGGCCGCTCGCCAGCACCGCGCGCAGCGCCGTCTCCTGGGTGGCCATCCACTCCGCGGCGTCGAGGCCGGTGTCGGCCTCCGCCGCGTTCTCGCTCTCGACGTTCATCGCGATGCCGCGCACGTAGGTGAGCAGCGTCAGGTGGGCGGTGAAGACCGTCCACGGGTCGAGGCCGCGGCCGTCCAGGGCGGCGAGCACCCACTCGGTGAACGGCAGGGCGTTGACGGCGAGTTGAGGGCGGGTCATGGAGAGCGCGGGCGCCAGCCACTGATGCGCGCGGAAGGCGTCCCAGAGGGTCCTGGCAGCCACCGCGAGCGGCTCGCGCCAGCCCTCGGGCCGCTCGGCGGGGAGGGCGCGGTCGGCGAAGACGGCGTCGATCATCCGCACCAGCAGGTCGTCCTTGTCCGCGACGTGCCGGTACAGCGCCATGGGGGAGACGGCGAGGTCGGCCGCGACCCGCCGCATGGAGAGCGCGGCGAGCCCCTCGGCGTCGGCGATCGCCACCGCGGCGGCCACGATCCGCTCCGCGGCGAGCGCGACCTCCGGTGCGGCCCGCCGGAGCCGGGCCGCGGGCGGGCGCAGCGCAGGTGGCCGCTCCGGGCCCACGACCACCGTGCCGACACCCGGGACGGCGCGGACCAGCCCGGCGTTCCGGAGCTCGGTGAGCACCTTGGTCGCGGTCGCCATCGCCACCCCCCACTGCCGGGTGATCTCCCGGGTGGAGGGCACCCGTTCGCCGGGAGCGAGCTCACCCAGCTCGATCCGGCGTCGCAGCTCCTCGACGATTCCTCGGTAACGCGCCCCGTCGTTCCGGTCCACCGCATCCCCTCCGCACTAGTGCACCTACGCTGCCCGTCAGCCTAGCCAGCGCCGCCCCGGGGCTGGTCCACCAATGCTCTCCGCACTAGTGCACTCCACTCAACTTGCCTTTTCTGCACGGCATTTCTCGCTTGCTACGACTAATGCGTACAGCGTACATTCCGAGTCATGGGGAACACTGACATCCTGATCTCCGGCGGCGGCATCGCCGGCCCGGCCCTCGCCCACTGGCTGCACGCGGCCGGTTTCACCGCCACCGTCGTCGAACGCGCGCCGGCCCCGCGCCCGGGCGGCCAGACGGTCGACCTGCGCGGCGCCGGACGCACCGTCATCACCCGGATGGGGCTGATGGACCGGGCCCGCGAGCTGAGTCTCGACCAGAAGGGCATCGCCACGGTCGACGCCGCAGGCCGGATCACCTCACGGCTGCCCGCCGACGCCTTCGGCGGCGAGGGCATCGTCTCCGAGATCGAGATCCTCCGCGGTGACCTCGCCGGCCTGCTCCACGAGTCCACCGCGCCCTACACCGAGTACCTCTTCGACGACACCGTCACCGCCCTCGCCCAGGACGGCGACGGCGTCACCGTCGACTTCGAACGGGCCGGCACCCGGCGGTTCGCCGCGGTGATCGGCGCCGACGGACTGCACTCCGTCGTCCGCGGCCTGGCCTTCGGCCCGGAGTCCTCCTGCGTCCGGCCGCTGGACATCCAGCTCGCCTGGTTCACCGCCGAGACCGACCTCGACCTCGACGGCTGGTACCTGATGCACAACGCCCCCGGCGGACTGGTCGCCTCCGCCCGCCCGGGGCGGCTGCCCGGCGAGGTCAAGGCCGGCCTCGCCTTCCGATCGCCCCCGCTCACCTTCGACCGCCGCGACCTCGCCGCCCAGAAGGAGACCGTCGCCCGCCGCTTCGCCGACGTCGGCTGGCAGACACCCCGGCTGCTCGACGCGATGCACCGCTCCACCGACTTCCACCTGGACTCCCTCGGCCAGGTCCACCTCGACAGCTGGACCCGGGGCCGCGTCGCCCTGCTCGGCGACGCGGGCTACAGCCCCTCCCCGCTCACCGGCCTCGGTACCAGCCTCGCCCTGGTCGGCGCCTACGTCCTGGCGGGCGAACTCGCCGCTGCGCCCGGAGACATCGCCTCCGCCTTCCGCGGCTACGACCGGATCATGCGCCCGTACGTCGCCAAGGCGCAGCAGCTCCCGCCGGGCGGCGCCGGCGGCTTCGCCCCGAACAGCGCCCTGGCGATCCGCCTGCGGGCGATGTCGATGCGGTCGATGAACCGCTGGCCGATGCGGCAGCTCCTGGCAGCCCAGTTCGCCAAGGCCGGCGACATCGACCTTCCCGAGTACGGCCTGCCGGTGGCCCGGTGACCCCCGGTCGATCGTCCGCCGGCCTTCGCTGCTCCTGATGTACCGCCAGAAGGGGCCCGAAGCAGAGCAGTTACCGATCCCGGGGCCCGGGCCGTGCTGCTGCGGCTATGCCGGTTCGGTGCGGTCGGTGCCCGGCGGGTACTCCCCGTACCAGGGGCGGATGCGCAGGTACCGCTCCATCATGACCGGCCCGAGGTGCACCTCGATCCCGTAGCCGGGCCGCCCCGGGAAGGGGAGGTTGTACAGGAAGCCGGTCACGATGACCTCGATCGCCCCCGGGACGCACCGCAGGGTCTCCTCCTCCAGGAAGGCCAGGACCTGCCGCCAGTCGGGCCCGTCCGGCTCCCCCTCTCCCAGGTAGGAGCGCACGGTGTCCTGGACGACGTCCCAGAAGAATACGTACGTGAGCACCTCGTGCTCGTTCTCCAGGTGGCACTCGTAGGCGCCTTCGAACCCGGGGACCCGGGCCACCAGGTCCTCCACCAACCGCACTCCGGCGGCGTCCTTCTCGTCGGTCGTCCGTTCGGGCGTCATGAGACGCAACGCTAGCGTGGCGCCGGACGCCGCCTCTTCCAGGTGAGGGGGACGGCCGGTCGGGTGGTCGACGGACGCCGGTCGACTCGTGACGTACGACCTCCTGACCGCTCGTCAGCTGGTCACGACCATGGCCCGGCCGGCCCGGCCGCCGCCACCGTCGCCGACTGCAACAACGGTGCCAACGGCTTCGTCGACATCCCGGACAACCTCTCCGGCACCGTTGCCCGGTCCGCCGATCTCGGCAACGGCCGCACCGTGACGCTCCAGTACGGGAACGTCGCCGGCGCCCAGCGCGGCTGGGCCAAGCTCAGCGGGGCGACCCAGCCGAGCGACCTGGTCTGGATGGACTGGACGACCAACGGCGGCACGTCCTGGCTGCAGTGCGGCCCGTTCAGCTCGGACCAGGGCTGGGTCCAGAGCAAGACCAGTGCCGCGAAGGCGACCGACCCCTCCAGCCAGTACATGTTCCGGGCCTGTGCGCGGAGCTTCTCGCCGTACGACGTGGGCCGCTGCACCACCTGGTGGTAGACCGTCCACCCGGCACCACCCCGGCCACCACCGCGGTGACGGCCACCAGGCCGCCCGCGACGATCAGGGCGGCCCAGGCCGCGGGGCCGAATTGCCGCAGTGGGTGCCGTGATTGGTGGGACGGTGCGGCGAATGGATTCGGGCCCTGAGGCGCGGTGAAGGATTCGCGCTCCTGCGCGGCTCGGCCCTGCGGGCTGCCCGGCAGATCAGGTGATGGCGTGTCCACTGGTGGTTCCCCCTTGCTGGTGCGCTGCCACTGCTTGTGCGGCTGTGCGAGCGTGTGATGGGCTCCCGGCCGCAGGTGTTGGGTCCGTGCCACCCGCGCGCCTCGCACCGGCAGCGCCGGGGCGGTCACCGCCCGGCCGAGGCCGGGCCCGGCACCTCGGGGCGGTCGGCCGGAGACCGGACGGACCCCTCTGGGCCGGGAGCTGTTCAGCCGTCATCGCGTCCTTCCGGCACGGTTGCTGATGTCGGCGAGCGTGGTGACGGTCGTCAGGCGGCGAGGCCGAGGCCGAGGGTGACCGCGGCGGGGGCCAGGTACAGGATCGGGAACACCACGGTCTTGTAGGAGCGCGCCCTGAGGTTGGTGATGACGGCGCCGAGGAAGTAGAGGACCAGTCCCACAGCGGCCGCGATCCCGAGGGCGGGCACGGCCAGGCCCACCAGCAGACCGGCCGCGCCGGCGAGCTTGGCGAGCGCCAGCGGAGTCCACCAGGAACGGGGGACGCCGTAGTCCACCAGCGGCTGGGTCACGAACTCCGCCCGGCGCGCCAGGGACACACCGGAGAACCCGATCCACAGGGCGGTGACGACGGAGAGGACGACGTGGGCGACGGACATGGCGTGGCTCCAAGGTTGGTCGGGCGGGAGCGGGAGAGCGAGGTCGTCCTCCCTGCTCGGACATCTCACCGACACGCCCCAGCCGGGGAATGTGACAGGCGGCGAGGAAATTTCTTCTCCGCAGCAGCCGGTGAGTGGCACCGCGGCGCGGTTGGTGCTGATGGCGGCGGTCGGGTCCTTGCCCTGGTGAGCGGAGTGCGCCGCCGCAACTTGCGGGTCTGCTGAGGTCTCCCCGGCCTATCGGCCGCGCAGGTCGGGGGAGGGTGCGGTTGAGCTCAGTCCTGCTCGCGGTTGGCGAGCCATGCGGCTGCCCAGCCTGCCGTGACCAGGGGGAAGGTGTAGAGGATCAGGCCGGCCAGCGCGAGTGACCAGAGCCAGGGCGCTCCCCAGGACTGCCCGCCGACTGCGGCGCCGGTCAGGGGGAGTACGGCGGTCCCCGCTGCGGCCGCCACCACCAGGGCGGTCACCGCTCGGGCCCGTCCGAGGAACATCCCCAGGGGGACGGCCGGGACCGAGCCGAGGACGATCATCCCCACCAGCAGCCCGACGAACGGGCCCACGGCGGCCAGTGCCGCCCATCCGATGACCGACGCCCACGCGAACGCCATCTGTCCCCCACCGCTGCCCGTGGCCGAGCTCCTCACTGACGCCCCCTCATCCCATCGGTTCGGAGACGGCATCATGCCACATGCTTGAACGTGTTCAAAAGGGCGAGGCCCTGCTTGCTCGGCCCTGCATGAGGCTCATTGCCCACCACGGCAACCGAACGGTGTTCGCACCCTGCCGGGCTGCCGGGGTCTGCTCTCCCTTCCCGGCCCGCCGTGGCTCCGCCCAGCCCGGGCTGGGTCGGGTGCCCGGAAGGATTTCCGGAAGCGGGCTGTAACGTTCCGCCGCTCCCGGGGTTCTGAGAGATGGAGAGCGTTCGAGGGGGAGATGAGAGATGGCCGGCAACCGCGCGCCCGCCGAGGCCGGGGACGCCGGGTTCCTGGAGCTGACGGCCGGTCGGGCAGTGCAGCTGTACCGCACGGCGTGCCTGCTGACCGGTGGCGACTCCCACCTGGCCGAGGACCTGGTGCAGGAGACGCTGGCGCGGATGTACACGATCTGGTGTCGGCAGAACTCCTGGCTGTCCGGCCGCTCGCGGATCGAGGACCCGGGGGCGTACGCCCACCAGGTGCTGGTCCGCGCCTTCCTCAACCACCGCAGACGCAGGTCGAGCGGCGAACTGCCCGTAGCCGACCTCCCCGAGACCGGCGGCGGGCACGGGGACAGCGCGCTGCGGCTGACGCTGCTGGACGCACTGGCCCAACTGCCGCCCAAGGACCGTGCGGTCCTGGTCCTGCGGCACTGGGAGGACCGCAGCATCGAGGAGACCGCTCAGGTGCTGCGCTCCTCCCCGGGGGCGGTGCGGACCAGGACCACCCGGGCGCTGGCCAGGCTGCGCGCCCTGCTCGGCGACTCGATGGCCGAGCTCGCCGACCACTGATCCCGTCCCGCTCAGGACCACGACCACCGTGACGAGGACCCCGTATGTGCAGTGACCACACGTTCGAAGAGGACCTGACGCACGCCATGGCGCGGGCCGGCGAGGCGTTCCACACGGATGCCTTCCGCCTGGAGGCGGCCGGGCTGGCCCGGGGCCGGCGGCTCTGGCGCCGTCGCCAGGTCGGCCGGGCGGTCGGTGCCGCGACCGCGCTGGCGCTGGTGAGCGGGGGCGCCTACCTGTTCGCGCAGCCGGGTGTGCCGGCCGGCGCGCCGATCGGCCCGGCGCTCGGCCCGAACCCGTCCGCGACCGCGCCGTCCGGTGCGGCCACCCCCAGTGGCGGGGCCGGCCCGACCGGACGGGGTCGCACCTCGGGGCCGGTGCCGGTGGCGACGGAACGAGTTCTGGCGGCGCTCAAGTCGGCCCTGCCACCGGGTGCGTTCAGCGAGGTGCACGGCGTGGAGGAGCAGGACGTCCCCAGGGACGGGGCGTGGATGCAGACGCGGTTCGACGACGGTGCCGGCCTCGGCCAGATCTCCGTCTCCGTGACGCGGTTCGCCCGGCAGGTCCAGGTCGCCGAGGGCACCTACGGCTGCCGGCCCAAGTCGGTGGAACCGGCGGCCGTCTGCCGGATCGAGACGTTGCCGGACGGTTCGGTGCTGAGGATCCATCAGGGGCTGGAGTACCCGGACGGCCGGGAGGACACCAAGTTCTGGAGCGCGCTGCTGGCGGGCAAGGACGGCCGGGTGGTCGAGATCGACGAATGGAACGCCCCCGAGTCCAAGGGCGCCCCGGTCAGCCGGCCCACGCCGCCACTGTCGGTGGCCCAACTGACCGCCGCCCTGCAGTCCCGGGCCTGGGATCCGGTGGTGGCCGACCTGCCGACGGCCGGCGAACGGCGCAGCGCGGCGAGCGCGAGCCCCGGCCAGGCCGTGCTGCCGTCCGCGTGGGCCGCCGCCGTCGCCGGCTCCCTCATGCCGCCCGGCCTCATCGGCGTCCCCGCCGGCCACGGAGCCGACGGCCGGGCCAGGCTCACGGTCAAGGGCGGCGAGAACAGCGGCCTGCTGGACGTCCTGGTCGAGGACCACCGGGCCGACCTTCCCGGCTACGGCGACCGGTACCGGGCTGCAGAGGTCCGCGACGGCCACCGGGTGCTGGTGTCCAGCGGCAGCGGTTCCGCGCCGCGCTGGCGGGTGGACGTGCTGCGGCCCGACGGCCGACGCGTGCTGTTGGAGGCGTACGCCGGCAGCGGGCCCGAGCTGCACGAGGGGCAGGCCCTGTTGGACGCCGAGCAGCTGATCACCATCGCCGTCGCGCCCGGCTGGGCAACTGGGTGACCCGTCGCCGGGCCGGACCGAATCCTCACCCGCCGTTGTCCTGGAAGGGTGCACACAGCGTGCACAGCGGAGCCACGATCGGGATCACCGCCGTCATCGCCGCGATGGTCGCTGACGGGTATTCAGCCAGGTACGGATGAGCGGGCGCGGGCTGGTCCTGCCGGTTGGCCGTGATGTCCTGCGTAGCCGGTCAACACGGCGTGCTGCCGCACCACCCCGACGCGCTCTTTCCCGGCGGGCGTCGGGCGTGCACGATGGGCGTCGAGGCCCGCCGGGTCGGCCGGGCGGCCACGACGAGGGAGGGACGCGGGCATGGGAGACCACGAGAAGCCGGCGCCGGATCCGGGCCAGGGCACTCCGCCTCCCGGCAACGCGGACGGCCAGGTACCGCCTCCGCCACCCGGCGACGGCAAGCACAAGAAGTAGTGGAGCGGCAGGGGACGGGCGAGGTGGCCGAGGCCGGCGACACCACTGGTCAGGGCGGGATCGCGTCATGGCGGGCGCGGCTGGACGAGCGGATGGCGAGCGCGGGCACCTGGCCCGGGCGCTCGCCCTGGATCCGTGAAGCCGTCACCGCGTTGCCGCGCGACAGGTTCGCCCCCTCGCGGTTGTGGGACTGGGACGGCCAGGCCTGGCAGCCGGTCGACCGGGACAGCAGCCCTGACCGCTGGGCCGGGTTGCTCTACGCCGACCAGCACGCCCCGGCCGTCACCCAGATCACCGCGAACCTGCCCACCTCCAGCCTCTCCGCGCAGGCCCTCGTCGTCGACATGCTCGACTCCCTGCAACCCGAGCCCGGGAACCAGGTACTGGAGCTCGGCACCGGCATGTCCGCCTGGAACGCCGCGCTCCTCACCTGGCGCACCGGTCCCAAGACCGTGACCACCGTCGAGGCCGACCCCCGGCTCTCGGCCGCCGCCACGGTCCGTCTGGAGCACCTGGGCCTCCACGTCACGGCCGTGACCGGCGACGGCAACGCGGGATGCGAGGCCGGCGCCCCCTACGACCGGGTGGTGGCCACCTACGCCGTCGAGCGCGTGCCGTGGGCGTGGATCGCCCAGTGCCGGCCCGGCGGCCGACTCGTCGTGCCGTGGGGTCGGCTCGGGCACGTCGCCCTCACCGTTGCCGAGGACCACACCCACGCCCAGGGCTGGTTCCAGGGCCTGGCCCAGTTCATGCCCGACCGCACCGCCCCCAGCCACCCGCACCGCGCCTATGCCGAGGTCCGCGGCCACCGGGAGCCGGACGGCGAACGCCCCCTCCGTCGTGATCTGACCCCGCTCGGTGCGGACTGGGGGCTGCGATTCCACCTCCGGGTCGCGCTGCCCGAGGTCGAGCTGACCACCGCGGCCGACGGGGACGGCACGTCGGCGTGGATCCACGACGGCCGGTCGTGGGCGAGCCTGTCCACCACGGCCCACGGGGTCTTCGCCCATCAGGGCGGGCCGCGCCGCCTGGCCGACGAACTCGAATCCGCGTGGGACCAGTGGTCCGTGCTGGGCAGCCCGAGCGTGTACGACTACGGCATGACCGTCACCGCGGACGGGCAGTGGGTGTGGGCGCTGGACGCCGAGACCGGCCCGAGATGGCGCACGACGCCCTGAGCAGGCGGCCGGGACCTGGCGGGCCGCTCAGGTGAGCCGGGGTCGCCCCCACCTGGCTGCTTCGAGTACTTGTGCGGTGTCGCTGGCCCACCGGAAGCGGTCCTCGTCCTCGTCCCGTTCGAGGATGCCCGCCGCAGTGAGCTGGAGCAGCGACTCGTGGAGGGCGTCTCCGACCGGGTTCGCGGTCCAGAACGCCCACTTCATCGACGAGAAGTCCTGGTCCTCCGCGAAGATCCCGAGCGTCCGGCCCAGCAGGTACGCGGCCCCGTCGGAGTCGACCCAGTCAGCGAGCTCGTTCGGAAGGTCCATGCGGCGATGGTGGCAGACCCACCGCGTTCACCGCGCGGCTGTTCTTCGCGCTGCTGTCCCGGGTCGGGTGTGACGGCTCGTCACGTGCCGGCCCGGTTCGGGTGCACCTCGTCGGCCGGCTCTACCGGTGACCCCCACCGCGAGGTCCGCGCCGACCTCGGCTCCTGCGGCTGTCCCCACAGCACCCCGTGCGCTCACGATCACGCCTGTTGTCCTGAATCACCAGTTGATCCACGCCGCATGAGCAGTCGAGCTCAGCTACGTCAGCGAGCGGTCGAGTACGCGCCGTCCGATCCTCAGCACATCTTCCCGATCTCCCATGCCCGAGCCCGCTCTCCGGTGCTCTCGGGGCGGATCCGCTCGGCCAGGCAGTTTCGGTGGGCTATGACGGTGTGGCTTCCTGGACCGTCATTGCTCCGCGAGTCCAGGACAAGCGCGCCTCCGCCTGGGGCCACCGTGACCCGTTCACCGCAGAAGTCGTAGGCCCGGACCAGCGACTCCAAGTCGGCAGGGCGGATGCTGAGCCGCACTGACACCGGCGGATGCCAGCGGCGGACCTGCTCGATGACCGCATCGATCTGCGAACCGACGGGTGGAAAGAGCGCGAGCAGTTCGTCATGGCTGCTCGTGGTTCGGGAGAACTGCTCGATCATGTCGACAGAGGCCGAGAGACGGGTGTTCTCGTAGCCGACGATCTCAACGAGCACGCCCCATGGGTGATGGCTCAGGACGTTGGCCCGAACCCTCTGACCAGGCATCAGCGCCAGACTCTCCGGCTCGAATCTCTCCATGAACCGCTTCCTTGTCCTTACCCTGCCGGGCCGCACCTGGTGGTGCTCAGGCGGGTTCGACGGCGTAGGAGTCGATCTCCGCGCACAGGCCCCGCGACGCGTCATCGTATTGGTCGCGGTTGAACTGGAACGGACCGAACGTCGTGCAGTCGCGGCTCCTCCGGCAGGCTGCTCGAAGGAATCCCAGTGACCACGGGCGCCCAGGTCGGCCTGCGTACCCGCGCGGAGAGAGCCGGCACCTGTCAGCAGTCCGGTGGCGTCCGGGCGCCAGGTGCGTAGTCGACGGTGGTCGTTGCCCGGGCGGTGGCTGGTGCCCTCGCAGACGAACCCCGGCTGCGGTGACGCATGTGTAGGCGGCCTGGACGCTTGGCGGTCGACCTGCGGGAGCGCCGACGGCAAGGCCGCCAGAGCGTTTTCGGCATGAGCGGCGACGGCAAGGGCCTCTGTCTGGTCGACGAAGGGCCAGAAGCTCTGCCTCAAAGGGCAGTTCTGCGTCGTGGAATGGACGCGGAGTTATTCGTGTGGCTAGCGTCCGAGTTCGCGGTGCACGGTTCGGCGGACCGGTCGACGAGCCGGCCACAAGGGTCAATTCGCTCCGGGCACGGCCCGGTGTAGCGACTCCCATGAGAAAACACCTGAGAGGAACCATGAAGAGTTCGACGAGGAACACCATCACCGCAGGCGTGGGAACGCTGGCATTCGCGGCCGTGTTCGCGGCGGCGGCACTGCCGGCCTCCGCGGCCACGTACAAGGGCCGGGCTACCTCCTACTCGCCCGGGCTCAACGCGTGCGGGACGGTGGATTCCGCCGGGGACTTCATCGTGGCGGTCAGCCCCCAGATGTTCCACAACGGATCGGTGTGCTTCGCGACGGTCAGCATCACCTACAAGGGCCGCACCGCGACCGCGAAGGTGACCGATCGGGCACCGGGTGCGGGCATCAACGACCTCGACATGTCCCCGGGGCTGTTCAAGTACTTCGCCGGCCAGAGCCAGAACGCGATCTCCGGCGTGAGTTGGCATTTCAAGGACTCCAAGCCCACGCCCGGCGGGACGTCGAAGGCGCCGACGCCGAAGCCCACCATGACGCCGAAGCCGCCGACGCCGAACCCGACCAGGACGACGAAGGCACCCACGCCGAACCCCACCAGGACCACGAAGGCACCCACGCCGAACCCGACCAGGACGACGAAGGAACCCGCACCGAATCCGACCCGGACTCCTTGAGTCCCAACAAGCAGGGACCATGCGCCGGGTGCTGGGTCGCCCCCCGGAAGAGTTGGCGATCGAGCACGCCAGCCTGACTGGGAGGCGTGCGGCCTGGCAGTTCAGTTGCCGGCGGCCTGTTCTCCTGGCTGCCGACTGCCGACTGCCGACTGCCGACTGCCGATGCAGTGCTTGCCGTCTTGGTCCCGGACGGTTGAGCCATCCGGGGCGGTGGTGGGGGTGGGCCGGGTCCGGGACGAGCTCGCGGACGTGCCCGCCGGGGGGACGGCCAATTCTCGTTTCCTGCAAAACCGTTGGTCGCGGGGGCGTACCTCGCACGGGGCGGCTCCCGGAACTCTGGTGTCGTGGAGGTCCGATGGGGGTGTACTGGTGGCCTGCCGTGTCAGGGGGCCGTATGTCGCAGACCTCGGATCCAGGACCGCCCGCGCCGCACGGTGATGCGCCGGAACCGTCCCCCGGCGACCCCGATCCGGACGAGGAGCTCACCCCGGGCGCCTGGCTGACCGCCCAGGAGGTCGCCGTGTTGTGGTCCGTGCGGGAGGACTGGGTGCGACGGGTGGCACACCTGGCGGGGGTGCGCAGCCACACGGTTCCCGGGCCGACCTACGGTACGTACGGGGCGGGCCAGGACCACACCTACTACCACCCGAGGACGTGCCGCTGGCGGCGGTGGCCATCGCCGAGGGACGCGTCGAGGTCGAGTCGGTCTGGCGCACCGACACCCCTGACGGCCGGCGGGCGGAGTGCTGGAGGAGGTTCCGTCTGCGGTTGGCCATCACCCTGGTGCTGGTCTGGTCGTCGCGCAGCTGCTGGTACGCCGGCACAGCGATCTGCTCGACCGGCTGATACCGCGTGAGCGGGAGGTCCTGGAGCTGATGGCGGGCGGCCGGTCCAACTCCGGCATCTCCGCCGAGCTGGTCGTGAGCGAGAGCGCGGTCGCCAAGCACATCAACAGCATCCTCACCAAGCTCGACCTGCCCAGGGCCGACGCCGACCACCGCCGCGTGCCGGCGGTGCTGCGGTTCCTGGGCGTGGTGACCGCGTAGTGCGCGACCACGCCCGCATCCCCGCGTGTGGTTCACGGCGCGGGCCCTCGCCGCCGGAGCACTCCAGCGAGACGGCGACCGCGACCGCGAGCCGACCTACGACGGGCTGCGAGCCGCCGAAGTCGCCGACAGCACGGGCGGGTGCCGCTCCGCCGCGGAGGCGGACAAGACCGGCGACGTCCGTCACATGCCGTCACCGGACGGCTCGTTCCTCGGTCCGGCCTCCTCCCCGATTGCGGTTCCGAACGACTCGCGGGGACGCCTCCGCGACGGCGTGGCCGGCCTTTCGGGGCGGGCCAGTCGTGCCGCAGGGGCCCGTCCCGGGGCGCCCGGACGCTACCGGCCCGGCCGGAACCCGTCGTCGAAGTCACCTTCGACGGCCTCCGGTGCAGTCACCGCTACCCTGCGAGCGCAGTCCTTGCTGTCCCGCCAGGGCAGTCCTTGCTGCCCCCCCCCCCCGCGACGTCCCGTCACCTCGCGGTCGGCCCTGCGGTTTGCCGAGGTGGTGGGCTCCCGGCCGGCCAAGAGTGCCGCCGAGCATGAAACGGCCTTCCCCGTAGGGGAGTTGGCCACCACCGAAGTCCTGTGAGGCCGTCCGCACGGCTGGGTCCGCCGACCCGTCCGGCCAGGTACCACGGGGTGAAACGCCTTGCGCCGTAACGGGGTTCGCGCACGGTGGCCGAATCAGCCATTCCCGTTCCGGCCACCGTGGTCTGGACCAGTGGCGGCTAGGTTGGCCGTGACAAGGAGAGGCGGCCGCCGGCCAGCCGGTGCCGCCCTGGCGAAAGGTGCCCGACATGCAGGTGAGCGTCGACCGGGACCGCTGTTGCACCTCCGGCATGTGCGTGACGAACGCCCCCGCGGTGTTCGAGCAGGACGACCGGGACGGTCTCGTGAGGCTCCGTCAGACCGTCCTGCTGCCGGAGCAGTTCGACGACGCCCGACTCGCCGCCGAGCTCTGCCCGGGCCGGGCGATCACCGTCACCGGGGGCGAGCCCGTGCGGACCGGGGCCTGACGGACCTCCGCCATCGACCCCGCAGGCCGCGCCGGGAACCTTCCCGGTCCCCAGCCCCACGAGAACACCCGCGACGTGAGGAGACCCCCGCTGTGACCAGCGCACCCACCACCCCTGTCCTCGCCCTGCCGGCCCCGCACTCCGGCGGCTGTCCGTTCGGCCCGCCGCCCGCGTACCCCGAGGCCGCCGCCACCGGGCCGGTGACCAGGGCCAAGCTGCCCGACGGCGACCTCTGCTGGCTGGTCACCGGCTTCGCCGAGGTCCGCACCGTACTGTCCGACCGCCGGTTCAGCGCCGACATCCGCCACCCGACCTTCCCGCTGCTGATCGCGGGCGCTCGCGAGCTGATCACCGACAATCCGGACTTCCTGCGACTGGACGACCCCGAGCACGCCCGCCAGCGCCGCATGATCACCGGGGAGTTCCTGGTCAAGCGGGTGGAGGAGCACCGCCCGGAGATCCAGCGGATCGTGGACGGGGTGCTGGACCGGATGACCGAGGGCCGGACCACCGCCGACCTGGTCACCGACTTCGCGCTGCCGGTGCCCTCACTGGTGATCTGCCTGCTGCTCGGCGTGCCGTACGAGGACCACGAACGCTTCCAGGACCTGAGCCGCACGATGGTCAGCCGGGAGGCCACCGTGGAGCAGCTCCGGGTGGCCCAGGAGGAGGTCCGCGACTACCTCCGCGGCCTGACGGACCGCAAGCGCGAACACCCGGAGGACGACGCCCTCAGCCGGCTCGCCGCGCGCGACGACCTGACCCCGGACGACGTGGCCGGCATGGGCGTGCTGCTGCTGATCGCCGGGCACGACACGACCGCGAGCATGATCTCGCTGGCGACCGCGCTGCTGCTGGACCACCCCGAGCAGATCCCCGCCCTGGCCGATCCGGCCACCCTGCCGGGTGCGGTGGAGGAGCTGCTGCGGCTGCTGACCATCGTGCACACCGGCCTGCCCCGGGTGGCGCTGGAGGACGTGGAGCTGGGCGGCGTCACCATCCGGGCCGGGGAGGGCGTGATGGCGCTGCTCTCCACCGCCAACCGGGACGAGACGGTGTTCGGTGGCGCCGGCCGTCGGGCGACGGACGAGCTGGACCTGGAGCGGGACGCCCGGCGGCAGCTGGCGTTCGGTTTCGGCGTGCACCAGTGCCTGGGCCAGCCGCTGGCCCGCGCCGAACTCCAGATCGCCCTGGAGACGCTGTTCCGCCGGCTGCCGGGGCTGCGGCCGGCCGGCGAGCGCGAGTTCCGTACCGACTCGTTCATCTACGGCATGCGGTCGCTGCCCGTGACCTGGTGAGCGGGGCCTGACGGAGAACTCCGAGTGGACTACCGGCCCGCCCGCCACGACGTTCCATCACGGCGGGCGGGCGGGCTTGCCGGTCGAGGCCGAGCGCGGCGAGCCACTCGGAGCAGGGCCTCGGTCAGCTCGGCCCACCCCGGTGGGGTCGAGCCCCGGTGAGACGGTCACCTGCCCTCCGACACGCGCTCGTGGTCGGTCCGCCGGCTGTTCCGGACGGATGGTGGATGATCAGGGTGTGCTGGTGCAGACAGAGTTGATGCCGACCTCCGAGCCGGAGCGGATGATGGTCAGGTTTCACACATCCGTCGGCAGTGCCGTGGCGGTGTGGCGCGGCGACCCGTTCGAGGTGGCGGGCCGGCACTACATCGAGTGGACCGTCAGGGAGGAGATCCTCTGGGGCCTCAACACCCGACCGACCCCGCTCACCGAACCGGGCATCCGCGAGCACGCCGGCCACGTGGTCCTGCGCGGTCGGCTGGAGCTCGTCGAGGAACCCCTCGCGGTTCTCGATCTGGGTGACTCGCCGGTGTGGTTCGAGATCGGATCGCCACCACCGCCCGACGGAATCGACGGCACCTGGGTGGAGATCACCGTCGCAGCGGACAAGGTGGAGCTGTACCCCTACCGGCTCTGACCGGTCTCACCCACCCGGCAAGAACGCCCCGGCCGGGGCGAGCCCGGGACACCACCGCCGAACCCACCAGGTGGTGCGGCGGCGCGACGCCGTCTCAGATGTCTGCTGGCCGTCCGCCGAGAGCCGTTGTGAGTCCGGCCCGAGCCCGGAGATCGGCCGTCGCCGAGACGAGCCGATGGGCGACCGGCCCGATCCGCCCACGATCGCGGATCCGACGACACCCACCCCGGCGCCGACCAACGCGGCTACCCCTTGGTCCACGGAGCGAGCGTTCCCAGCGGACGCTCCGACCGAACCCGCCTCGGCCGACCGCATGGTCAGGCGGCCAGCGGTGACGAAGCTCCCAGGGCGGTGATGCGGGGGAGGAGCATGCCGGTACGGGCCACCCTGCGGGCAGCGCCGGTACCCACTGCCGAGGAGGTGCGAGGCACCCCGGCGTGTGCGGGGGCGTCCAGGTCGGCGCGCGGTGCCGCTGTCGCCAGCAACTGTCGCGCGTTGCGGTGGTGTTCGCGCGAGACGGGGTGACGGGAGTCGGGGCCCCTGCGGTCGGTCAGTCGGGGGTTCGGGTGAGGGTGCATTCGAAGCGGTAGGTGCCGCTCTGGACGGAGAAGGGCGACTGGACGCGTTTGGTGAGCGGGTCGCCGGGTGCCAGGGCCTGGATGAGGGTGGTGTCCGGAGGGTCTTGGAGGAAGTCGTGCTCCTTCACCCAGACCTCGATGTGCTGGGCGAACGCGACCACGGGGACCTGGCCTTCGAGTTTGAGCATCTCGCCGGAGTCCGCGTCGTCCCAGTAGGTGCTGAAGAAGTGGCCCGGCAGGCCGTCCGCCTGGAGCTGGAGGGTGATCTCGTCGCCGCCGGCCCAGTCGGGTCCGGTCTCGTCGATGCAGCGCAGGACCATCGGACCGGTGGGGGTGGAGCGCAGGTAGGTCAGGCCCGACTTCCAGCCCACCCGGAATCCGGTGTCGGTGAGGGAGGAGCGCATCAGGCGCAGCATCACCACCTCGACGCCGACGGCGCTCAGGTCCACCTCGGAGAGGGGTCCGCTTCCGGAGGCGGTGAGCGTCCCGGCCGATCCGCTGAGGACCTCGAGAGCGGCTTCGTGGCCGGTGCTGTTGAGGAGGGTGAAGGTGGAGGTGTGCGGGAGGCCGCTGTGGGCGCGGTCGATGCGGGCGCGGAACCAGCACTCGTCGTTGGGGCCGAGCTTCTGGCCGTTGGGTAGTTGCGGGTCCTTCGCGGCTTCCCAGGGCAGAAGGGCGATGGCGGTGGCTCGGGTCTCACCGCGGTGGCGCAGGACGCCGACGTGGCAGACGCCGCGGTAGCCGCCGCTCTGCCGCGTGGCCCGTACGCGGATGAAGAACGGGCCACGGCTTTCGAACTGTTGCCCGTCCGCGCCGGGTTCGATCCCGAGCCGGCGCAGGTCTCCCGGCAGTGTGCTCAGCCCGCTCGCGGCCGGTGGCAGGACGTCGTAGGGGACGAGGGGAGTTGACATGTCGTCAGCGGTGAACAGGTCGATGTCGAGCTGGGGTTCGGGGAAGACGGTGTACGTCCCGGGTTCCTCGATGTACACCCACTGGTAGCTGCCGTCGTGGACGATGTTCAGCCCGTACGCCCGCAGCCCCTCCGGGGTGGTGGCGGAGGGCACCGTGACGGCGCGGGAGGGGGTGCAGGCGGGGGTCTCCAGGTGGGCGTCGGCTTCCAGCGACCAGTGGTCGCTCTGCGCGCGGAACCTGGTGCGCATGTGCTGCGGGACGAGCCTGCGCTCGGGGGCCCGGCTGTAGCACTGGTAGTCCAGCCGCATCAGCAGCCCGGCCGGGAGCTCCCCGTTCTCGCCGGGGTCCAGGTTGTTGCAGGTGTAGCCCGGATCGGACTCCACGAACGCGTTCGGGGGACGCATGAAGGTCCGCCAGCCGTCGGTCAGGTCGGTGCTGAAGACACCGCTCGGGGCGGCGAACACCGTGCCCCACTCCGCAAGGGCCGCGCCCGGGTCGCCCCGTACGTTGAAGTCGCCCATGACCACCAGGGTGCGCCAGAGCCCGGTGCCGGGCGGGCCGAGGATCAGGGAGAGCTGCTGGCCGAGGTCCTTGAACTGTCCGGCCCGCTCGGCCGCGTACTGGTCCTCCCACTTGTAGAAGGCCTGGGTGTGGGTGAACGCGATCGTCACCACCCCGGTCGGCGGGAACAGCACCTGGACCAGGCCCACCCCCTTGCACGCCAGGGCGTCCTTGTCGGCCGAGTCCGGGTAGGAGAAGAAGTGCACCTTGGGGTCGCTGGCCTGAGGGGGGAGAGTACGGAACGGCAGGCGGCTGAACAGCATCAGCCCGCTGTCCTGCCCGATGGCGCAGTCGTCCAGCTTGACGGCGATGTGCGGGTAGGCGGGCTTGAGCCGTTCGTAGAGGACGTCGCGCCCGGTCTCGCTGAACACCTCGTTGAAGGCGATCACGTGCGGCCGGTCGTCGGGGCCAAGGGCGTCGAGGGCGTCCGCCACCGCGTGCGCCCGGCCCTCCGCCTCGTTGCCCGGCGAGGTCGTGCCGGGCACGGTGGGCAGCAACTGGACGTTGAAGGTCATCAGCTTCAGCGCGCTCATCAGGTCGTGTCTCCCCGGCCCGTCGCATCTCCTGAACACTGGTCAGTTTCCCTGCCCCGAGCGGGGTTGGGCAGGGGCGAAACGGGTGACGGGCCCTGCCAGGGCGGGTCGCCGAGGCCCGGGATGCCGCCGCCTCCTCCGCGACCGTGTTGTCCGCGGACAACACAGCGCCGGGGTACGGCCGGGCGACGTATCGCAGCGCAAGTACTGCCGCACGCCCGCGAACCACGGAGGGCACCGCTGCGGCAACGCGAGCGTTCTCCACGGGCTCAGGGTGCGGGGGATCGCTTTCGGCCGGACCGTTCGCCGGCCGCGCCGGCCAGGATCCCGCAGGCCACAGCAGCAAGCCCGAGAACCCCCACGGCCGGGTTGACGTACCCCGGTACGGCGACGGTGTAGCCACCTCCCGCGCGCAGCTCGCACGTGAAGCGCAGCGGCAGGAAGCTCACGCTGTGGTCCACGACCGTCTCCGCCCGGGCCATGCCGCCCTCACGGCAGGGCTGGATCGGGAAAGCGTCGGTTCCACTGTCGTCCGTCGTCAGGACGGCGCCGAGGAGGTGCAGCGCACCCCACAGGTACGCGGCGGCCGCGCCCCCGGCCGACAGCAGCGCCACCCCGCGCAGGCCGCCGGACGGACCGGCGTCGCTGCTGCTGCGGACCAGTACCACGGTCCCCAGGATGAACAGGACCGGCGCGGCAACCAGCCCAGCCAGCACCACTGCGACAAGCACGAAGAATTCGAGCAACGATTCCCCCCAAGGTCGTACTCCACGACGACGCGCCCCACAGGTCCGGTTCCGCCGCGAGGAGCTGGGCCTCGCCGGTCACCACCGATCCTGAGCTGCCGGTCACAGCGGCGGCCACCCGAGGGTGTCGGTGGCGCCCTCCACGATCCCGGCGTGCCCGACACCCCCACCGCCAGCGCCGACACCACCGAGGTCCCCGAGCAGACCGAGGCGGAGCCGCACCCCGACTTCGTGATGCCGGTCCCCGAGCCCGGCGACGCCCAGGCCGCAGTCGTCTGATGGCTCGGCCGGATCGCCGCGCAGGCCCGCGCGGCCTACCCCGACGAGAAGGACGCGCAGGGCAACGCCATCGCCGACCGCTGGTTGGAACGCGCCTGCTACCCCGGCCCCACTCCCACCCAGCCCCTCGACACCGGCGAAGCCCGCCCCGGCCGGCTCCACTGCCGCCCGATCTCCTCGGCGTGCCAGAAAGTCCGGCCGCAGGCGCTGCCACCCCGGCGCGAGACGGCCGCAGACTTGCCACAACGGCCGGCGTGCGCACGCGCCCGGCTCAGCTGACACGGCCATCTGGCGGCCCTTCATGCCCGCCCCTACCATCACCGGGAGCGGAAACGAGGGGACGCACATGCAGGAGCAGGAACCGGCTGCGGCCGCGGTCCGGGTGCTCGTCGAATCCGTCGCCAGGGGCGGGGCGGCGACGGGGCCAGAGGCCCAGGTGATCGCACTCGTACGGGAACGCCTCGGCCGAACGGAGACGGGCCGATCGGCGGTGCTGCGCCTCGACACGGAGTGGAGCGCCGCCGCCGAAGCGGACGCAGCGGAGGTGCTGGCCCGCGAGATGGCCGCCGACGCCGTGTTCGGACACCTGATCCAGACCGCACTGGACGGCCTCGTACCCAGTCCGGCCCAAACCCCTCCCGTCCCCCCGCCCCCGCCGTACCCCCCGTCTGGGCCCTCGCCGGGCAGCCCGGGGCCGCTCCACGAGACCACCACCCGGCCCCGACCGGCCCCCCCGACGCGTCGCCGCCGTCTGGCTGCTCGGCATCCCCCAGGTGCTCCTGGCCTTCATCGCCGGCAACCTGGCCGCCGAACTCGGCGCGCCCTCCCTGCTGGTCGGCACCGTCTTCACCGCCTCGGCGGTACTCCTCGCCCTCGGCATCAGGATCGGCGCCACCACCCTGCGGCAGACCCCCAGCCCTCTGCTGGTCGGCGTCGTCGTCGTCGACGCGCTGCTGATGGTGCGCATGTTCCTGGTGCGAATCGGAATCTGACCCCGGGCGTCACCACCCGACGGCACACCAGGCACAGCGGCCCCGCTCACGCCTCCACCACCGCCCACTCCACGCCGTGCTCGGCGAGCGGCGCGGGCTAATCCGTCGTCAGCCCCGCCCTGCGGCTTTTGTTGTTGTTGAGCCAGGTGCGAAGCGCGAACAACGTTATTCTGTCCCCTGTCTCCGCCGCCAATGGCTGCTTGTGAGGGCGGGGCACCTTCGCGTGCTGGTGCTCGGCGACGAACGCCGCCAAGGCTGCGAGGCCGGCCGCGAACCGGTCACCCCGGGACTTGTTCGGCCGGGCCGCCACCTTCGCCCGGGCAGCGGCCGGCTCCTGGTCCTCCTCGATGCCCAGCGCCGCCAGGAGGTCCTGCCGCTCCTGCTTCAGCCCTGCGAAGGCGGCCCGCTGCGCCCGCACCCGCCGGCCCCGCTCCTCGCCGTCGAACTGCAGGCCCACGTCCAGCCCGGCCCAGTCGGTCTGGCCGTCGGCCTCCAGCCACCACATCCGGGCGACGGCGTACGAGCGCTGCCAGATGATCGGCCAGCGCGGGGCCCACCACGGGTCGACCGCCTCCAGCTGCGCCCGGCGCTCCGCGTCGAGTGCGACCGCTTCGCCGTCCGGCACCTCGGCGGCGGCCCGCAGCGCGGCGAGCCAGGCCCTGATGGCGTACCCGCCGCCGATCACCGCCCGCGCCGGCGCGGCCAGGCTGCCCCCGTGCTCCTTCGCCCAGAGCCGGGCCCAGTCCGAGCCGATGCGGGGTCAGCGTTTGACGCCCCACAGGGAGTCGTCGCCGATCGAGTAGCAGCCGTGGAAGTAGGTAGCGCCGTGGGTGCGGTGGTAGGTCTCAGGCAGCCGGTTCGCCCGGCCTTGCTCGGCCCAGCAATTGCCTACGGTGGGGCGGATGCCGAGCGGCCCGAACTCGTCGAATGCGAACGTGCGATCCGGGAAGCGTTTCAGCACGTGCTCGATCCGGTCGAGCTTAGCTTCGCGCTCCGGATCGGTGGACTCCTTCCACGTCTTGGCCCGTTGGAAGGCGACGCCGCGTCGGGAGAGCAGGCAGCGCAGGGCCTCGCGGCCCAGGCGGACCACCCGGCCATGAACCTTGCGCAGGTAGGCGGCGAGCTTGCGGATCGACCAGCGGGTGAAGGGCTGGCCGAGCTTGGCCCGGCGGGTGGTGGCCATCTGGACGACGAAGTCCTCGTCGTCAGTGCTGAGTTGGCGAGGACGGCCTCCCGCCCACCGAGGGTCCACAGACAGGCCAGGCCGATCTCGTTGAACCGGTGGATCACATCCCGCACGGTGTTCTCGTCGGCCGCTACCAGCTGGGCGATGACCGGCACCCGGTTGCCGCCGGCCGAGGCCAGCAGCATCATCGCCCGGCGGTAGCGCACCGAACTCGTACTGCCCCGACGCACAATCCTATGTAACTGCTGACCTTCCTGATCCGTCAGTCTCCGAACCCTCACCGGCCCCGCCACCACGCTCCCCGAACCTTGGATGTCGACTCACATCCAACCCGTCCGGACCGTGCCACCACCAACCCGGTGGACCTGTGCGGTCAGAGCACTAGACACACCCCGAGAGCGCGCTCTTCGCTGACTGTCGCGCTACCGCCAGCGCCAGTGCGGGCCGGGACAAGTTGGTGGCCCGACGCGGGATGCGCCGGGCCACCAAGTTCTTGAGCGGCGTGCGGTCTGCGGAGGGTGAACCCACCGGGGACCGCACGGTAGAGGAACGCGTCCTACCTCGCGTGGGTGAACGTCAGGACCGGGGTGTCGACGATCTTGTCGTCGCGGGCTGGACGTCACTATCGGCGAACCGCACCTGACCGGGTCCGCGCCGAGCCCTCCCAGAGGCAAGCTCACACCAGCGGCCTGACCGGGGAGATTGTCCTGGGCGTGTCGTCCCGGCCAGGTGAGGCGTGATCAGGAGCCGATGAGGTTCCAGCTGCTCCAGCCGCTGCTGCCGGTGGTGTAGTAGGCGTGGTAGATGCGGCTGTCGGTGCCGGTGGCAAAGACCTCGATGGTGTTCTTGTCGGCGTGGTAGACCGTGCTCAGCGCGGTGAACGTGCCGGGGGCGACCAGCTTCCACGCGCTCCAGCTGGGGCTGCCCGTGGTGTAGAAGGAGTGGTAGACCTGCCCGTCGGTGCTCAGCGCGAAGATCTCAATGGTCTTGAGGTCGGCCTGGTAGACGGCGCTGGTCTGGCCCTTGAAGGTGCCGGAGGCGATGAGGTTCCAGCCGCTCCAGCCACTGCTGTTGGTGGTGTAGTAGGCGTGGTAGACCTGCTTGTCGGTGCCGGTGGCGAAGACCTCGATGGTGTTCTTGTCGGCGTGGTAGACCGTGCTCAGCGCGGTGAACGTGCCGGGGGCGACCAGCTTCCAGGCACTCCAGCTGGGGCTGCCCGTGGTGTAGAAGGAGTGGTAGACCTGCCCGTCGGTGCTCAGCGCGAAGATCTCGATGGTCTTGAGGTCGGCCTGGTAGACGGCGCTGGTCTGGCCCTTGAAGGTGCCGGAGGCGATGAGGTTCCAGCTGCTCCAGCCACTGCTGTTGGTGGTGTAGTAGGCGTGGTAGACCTGCTTGTCGGTGCCGGTGGCGAAGACCTCGATGGTGTTCTTGTCGGCGTGGTAGACCGTGCTCAGCGCGGTGAATGTGCCGGGGGCGACCAGCTTCCAGGCACTCCAGCCACTGCTGTTGGTGGTGTAGAAGGAGTGGTAGACCTGCCCGTTGGTGCCGAGTGCGAACACCTCACTGGTCTTCAGGTCAGTCTGGTGAACGGTGCTGATCGCGGTGAACTGGCCCGGTGCGACCAGGTTCCAGTTGCTCCAGCCGGCGCCGCCGGTGGTGTAGAACGCGTGGTACACCTGGCCGTCCGCCCCGATGCGGAAGTCCTCGATGGTGTTCTTGTCCGGGTGGTACACCGCGACCGGTGCAGTCTCCGTCCACCGGTCGGTCCGGTCCACCTGCTCCTTCAGCCACGCTGCCAGGCCGTCGACACGGGTGCTGTAGGCGCCTGTGCGGGTCTCGGCGGCGGGGATGCCAAGGCAGCTCCCCTGCCAGGAGCGGCTGTTGACGGCCACCAGCTGGGGCTGGCCGTCGACGGTGCGCCAGGCCGGGCCGCCCGTGTCGCCCTTGCAGATGGCCGCGCCGGCCGGTGCCTTGGCGGCGAGGTCGACCCCGGTCGCTGCGATCTTGCCGACGGTGAAGGTGGCGGTGCGCAGCTTGTCCTTGGACCAGGTGGTCCTGGTCCGTCCGTAGCCCGCGATCTGCAAGTCTTCACCTTGGGCGGGGGCGCTGGTGCTGAGAGCCAGGGGAGTGATGCCGGCGGCGGGAGCGGTGAGGCGGGCCAGGACGAGGTCACGGTCGGTGCGCGGCACGATCTCGGCGATCTCGGTGACGTGACCGCCGGTGGTGTTGGTCAGGTCGGCGCGGCCGATGACGGCGGTGGTCCGTTCCTTCGGGGCGCCGGCCTGGAGGGTGAGGCTCTGGGACGGGTTGTCGGCGAAGCAGCTGGCGGCGGTGAGGACCCAGTACTGGTTCACGAGCGCGCCGGAGCAGACACGGCCCTTGTCACCGATGGTGAGCTTGGCGGTGAATGCGAAGGACGCGTCGGTCTGGGCATCACCGGATACCGCGCCAGCGGTGCTGGATGACAGCCCGCTGGCGAGAGCGGCGATGCTGAGCGCGACGGTCGCCAGAGCGGTGGTGGGCCGTGGAAGTTGACGGGCAGTGAACATGCAGGTTGGTCCTCAAAGCTATGGAAATCCGGTGCGAGTGCGCGTACGTCCGCCGCACGCGACGCAGAGGAGGGCAGGGTCGGGGCAGATGTCCGGGTCAGCCCGTGACACGGAGTTCGAGCATCACGGCGTTGGAGTTCCTGCTGCCTTCACCGACCGGAACCAGTTGGTCCTTGGCGACCTGCAGGGTCGTCGTGTTGCCGTCGGCGGAAACGCGTGCGGCCACCGCCCGCTCGGGTGTGGTCTGCACCGCGAAGACCTCCGGGATCGACATGGTGAGCCAGCCGGTGGACGTGGGTGCCGTGAAGCAGAACCGGTCACGAGGATCCCTGAGGCCCAGCCGGGAGTAGACCTCGATCTGATGCGCCGATCCGCAGCTCACGAGGCTGATCTGGCCGTCGCCCGCCGTCAGGGTGACCCCCTTCTCCTGGAGGATCTGGTCCGCGCCGGGGTAGGCCCCGTCCTCGACCCCGAACGGGGCCAGCACGTTGTCGGTGGTGCTGTCGGCAGCGGTCGCGAGGGCCGACACACTGACAACGGCGGCCGCAGCGACGGCTGCGCCGACCAGCGACCATCGTCGTATACGGATTGACATGTGATCTCTTTCACTTTTTAAAGCGCATTGATTTTGCCAAACGTGCGAAATCGGACATTATGCCTGCCTGGGCCGCGCTTCTTCACCTGCATTGGACTTGGGTAAACAGCTCGTACCCGGGGCGCTGGCCAGGCGCCGGGGGTCAGGACGCGATGGAGGCCGTGGGGCGGAAAACATCAGGCCACCACACGGCCGCACATCCGGCCCCGAGGTTGGCATTGTGTTCGCTGCTGGCGCGGCCCTGCGCCGCTGGCGCCGAGGAACGTAAAGGTTCGCCCTCAAGACATCTGGAAAATATATGATCGCGCACGGCAGCCGCGCGTGAGACAGGAGGGTGAGGCGTGACCTGACTCAGCCCGTGATGCGAAGCTCCAGGACGACACCATGGTTGCTCACGCTGTGTTCACCGACATTGGCGGCCCCATTCTTGGGCAGTTGCAGGGTTGCCGTGTTGCCATCGATGGAGACGGTTGCGGTCAGTGCCCTCTCGGCGGTCGTGCTCATCGTGTAGACCTCCGGGATCGACATGGTGAGCCAGCCGGCCGAGGCGGGTGCGCTGAAGCAGTACCGGTCACGAGGATCCCTGGCGCCCGCCTTGGAGTAGAGCTCGATCTGGTGACCCTGCGTGCAGCTCACGAGGTTGATCTGGCCGTCGCCCGCCGTCAGGGTGATCCCCTTCTCCTGGAGGATCTGGTCCGCGCCGGGGTAGGCCCCGTCCTCGACTCCGAACGGGGCCAGCGCGTTGTCGGTGGCGTTGTCGGCGGCCGTTGCGAGGGCAGGCGCACCGAGAACGGCGGCTACGGCAACGGCTGCGCCGGCTAGCGCCCATCGGCGCATACGGATCGACATGTGATCTCTTTCACTTTTCAAAGCGCACTAATTTTTCTCAAACGTGCCAAATCGGACATTGTGCTTGCCTTGGTTCGAGTCACGCTTCTTAATCTGCCTCAAGGCGGGGCAAACAGCTCGCCTTGCAGGGTGCTGGCCAAGCGCCCGGGAAACACGACTCGATAGAGGCTGTCAGCGCAAGGTATCAGGCCACCATAAAGTCGATTCAACGGCCCCCTAAGTTGATCTTGGGTTCGTTTACGCCGCTTTCTCGGGTAAGATCCGCCAGCGATTTATCCGCGCGGTGATTGGGAGGGATTGGCGTTGAGTTCAGTCAATGTTCGGGCGCGAGGCGGCGGGGGGTGGTGGCGTTCTTCCCTCGCGTTGGCGCACGGCCTGCTTCCGTTGGCCATGACCGCCGGTCTGGTGACGGCTGTGCCCTCGTTCGCGGCCGAGGTGCCCGCGCCGTCGGCGTCGGCGCTGCCGGCGACCGACCGCGGGCGGGCCGTCGGGTTCTGGAAGCTGGGCGGGCCGGCCGTGAAGGCGGCCGCCGAGGTGGCCCTGCTGGGCTCGGATGCCGATGTGCGCCGGTTCCTGGACACGGACCGGGCAGCGGCCGAGGTGCTCGATGACCGGCAGCTGGCCCTGCAGGTGGTCAGCATCGGCGGCCGAGAGGTGCGCGAAGCCGCGAAGAAGGCACTCGCGGGCACGCCGGCCGAGCTGTCCGCGTTCTTGAAGGACGGCTGGAAGGTGTCGCAGGAGCGTGACGACCGACAGGCGGTCGTCCGAGCGATCAACGCCGGAGGCCCGGCCGTTGCCAAGGCCGGCCGGACCGCGTTCGATGGCACGCCCCAGGACGCCCGGACCTTCCTGGAGCAGGGGCAGTACCGGATGCGTGAGCAGGACGACCGCGTCCTGGCGGCCCAGGCGATCAGCGCGGGCGGAGCGCAGACGAAGGCGGCCGGCCGGATCGCGTTCAACGGCACGCCCGACGAGGTCCGTGACTTCCTCGAGGTCGGGCAGTTCGTCGCCCAGGCCCGCGACGCGGAGTACGCGAGCATCAGCCAGCTCGCGGCCCAGGTGGAAACCGCCGGGGCCCAGGCAAAGGCGAGCCTCACCCAGGCCAAGGAGGAAGCGGACCGCGCGATCGACGCCGCCCGCCTGGCCCGGGAGGCCGCGGCCAAGGCAGCAGCCGAGACGGAGGCCGCGAAGGGCGATGCCACCAAGGCGGCAGCGGCCTCCGCACGGGCGGCCGAGGCCACGCGCCGGGCCGCGCAGGCGTCGCAGACCGCCGCCACCGCGGCCCGGGCGGCCGTGGCGTCCTCCCGCCGGACCGCCAACGCGGCCTCCCGGGCGAACAGCGCCATGGTCGGCGCGCTGCAGGAGGCGGCCAAGACCCTCGCGGCGGCCGCGGCGGTGTCCTGGGACAAGACGAAGATCACAGAGGCACAGGAAGCTGCCGGCAAGGCCACCCGCCTGGCGAACGAGATCAGCGGGGTCTCCGGTTGGACACGCGCCACAGCCGAGGCCGATGCGGCGTACCAAGTCACCATCGAGCTGACGAAGGACGCGAACGACCAGGCGAACCAGGCAGCCACCTCAGCCGACGCCTCGGCCGCCTTCGCCGAACAGGCGAAGGCCCCGGCCGCCGAGGCCCGTGCGGCGGCAGCCGTCGCGCGCCGCAACTCCGCCGAGTCCTCGCGCGCGGCCACCGCGGCCCAGGCGCTTTCCGCTGACTCCTCCCGCGCCGCGAAGGAGGCGGCGGACGCCGCCGCATCGGCGGCCGACCGCCTGCGGGCCGCAGCCGAGGCCGCCACCTGGGCGTGGCAGCACGCCGGGGAATCCTCCGCCGCGGCGGACCGCTCAAAGGCCCAGGCCGACGCGGCCAAGGTGGCCGCCGACGCCGCGAGCTCGGCGGTGGAGAAGCAGAAATCGCTCCGCGACCTCGCCACCCGCACCGAGGCCGAAGACCTCGCCACCCGCACCGTCCAGGGCATCAACCAGGCCAACGACCTGCGCGTCGCCGAGGAGGAGCGGCAGGCGGCCTTGCAGAAGGACGTCGACGACGCCAGGCAGCTCGATGCCGACGCCACCCGCCTCGCAGCCGAGGCCGCGCAGACCGGTGCCGACGAGCAGCAGATCGCGGCGAAGGGCCGGCGGATGGCGGTCGCCGCGATGAAGACCCGCGGCCCGTGGAGCAAGTCCGCCGCCGAGTTCGCCCTCGCCGACACCGACGCAGTCGTAGCCGAGTACGCCCGCACCGGCTGGGCCCAGGCAGCCGAGCGTGACGAGCGCACCCGCGTCCAGCAGATCATCCGCGAAAACGACTCTGGCGATCCGGCCGCCCCTGATCCGATCGCCACCGCGGCCACCACCGCTCTCAAGGGCGACGCCGCCGCTGTTCACGCTTTCCTGACCACGGGCCAGTACGACGTCCAGGCCGCCGACCTGCGGGTGCGGGTGGTTCAGGTCCTCAACGCGGGCGGACCGAGCGTCCACCAGGCGGGCAAGAACGCGTTCGACAACGGCGCCAGCACTGTCTTGGCCGACTTTCTCAGTGTCGGCCAGTACCGGGCACGGGCCACCGACGACCGCGTCCTGGTGTCCCGGGCCATGAGCAGCGGAACCCCTGAGGTCAAGGCCGCCGCGAGGATCGCCTTCGACGGGCCCCTCGAAGCAGTCCGCTCCTTCGTTGAAACCGGCCAGTACAAGGCGCAGCAGAAGGACCAGCTCACCGCCCACCACAACGCTGCGATCGACCAGATGATCGCCCAGTCCGCCGGCACCGCCGCCACCGCCCAGCAGAACGCCGCCGAAGCCTTCAAGGTCGCCGCCCTCGCGCGCAACGCGGCCAACGAAGCGAACGACTGGGCCACCAGCGCGACGAAATCCGAAAATCAGGCATCCATATACGCGGGGCAGGCCAGAGCCTCCGCTGGCCAGGCCGCCGACGCCGCAGCCAAAGCCGCCGAATCCGCGAAGAAGGCCCGCCA
Source organism: Kitasatospora sp. NPDC001664 (assembly GCF_053596675.1). NCBI lineage: Bacteria > Bacillati > Actinomycetota > Actinomycetes > Kitasatosporales > Streptomycetaceae > Kitasatospora > Kitasatospora sp. NPDC001664. Next base: position 66,139 of record NZ_JBSFGS010000037.1, read on the forward strand.
GTCCGCCGCGCAGGCCCAGCAGGCCGCAAACAGCGCCGCCTCCAGCGCGCGATGGGCCACAGCATCGGAGCGCGCAGCAAGCAAGTTCGCCGAGGAAGCCGGAAAGAAGGCCATCGAGGCAAGGACGTCCGCGGAGGCGCTCGGCAAGAGCAAGCAGGAAATCTTCACCCTGGCAGCGCTCGCCAGCAACGCTATGGTGAGCGCCCAAATGGACCGCCAGGAATGGGAGAAGGAGTTCGACAAGGCCCTCTCTGACTTTTCAGAGGCAAGAGCCAAGAAGAGCGGCTTCACCGCACTCGACGGCGTTCACCTCCTTCTCGACACTCTTGGAACAATCCCGGTCCTCGGGGAACCCATGGACCTCCTCAGCTGCGGGATCTACGGGATTGAGAAGAAGTATGTAGACGCTGGACTCTCCTGCGCCAGCGCGATCCCGATCGCAGGATATTCGGCAACTGCCGTCAAGTTCGGAAAATGGGGAGAGAAGGGGGCCGACCTCCTCTCGGGCATCAACCGCGAGCGCAAGGCTGTATCAGCGGCAGGGCCCACAACCAGCTGTTTCGACAGCTTCCCGGCAGGCACCGGAGTCTTGATGGCTGACCGCAGTATCCGCCCGATCGAGCAGGTGACTGTCGGTGACAGTGTCCTAGCAACCGACCCGATCACCGGTCGAACCGAATCCAAGCCTGTACAGGCGACGATCCGCACCCCCGACGACCGGGGATTCACCACCGTACAACTCGATTCTTCCGGCAGCGGGACCGTCATCTCGACCGACCATCACCGGTATTGGACCGAGAACCAGCGTTCCTGGCGCGACGCATCTCAGCTCCGCCCCGGTGACACCCTGCGCACCCCGAACGGTGCCGCCGTTACAGTCGCCAGCGTCAGTCACGACGACAGCAGCCGCGTTGCGTATAATCTCACCGTCGGTGACCTGCACACCTACTACGTCGTCGCTGCCACCACGCCAGTTCTTGTGCACAATCGGGATCTGAGCGTGTGCGACCTGGATTTCCGGCCGCCTAATCTTGCGCATCCTCCGGTTCAGTCAGTCCTTGATGTGATGCCGACGCTCCCTATTCATATTTACGAGTATGACTGTTCTGAAATTGCTGCGCGGCTACTCAGAGAGGCAGGAGGGGTTGGAAAGATTATCGAGGGCAGGGTCGACGGGGGAGGTTGGATCGATGTCCCCGAGGGTCGAGTCACTGAGAGCTATATTTTCCATCAGGTTTATACTGATGGCCGCTATGTATATGATCCTCGCTTGTCAATGAGCGCCATTCCGGCCGGAGATTATTTCAAGCTTTTGAAGAAGCTGAATCCGGGAATACGCTGGGGAAGGCCGACGGTATGATTTCACCCGAATATGCTCTTGAAGCGCTTCGTCGTCATGGTGTAGTGGAGTGGGGTAGGCTGTCGGTCGGGGTGGATCCTCTCGACGGATTGGTTCGCCCCCCGTTGATTGCTTGGCGGTATGCAAGCCCCACTGTGTCAATTGCTACTCTGATCGGCGATGCCGTTGGCTCTGCCGACACGGTGTACGAGTGGACGGTCTCACTCGGCGGGCGAACGTGGTACATCGTTCCCGAAAGAATCGATCGAGTTATGCGGTCGGCAGGGCCGGGAAATCCTGACGCGCTCGGTTGTTTTAAGATGCAGAATCAGGATTTCTGTGCAGCTACAATGAATGAACTTGCTCTCATTCTAAGGAGAATCTGAAGTCATCCCTCGATTCTAATTTCGGGCCCGCCATCGTTCTCGATGGTGGGCCCGAAATGAGGTCCCGCTGGTTCTGATTTTGTGAGGATTTATGGCGTGGCGGCGGGTGTGCGGGGTTGAGCGGTCGTGGGGTGGGGTTTCGCAGGTTGGTTGATGCGTTTCTGGTGTCGGGGTCGGCCGGGGTGTGGCGGTAGGTGGGTGAGTTGGCCGTGTCGAGGGGCAGGCGGGTGGCGCCATGAGCTGGTGATGTCGCTGGTTTGGTGAGAGTTGCGCTGTTTAGAAGCCGTTGTTGTACCGGTCTTGATGGACGTGGGTTCGATTGGTGTGGCTCGGTCGGGTGATATTGCCGCGTGCCGGGCATGGAGACAGGGCCCCTGGTGCAGCTCGAGGTTGTCGAGACCGTGAGCACGCCAGGAGGCCCTGTTGTGACGGGTCGTCATTTCAGTTGTGCGTTGTAGCGGGTGGTCTGGGGTGTTGTGGGTGGTGTGGGACGTCGCTGGCGGGTGTGGAGGGGGCTGTTTCGCGGTTCCTTGATCGTTCAGGAGGTTCACGGTTGCCCACTTGGCTGTTGACCTGCGGGTATCGCTGATAGGTCGGGAATCGTGGGTCCTGTGAGGTGGTCTGGGACTTTTCACTGGCTCAGTGGGAGCTCCTAGGGCGGTTCGCTGGGAGCGCTGTCTTGATGGCCTGTCAGGTGGGTGCTGGGCGAGGTGTTCTCGGGGTTTGGGGCGCCGGTGTCCCTGCGCGCTGGGAGACTTGCTGGGTGTCTGAGCAGCTGACGTTCCTTCCGCTTTCGTATGCCGCGAGGCCGCCTCGTCTGGTGGTCGTAGCCCCGCAGAATGAGGACTGGGTGCGGTGGTCGGCCGCTGCTCTTGCCCGGTTGTCGAGGGTGTGGGGGTGCAGCGGGAGCGTGGTGCTTCCGGCGGGGACGGTGGAGCATCCGGCACTGCAGCGGGGCCTGGCTCGTCTGCAGCCCGATCAGGTGGTGCCGTACGTGCCGTCGGTTGGGACTGCGGACGAGATCATCCCGGGCCTCATCGATGCAGCGCTTGACCGGCAGAGCATCGACGATGCTGGGGTGTTGGAGCAGTTCGGGCTGTCTCTGCGCAAAAATCCTTGGACGCCGGACTACGTCCAAGCCGCTCAGGAGGTGGCTACCGCGCTGCGGTCACGCCTCGCGGCCAACCAGCGGGAGGAGTTCGTCCATGTCCAGCACCTGTTCGACGTCGGCGACAGCCAGTCGTTGACGGAGCTGGAGTCGGTGGCGATCGCCCCGCTGCTCGGTGTTCCGAAGGCGCTCGTCACAACGGCGGCTTCGCTCGCCTACGCCATGCACGTCGGGGCGCAGGAATGCCCGTCGGAGAAAACGGTAGAAGCCGGGCGCTGGCTGCAGGCTGCCGTCCAGGGCAGCGAGTCGCCTCTCCTGAAAGAGTTCCATCCCGAGGCGGCGCCGGACGCGCTCGCGATGATGTCCCACGAAGCCGGTCTGTGCATTCCGGTCCGACGGGGGTTCCGGCGCGGGGCGACCACGGTGGTGCTGGGGGAAGGCCCGGAAGACTTCGCTCTGGCACAGGTCCTCAGACAGCTCCACGTCACGGTCGTGTGGCTCCCGGCGGAGGAGCTGTCCCTCGCTTCGATGTGGCTGTTCCAACTGGGCAACCGAAACGACCAGATGACCGTCACTAGCGCCTCGCTCGACCAGCCCGAGGTCCAACGGAGGATCAACGAACTCTGGGACAAGCGCGGCTACCGGATGATCGAGCCAGCCGAAGAGGAGAAGCTTCCGTACACGGTGCTGGATCCGCAGGACTGAACCGCCCCGTGTTCAGTGGAGACTCGATTTCGTGTAAGGATTCGAGTCATGGCACGTCCCTCCTCCTACCCGCCTGAGCTGCGCCGTCGTGC
>NZ_JBSFGS010000038.1:0-69186 GCF_053596675.1 Kitasatospora sp. NPDC001664
GGCACGCTGTTGAGTTCTCAAGGAACGGTGGCTTCCTTCGGTCCGCCTTCCAGCGGGCCCTCCGGGCGCTTCGTTCGTGTTTCGAGCTTATCAGATGTCTTCCGCTCCGATTTCCCGGAGTTTCGCTTTCCGATTTCGCTCTTCGCCTTTCGGCGCTCCCGAACTCTACCAGAGTTCTTCGGGCCGTTTTTCCTTCCCGATTTCACTCGGAGAAGTTCTTTCGGCCGCTTGGGGCAACCCGGAGAACGTTACGCACCGGGCTGCCCCAAGTCAAACCGAGAGGTCTAGACCTCCACGACCACCGGAACGATCATCGGACGGCGGCGGTAGTTGTCCGCCACCCACTTGCCGATGGTGCGGCGGACCAGCTGCTGGACCTGGCGGACCTCCAGGACCCCGTCGCCGGCCGACTTCTCCAGGGCCTCCTGGAGGCGGGCCACCACGGGGGCGAAGGCGCCGTCGTCGATGCCGGAGCCGCGGGCCTGGATGGTCGGGCCGCTCACCATCTTGCCGCTGTTGGAGTCGACCACCACGAAGACCGAGATGAAGCCCTCCTCGCCGAGGATCCGACGGTCCTTCAGCGAGGCCTCGGTGATGTCGCCGACCGACGAGCCGTCGACGTACACGTAGCCGGCCTGCACCTTGCCGACGATCTTGGCGACGCCGTTCTCGAGGTCGACCACGACGCCGTCCTCGGCGATCACGGTGCGGTTCTTCGGGACACCGGTCTTGATGCCGAGGTCGGCGCAGGCACGCAGGTGGCGCCACTCGCCGTGAACCGGCATCAGGTTCTTCGGCTTGCAGATGTTGAAGAAGTACAGGAGCTCGCCGGCCGAGGCGTGGCCGGAGACGTGCACCTTGGCGTTGCCCTTGTGGACGACGTTGGCGCCCCAGCGGGTCAGGCCGTTGATGACGCGGTAGATCGCGGTCTCGTTCCCCGGGATCAGCGAGGAGGCGAGGATGACGGTGTCGCCCTCGACGATCCGGATCTGGTGGTCGCGGTTGGCCATCCGGGACAGCGCCGCCATCGGCTCGCCCTGGGAGCCGGTGCAGACCAGGACGACGTCCTTGTCCGGCAGGTCGTCCAGGGTCTTCACGTCGACGATCATGTTGCCCGGCACCTTGAGGTAGCCGAGGTCACGGGCGATGCCCATGTTGCGGACCATCGAGCGGCCGACGAAGGCGACCTTGCGCTTGTGCTCGTGCGCGGCGTCCAGCACCTGCTGGATGCGGTGCACGTGGCTGGCGAAGGAGGCCACGATGATGCGCTTCTCCGCGCTGGCGAAGACGTTGCGCAGCGCCGCGGAGATGTCGCGCTCGTGCGGGATGAAGCCGGGGACCTCGGCGTTGGTGGAGTCCACCAGCAGCAGGTCCATGCCCTCCTCGGCCAGCTTGGCGAAGGCCGGGAGGTCGGTGAGGCGGCCGTCCAGCGGGAGCTGGTCCATCTTGAAGTCACCGGTGGCGACGACCATGCCGGCCGGGGTGCGGACGGCGACGGCCAGGGCGTCCGGGATGGAGTGGTTGACGGCGATGAACTCGCAGTCGAAGGGGCCGATCCGCTCGCGGTCGCCCTCCTTGACCTCCAGGACGTACGGGCGGATCCGGTGCTCGGCGAGCTTGGCCTCGATCAGCGCGAGGGTCAGCTTGGAGCCGATCAGCGGGATGTCGGGGTTCTCCCGGAGCAGGTACGGGACGGCACCGATGTGGTCCTCGTGACCGTGCGTCAGGACGATGCCGTCGATCTTGTCGAGGCGGTCCCGGATGGAGCTGAAGTCCGGCAGGATCAGGTCGACGCCGGGCTGCTCGTCCTCGGGGAAGAGCACGCCGCAGTCGATGATCAGCAGCCGGCCCGCGTGCTCCAGCACGGTCATGTTGCGGCCGATCTCGCCGAGGCCGCCGAGCGGGGTGATCCGGATGGCGCCGGGCTTGAGGGCCGGGGGCGTGCCGAGGTCAGGGTGAGGGTGGCTCAAAAGACTCTCCTTACGACGCACGCCACATGCCCCGGGGGTCCTCCCCTGCTGACACGTGGCGTGCGTGCTTCGATGGTTTCCTACTTGCCAGGTCTGATGCCTCGCGCCTTCGGTCCGGTCCAGCGGCAGGCCTCGGGAGGCCCGGCGAGCCGGGGCGCGCACGTCTTGTCGTTTACAGGTGTACCCCGCCGGCGGCGAGATCCTCCTTCAGCCGCGCGATCTCCTCCTCGGTGGCGGAGACCAGCGGCAGGCGGAGCGGCCCGGCCGGGTGGCCCTGCAGGTCGAGCGCGGCCTTGGTGAGGATCACGCCCTGAGTGCGGAACATACCGCTGAACACCGGCAGCAGGCTCTGGTGGATCGCGGTGGCCTTCGCCACGTCGCCTTCGCGGAAGGCGTCGAGCATGGCGCGCAGCTCGCCGGCCACCACGTGGGCGACCACGCTGACGATGCCGACCGCACCGACCGAGAGCAGCGGCAGGTTCAGGATGTCGTCGCCGGAGTACCAGGCGAGGCCGGAGCGGGCGATGGCCCAGGAGGCCTCGCCCAGGTCGCCCTTGGCGTCCTTGTTGGCGACGATCCGGGGGTGCTGGCCGAGGCGGACCAGGGTCTCGGTGCTGATCGCGACGCCGGAGCGGCCGGGGATGTCGTAGAGCATCACGGGCAGTCCGGTGGCGTCGGCGATCGCCACGTTGTGCCGGTAGATGCCCTCCTGCGGGGGCTTGTTGTAGTACGGCGTGACCACCAGCAGGCCGTGGGCGCCCGCGGCCTCGGCCTGGCGGGCCAGCTCGACGCTGTGGTGGGTGTCGTTGGTGCCGACCCCGGCGACGACGTGCGCCCGGTCACCGACCGCCTCCACGACAGCGCGGACCAGCTGGGCCTTCTCCGCGTCACTGGTGGTGGGGGACTCGCCGGTGGTGCCGTTGACCACGAGGCCGTCGTTGCCGGAGTCCACCAGGTGGGTGGCGAGGCGCTGGGCGCCGTCGAGGTCGAGCGCGCCGTCGGCGGTGAACGGGGTGACCATCGCGGTCAGGACCCGGCCGAAAGGCGTCTGGGGGGTGGAGGTCGGAGCCATGTGTCCAAAACTACTCGTAGGCACCCCGGGGGTATCCGGAGCGGTCCAGGGTTCGGACAGGTGTGGCGTGGTACTGACGGCCCGTCAGCCGTCCGTTCCGGTCCCGGCATGGGATTCCGGTGCTACTCGCTCGGGGGTTCGAGCAGCACCGGAATCCGTGACCTGAGCCTAGGGAGCGCTCAGAATCACCGCAATCCAGACATGCCGGACATGCCACTCCTATGCCCGTCGGCCCAGGTCAGGGGGCCACGCGGCCGTGCTTCTCGAAGGCCGCATGGGTGAGCGGCATGAGCTCGGCCCACGCCGCCTCCATGCCCTCGGCGACCATCTCGATCTCGCGCTGCGGGAAGGACGGCACGGTGGCGTTCTCCTTCTTGGTCCGCAGCGAGAGGAAGTGCATCAGCGAGCGGGCGTTGCAGGTGGCGTACATCGAGGAGAACAGGCCGACCGGCAGCACGGCCCGGGCCACCTCGCGGGCGACGCCGGCCTCCAGCATCTCCTGGTAGGCGGTGTACGAGGCCCGGTAGGCCTCCTCCATCCGCTCGTTCACCAGGCTCTGCTGCTCGGGAGTGCCGTCCACGAACTCGTACCGGCCCGGGCGGCCCTGCTGGACCAGCTTGCGGTCGGCGCCGGGCACGTAGAAGACCGGCTCCAGGTTGCGGTAGCGGCCGGACTCCTCGTTGTACGACCAGCCGCTGCGGTGCCGGTGGAACTCGCGGAAGACGAAGATCGGCGCGCTGATGAAGAAGGTCATCGAGTTGTGCTCGAAGGGGGTGCCGTGGCGGTCCCGCATCAGGAAGTTGATCAGACCGGCCGACTTCTCCGGGTCCTGGGCCAGTGCCTCCAGCGACTGCTCACCCGCGGTGGAGACCCGGGCGGCCCAGATGACGTCCGAGTCGGCGGCGGCGCTGCGCACCAACTGCACCGTCACGTCGTCCCGGAACTTCACTTCGCTGCTCAACTCTTGCTCCCAATCGGTTCGTTGCTCCCGTGCAGCTTGATCGCGTGCTGCATGGCCTTGCGGGCCCGTGGCGTGTCACCCGCGTCCGCGTACGCCACCGCCAGGCGGAAGAACACCCGCCAGTCCCCCGGTGCCGCCTCCGCCTCCGCCTTGCGGCGGGCGAACACCTCGTCGGCCGACGCCCGGTCGATCCGCCCCCCGGCGGTGCGGCGCAGCTCGTCCACCGGGAGGCCCCCCTCGGCCTCCAGCTCCTTGGCGAGCCGCTCGCTGGCCTTCCCGAACCGCATGGTCTGGCGCAGGAACCAGACCCCGATCGCCGGGACGACGAAGGCGCAGACGCCGAGGCCGATGCCGAGCGGCTTGCCGGTGGCGATCAGCTGGACGCCCTCGCCCATGCAGATCAGCGAGACCAGCAGCAGCGCCGCCGAGAGCAGGAAGAAGCCGGTGCGGGAGGTCATGCCGTGTTCAGAGCTCCATGAAGTGCTCGAGGCCGAAGGTCAGCCCCGGGTGCTCGGCCACCTTGCGCACGCCGAGCAGGATGCCCGGCATGAAGCAGCTGTGGTGCAGCGAGTCGTGACGGATCGTCAGGGTCTCGCCGGTGTCGCCGAGCAGCACCTCCTGGTGCGCCAGCAGGCCGCGCAGCCGGACCGAGTGCACCGGGACGCCGTCCACGTCGGCGCCGCGGGCGCCGGGCAGGCCGTGGGTGGTCGGGTCGGACTGCCGGGGCAGGCCGGCCTCCTCCCGGGCGGCGGCGATCAGCTGGGCCGTGCGGGTGGCGGTGCCGCTGGGGGCGTCCGCCTTGTGGTCGTGGTGCAGCTCGACGACCTCAACGGTCTCGAAGTACTTGGCCGCCTGCTGGGCGAACTTCATCGACAGCACCGCGCCGATGGAGAAGTTCGGGGCGATCAGCACGCCGACCCCGGGGGCCTCGGCCAGCCAGCCGCGCAGGGTGGCCAGCCGCTCCTCGGTCCAGCCGGTGGTGCCGGTGACCACGTGGATGCCGTTGCGGACGCAGTGCTCCAGGTTGGCCATCACCGCGTCGGGGTGGGTGAGTTCGACCGCGACCTCGGCGCCCTTGAGCTCCTCCAGCGAGGAGGAGCGGTTGAGCGCGGCGGTCAGCTCCATGTCCGGGGCGGCGGTGACGGCCTTGACCGCCTCCGAGCCGATCCGGCCGGTGGCGCCGATCACGGCGACAGACGTCATGTCAGATGTCCTCTCAGGCCAACGGGATGGTCAGGCGAGCAGGGCGGCGAGCGCGTCGGCCCGCTTCTGGTTGATCGGGCCGATCAGTGCGAGCGAGGGCCGGTGCGCGCCGAGCACGTCCCGGGCCACCGCGTGGACCTCGTCCAGGGTGACGGCGGCGATCCGCTCCAGCATCTCGCTGACCGACAGGTGCTGGCCGTAGCTGATCTCGGCCTTGCCGATCCGGTTCATCAGCGAGCCGGTGTCCTCCATGCCGAGCACGGTGGAGCCGGAGATCTGGCCGATCGCGCGGCGCAGCTCCTCCTCGGTGATGCCCTCGGCGACCACCTTGGCGAGCTCCTCGCGGCAGATCTCCAGCACCTGCTCGACCCGCTTGGGCTGGCAGCCGGCGTAGATGCCGAACAGGCCGCTGTCGGCGTACGAGGAGGAGTACGAGTAGACCGAGTAGGCCAGCCCGCGCTTCTCCCGGACCTCCTGGAACAGCCGCGAGCTCATCCCGCCGCCGAGCGCGGCGTTGAGCACCCCGAGGGCCCAGCGGCGCTCGTCGTGGCGCGGCACGCCGGGCACGCCCAGCACCAGGTGGGCCTGCTCGGTCGGGCGGTTGAGCACCTCGACCTTGCCGGCCGTGCGCAGCGCGCGGACGCCCTTGCGGACCTCGGCGGGGTGGCCGGCCGAGCGGGCCAGGACCGGGGCGAAGGCCTTGCGGACCTGCCGGACCACGGTCGCGTGGTCGAGGTTGCCGGCCGCGGCGACCACCAGCTGCTCGGGCTTGTAGCGGCGGTGGAAGAACCCGGCGATCTGATCGCGGGTCAGGTTGGTGACCGTCTCCTGGGTGCCGAGGATCGGGCGGCCCAGCGGGGTGTCGCCGTAGATCACCTTGGCGAACAGGTCGTGCACCACGTCGCCCGGGTCGTCCTCGGCCATCGCCATCTCCTCGAGGATGACGCCGCGCTCGGCCTCCACGTCCTCGGGCCGGATCAGCGAGCCGGTGAGCATGTCGCAGACCACGTCGATGGCCAGCGGCAGGTCGGTGTCGAGCACCCGCGCGTAGTAGCAGGTGTTCTCCTTGGCGGTGAACGCGTTCATCTCGCCGCCGACCGCGTCCAGCGCGGCGGAGATCTCCAGCGCGGTGCGGCGGGCGGTGCCCTTGAAGAGCAGGTGCTCCAGGTAGTGGGTGGCGCCGTTCAGCGCCGGGGTCTCGTCCCGGGAGCCGACGCCGACCCAGATGCCGAAGGTCGCGGAGCGGACCGTCGGGAGGGTCTCGGTGACGACCCGCAGACCGCCGGGGAGGACGGTGCGGCGCACGGTGCCGGCGCCGTCCACGCCCTTGAGCAGGGTCCGGGTGGAGCCGGGGCGCTGCTGCGCCGCGCTGGCCTGGGCCACGGGGTAGTACCTCTCAGTCGGAACCATGCACGAACCAGGGGCGCGAGGAACTGCGCGGCCGACCAACCAGTGCGGATAGTGCACGGCTGGTCGCGCGGTTCCTCGCGCCCCTGGGTTAAGCGTTACTACTCGGCGGCGGGGGCGGCGTCGCCCTCTTCGCCCTCGACGACCGGGATCAGCGAGAGCTTGCCGCGCGGGTCGATCTCGGCGATCTCGACCTGGACCTTGGCGCCGACGGCCAGCACGTCCTCGACGTTCTCCACGCGCTTGCCACCGGCGAGCTTGCGGATCTGCGAGATGTGCAGCAGGCCGTCCTTGCCCGGCATGAGCGACACGAACGCACCGAAGGTCGTGGTCTTCACCACGGTGCCCAGGTAACGCTCGCCGACCTCCGGCATGGTCGGGTTGGCGATCTGGTTGATCGTGGTGCGGGCGGCCTCGGCGGCCGGACCGTCGCTGGCACCGATGTAGATGGTGCCGTCGTCCTCGATCGTGATCTCGGCGCCGGTGTCCTCCTGGATCTGGTTGATCATCTTGCCCTTGGGGCCGATGACCTCACCGATCTTGTCCACCGGGATCTTGATGGTGATGATGCGCGGCGCGTACTGCGACATCTCGTCCGGGGCGTCGATCGCCTCGTTCATGACGTCCAGGATGTGCAGGCGGGCGTCCTTGGCCTGCTTCAGCGCGGCGGCCAGCACGGAGGCCGGGATGCCGTTGAGCTTGGTGTCCAGCTGCAGCGCGGTGATGAAGTTGCGGGTACCGGCGACCTTGAAGTCCATGTCGCCGAACGCGTCCTCGGCACCGAGGATGTCGGTCAGCGTGACGTAGTGGGTCTCGCCGTCGATCTCCTGCGAGATCAGGCCCATCGCGATGCCGGCCACGGCGGCCTTCAGCGGGACACCCGCGTTCAGCAGCGACATGGTCGAGGCGCAGACCGAGCCCATCGAGGTGGAGCCGTTGGAGCTCAGCGCCTCGGAGACCTGGCGGATCGCGTAGGGGAACTCCTCGCGGGTCGGCAGCACGGGCAGGATCGCCCGCTCGGCCAGCGCGCCGTGGCCGATCTCGCGGCGCTTCGGCGAACCGACGCGGCCGGTCTCGCCGACCGAGTACGGCGGGAAGTTGTAGTTGTGCATGTAGCGGCGACGGGTCTCCGGGGAGAGCGTGTCGAGCTGCTGCTCCATGCGGAGCATGTTCAGCGTGGTGACGCCCAGGATCTGGGTCTCGCCGCGCTCGAACAGGGCGGAGCCGTGCACGCGCGGGATCGCCTCGACCTCGGCGGCCAGCGTACGGATGTCCGTGACGCCGCGGCCGTCGATGCGCACCTTGTCGGTGATGACGCGCTCGCGGACGATCTTCTTGGTCAGCGCGTTGTAGGCGGCGCCGATCTCCTTCTCGCGGCCCTCGAACTCCGGCAGGAGCTTCTCGGCGGCGATGCCCTTGATGCGGTCGATCTCGTTGTTGCGCTCGGTCTTGCCGGCGATGGTGAGCGCCTTGGCCAGCTCGCCCTTGACGGCGGTGGTCAGGGCGGCCAGCACGTCGTCCTGGTAGTCCAGGAAGACCGGGAACTCGCCGGTGGGCTTGGCGGCCTGGGCGGCCAGCTTCGCCTGGGCGGCGCAGAGCACCTTGATGAACGGCTTGGCGGCCTCGAGACCGGCGGCCACGACCTCCTCGGTCGGAGCCTCGGCGCCCTCGCCCACCAGGGTGATGGTCTTGGTGGTGGCCTCGGCCTCGACCATCATGATCGCGACGTCGCCGTCCGGCAGGGTGCGGCCGGCCACGACCATGTCGAAGACGGCGTCCTCGAGCTCGGAGTGGGTCGGGAAGGCCACCCACTGACCCTTGATCAGCGCGACCCGGACGCCACCGATCGGGCCGGAGAACGGCAGGCCCGCGAGCTGGGTGGAGGCCGAGGCGGCGTTGATGGCCACCACGTCGTACAGGTGGTCCGGGTTGAGCGCCATGACGGTGCAGACGACCTGGACCTCGTTGCGCAGGCCCTTGACGAAGGACGGGCGCAGCGGGCGGTCGATCAGGCGGCAGGTGAGGATCGCGTCCTCGGAGGGCCGGCCCTCACGACGGAAGAACGAGCCGGGGATGCGGCCCGCGGCGTACATCCGCTCCTCGACGTCCACCGTCAGCGGGAAGAAGTCGAAGTGCTCCTTCGGCTGCTTGGAGGCGCTGGTGGCCGACAGCACCATGGTGTCGTCGTCCAGGTAGGCCACGGCGGAGCCGGCGGCCTGACGGGCCAGGCGGCCGGTCTCGAAACGGATGGTGCGGGTGCCGAAGCTGCCGTTGTCGATGACGGCCTCGGCGTAGAACACGTTCTCTTCCACCTGGAAGATCTCCTCTTTCGTACGTTCCCGGAGGAGCGTCAGCGCTGCTGTCTGCCGGCGGCCCTGGGCAGTTCGGGCCGGTCTTCGATCGAAGCCTCCGGGGCTTCCCGCGGTGGGGACTCCCGGGGGCCACTACCGAGGACCGGCGCCTCTCGGGCCTGGTCGGCGGTCGCGTCTGGACGCTCCTCCGGATGCGGGCGGCCTCCGTTTGAGGCCCTTCTCCCCGCTGGGTGAGTGCGTTTGTTGCCTGGGTCGGGCCGACGTCGTGTCGGCACCATGACCGGGCATGCCCCTCACTTTACAAATTCACACCCTACCGAGCTCGTCATTAGGACGCGTGCGGTGCGGCGGGGTGCGCCGTTCTCGTTCGGGTATGCAGCGAGGGGCGGCTCCCCGGTGTCGGGGAGCCGCCCCTTGCAGCGGTCTTAGCGGGCGCCGCCGGCGGCACCGCGGCGGATGCCGAGGCGGTCCACCAGGGTACGGAAGCGCTCGATGTCCTTCTTGGCCAGGTACTGGAGAAGGCGGCGGCGCTGGCCGACCAGGATCAGCAGGCCACGACGCGAGTGGTGGTCGTGCTTGTGGAACTTGAGGTGCTCGGTCAGGTCCGAGATCCGGCGGGAGAGCATCGCGACCTGAACCTCGGGAGAGCCGGTGTCGCCCTCCTTCTGGCCGAACTCGGCGAAGATCTGCTTCTTGACGTCAGCGGCGAGAGCCACGGCATCTCCTTCAAGGTTTTCCGAGTGACCCTTGGTAGACGGCACAGGGGTCTGACTGAACTCGGACTGACCAAGAGTACCAGCGCCCGCCGCCGCCCCTTGCCGCAGGGGTGACGACGGGCGCGGTGGGGCCTCGTCAGCGGGTCGCGGTCAGCCGGTGGCGCCGCGGATCAGGCCGTAGACGTCGAGGACCGCCAGGGCGAGCGGGACCAGGGCGACCAGCGTCAGGCCGTCGACCATGTCCAGGATGCGGCCCCAGAAGGGGGAGACGCCCAGGCGGGGGACGACCAGGGCGATGCCGGTGAGGATGGCCGCGCCGGCCGCGATGGAGGCGGAGAGCCAGACCGTCCGCAGGTCCACCGAGGAGGACGTGGTGGAGGTGAGGATGAACTGCGGGGTGTGCAGCGAGAGCCCGATGATCAGCAGCGCCAGGCTGATCAGGCCGGCGATGGTGAGGGCGAAGACCTGGCCGGTGTAGCGGAACAGGCGGGCCCGCAGCATGGTGGCGATGCCGATGGCCAGGGCCAGCAGCTCGCCCCACTGCCGGTCGCTGAAGCCGAGCACGGTGCAGGCACCGATCACGGTGGCGGCGCAGCCGCCGACCAGGCCGACCAGCACCTCGTGGCCGCGGCGGGCCTGGTGGGCGATCCGCTCGTACTGGACGGTCTCGGAGGCGGCGGCCTCCTCGGCGTAGGAGCTGCCGCGGGTGCGGGTCTGGCCGGGGGCGTTGAAGCCGACGGGCAGGCGGGCGAAGCGGGCGGAGAGCGCGGGCAGGAAGCCGACGGCCGCGACGGCCGCGACGCCGGTGACGGCGGCGATGTCGGTGGCGGGGGTGTCGGAGAGCAGGACGGCGGCGAAGGAGGCCAGGGTGCCGGAGGCGGCCAGGAAGGCGGAGGCCACGAAGGCCGAGTCCTTCTCCGGGAGCATGCCGACCAACAGGACCGAGACCACCAGGACGGCGACGCAGCCGACCAGCAGCTGGAGACGGCCGGGGCCGTCGCCGACGGTGGCCACCGCGACGATGCCGCTGCCGGCGATCAGGGTGTGCGGCAGGGCGCCGAGGCCGAGCGCGAGGGCGGCGTCGTGGTCCTGGTACACCCGGGCGCGGACGCCGGCGAAGGCGACCAGCACCACGGCGGTGACGCCGGCCAGGATCCCGGGCAGGCCGTGCATGTCGTGCCGGAGGTCGGCGAACCAGAGCGCGAAGCCGAGCAGGGTGAGCAGCACGCCCGCCCCGATCAGGCCGAAGGAGCGCATCAGCTCCGGGCTCCAGAAGCGGTGGTCGGCACCGACCGCACTGGCGATGGCGTCGGCCACGTCGTCGTAGACGGCCGGCGGCAGCGACTCCGCGAACGGACGCAGGCTCAGCAGATCCCCGTCGCGCACCTGTTGGGCGGCCAGCGGGAGCCCGCTGTCCAGCACCGTGCCGTCGCGGCGCACCAGGTGGAAGCCGGTCGGCGCACCGTCCACCTGGGTCTGCCCGGAGAGCCGCAGCACCTCGGGGTAGATGTCCGCGAGCGGAACGTCCTCCGGCAGTGCGACGTCGATCCGGCTGTCCGGCGCCACGACGGTGACCCGGCAGAATCCGGTAGTGGCGTTAGAGCTCACCGGCGCTTCCCCCTGTTGCTGTGTCCGTTGTCAGCTTGGCGCCCGCTCGGGGCCGGTAATTGGCACGACCCGACCAAGAGTTGGCGCGGCGACACCCTACCGTCAGATGGTTCGGGCCGGGATACCTGCCCCCGGACGGAGCGTCAAGCCGGTGCGGAGCAGGCGAGTTACGCCCCCGTGCTCGAACGGTTGACGTGCTCCCAGTAGGGTGGGCCCCTGCGCGAGGCGTACGGGGGGCGATGACGCGCGACCCCGGGGCGCCTGCGATCGGCGGAGCGGGGGCGGCGTCATCACACACGGGGCGCCCTCAATACCCGTACGTGTCCAGTTGCGTGTGCGTGAGGGCTGATGCCAGTGAGTGTGATTACGGTCAAGCGTCCGGCGCGGGCGTATCCGCCGCCGGTACCGGACGAGCCGGTGGAGCTGGTGCCGCCACCGGAGCTGCCGCGGGCCGGTGGCGAGGACTGGATGATGTCCCTGCTGCCGCTGCTGGGCATGGGCGGTTCGGCGGCCTTCCTCTTCAACGGCCAGGGGCCGATGAAGATGATGGGCGTGCTGATGGTGGCCTCCACCGCCGCGATGGCGGTGGCGCAGGTCGTCAAGGCCCGCAAGGGCGGCAGCGCCGGGACGGCGGACGAGCGCCGCGACTACCTGAAGTACCTGCAGCAGATGCGCCGTCAGGTCCGCCGCACCGCGGACCGGCAGCGCGGCGCGCAGCTGTTCCTGCACCCGGAGCCGGACCAGCTCTGGTCGATCGTCGCCGAGGGCCGCCGGCTCTGGGAGCGGCGGCCGAGCGACCCGGACTTCGCGCAGATCCGGCTCGGCCAGGGCCCTCAGCAGCTGAACACCCCGCTGAAGGCGCCCGAGACCGCTCCGCTGGACGAGCTGGAGCCGCTCTCGGCGGCCGCGATGAAGGACTTCCTGACCGCGCACGGCACCCTGCAGGACCTGCCGCTGGCGGTCTCGCTGCGCGCCTTCTACCACATCACGGTCTGCGGCGACCCGGACACCGTGTACGGCAACGTGCGCGCGATGCTGGCCCAGCTGGCGACCCTGCACTCCCCCGACGACCTGGTCATCGGGGTGGCCGCCGCGCCCGGCGCGGTGGACGAGTGGGAGTGGGCCAAGTGGCTGCCGCACACCCAGCACCGCAAGGAGACCGACGGCGCCGGTTCGCGCCGTCTGATCGCCACCGGGCTGGGCGAGCTGGAGGTGCTGCTGGCCACCGAGCTGAACGGCCGCAAGGGCTTCTCCCGGGACTCCATTCCCTCCGCCGACCAGCCGCACCTGGTGGTCGTGATGGACGGGGCCTCCGTCCCGCACGACTCGGTGCTGGCCGGGGTCGAGGGCGTCGAGAACGTCACCATCATCGAGGTGGTGCCGGGTGACCTGGACGAGCCGAGCGGCCACCTGGTGGTCACCCTGACCAAGGACCGGCTGCTGCTGGAGTCCGCCTCGGGTGCCTCGTACTCGGGCAAGCCGGACACCCTGTCGTCCTGGCAGTCCGAGGCGCTGGCGCGGCAGTTGGCGCCGTTCCGGGTCTCGGCCGGCGGTGACGACGGCGACCCGTCGCTGGTCTCGATGGACTTCACCGAGATGATGGAGACCGGCGACCCGGGCTCCTTCGACCCGGCCCGGCACTGGCGGCCGAAGCCGGTCTCGGAGAAGCTCAAGGTGCCGCTGGGCGTCGGCCAGAACGGCGAGTACGTCTGGCTGGACCTCAAGGAGGCCTCGCTGGCGGGCATGGGCCCGCACGGCATGTGCGTCGGCGCGACCGGTTCCGGCAAGTCCGAGGTGCTGCGCACCATCGTGCTGGCGCTCGCGGTCACGCACTCCTCCGAGGTGCTCAACCTGGTGCTCGCGGACTTCAAGGGTGGTGCGACCTTCGCCGGCATGGCGGAGATGCCGCACACCGCCGCCGTGATCACCAACCTGGAGGGCGAGGCCACCCTGATCGACCGCATGCGCGATGCGATCGAGGGTGAGATGAACCGCCGTCAGGAGCTGCTGCGCTCGGCGGGCAACTACGCGAACATCAACGAGTACGAGCGGGCCCGCGCCGCCGGCGCCCCGCTGGACCCGCTGCCCTCGCTGCTGATGATCATCGATGAGTTCTCCGAACTCCTCACCGCGAAGCCGGACTTCATCGACCTGTTCATCCAGATCGGCCGCATCGGCCGTTCGCTCGGTATGCACATGCTGCTCGCCTCCCAGCGTCTGGAGGAGGGCAAGCTCCGCGGTCTGGACACCTTCCTCTCCTACCGCCTGGGTCTGCGCACCTTCTCGGCCGCCGAGTCGCGGGCCGCGATCGGCGTGCCGGACGCGTACCACCTGCCGCCCATCCCGGGTGTCGGCTACCTCAAGTTCGGCTCCGACGTGATGGAGCGGTTCCGGGCCGCGTACGTGTCCGGTCCGTACCGTCCGCCGGGCCAGCAGGTCGTCTCCGGCGGCCGGGTGGTCACCGCCCAGCCGGTGCTGTTCACCGCCGCCGAGGTCGAGGTGGTCGAGCCGGTGGTCGAGGAGGTCCCGGTCGAGGAGGCCGCCGAGGAGATCGACGACTCGCTGCTGGACACCATGCTCGACGTCTTCGTGCAGCGGATGATCTCCCAGGGCCCGCCGGCCCACCAGGTCTGGCTTCCGCCGCTGGAGACCCCGCCGTCGGTGGACCAGCTGGTGCCGCCGCTCCAGGTCACCTCCGAACGCGGCCTCACCTCGCCGGAGTTCGGCGCGCTCGGCCGTCTGGTGGTGCCGGTCGGCATCGTCGACAAGCCGCGCGACCAGCGCCGCGACGTGCTCTACCAGGACTACTCCGGCGCGGCCGGCCACGGCCTGGTGGTCGGTGGTCCGCGCTCCGGCAAGTCCACCCTGATCCGCACCATGGTGGCGGGCTTCTCCGTCACCCACACCGCGGCCGAGGTGCAGTTCTACATGCTGGACTTCGGCGGTGGCGGCTTCCAGGCCCTGCAGGGCCTGCCGCACGTCGGTGGTGTGGCCGGGCGTCTGGACGTGGAGAAGGTCCGACGCACCGTCAGCGAGGTGCACGGGGTGCTCAACCGGCGCGAGGAGCTGTTCCGCTCGACCGGCATCGACACCATCGCCACCTTCCGCTCCAAGCGGGCCAACGGGCAGCTCCCGGACGAGCAGTTCGGCGACGTCTTCCTGATCATCGACGGCTGGCTGACCTTCAAGCAGGAGTTCGAGGTCCTGGAGCCGGTCATCGCCGACATCGCCCAGCGCGGTCTCGGCTACGGCGTGCACGTGATCGTGACCGCCGCCCGCTACGCGGAGGTCCGGCCGGCCCTCAAGGACCTGCTGCAGAACCGCACCGAGCTGCGCCTCGGTGACGCGATGGAGTCCGAGATCGACCGCAAGGTCGCGCAGAACGTCCCGGCCGGCCAGCCCGGCCGCGGTCTGACCGCGGACAAGCTGCACTTCCTGTCGGGCCTGCCCCGCCTCGACGGCAACAGCACCATCGAGGACCTGGTCGACGGGGTCGCCGACCTGGTCGCCCAGGTGGACGCGGGCTGGACCGGGCAGCGCGCCCCGCAGGTCCGGATGCTGCCCGCGGTGCTCGACGGGAACTCGCTGCCCAAGGGCTTCGAGCACCCCGAGCTGGGCGTCGCCTTCGGTGTGGACGAGGTCGAACTCGCGCCGGTCTTCCTCAACTTCGAGACCGACCCGCTGTTCCTGGTCTTCGGTGCGAGCGAGTCCGGCAAGTCGGCCGTGCTGCGCATGCTGATCAAGCAGATCACCGAGCGGTACACCCCGGAGCAGGCCGGCATCGTGGTCGGCGACTTCCGCCGCTCGCTGCTGGGCGTCGTCCCGCCGGAGTACCTGGTGGAGTACGCGGCCGCCGCCCCGGCGATGTCCTCGATCGTGGAGATGCTGCGCGGCGCCTGCTCGCGGCGCCTCCCGGGCCCGGACATCACCCCGGAGCAACTGCGCAACCGCAGTTGGTACACCGGCAAGGACATGTTCGTGATCGTGGACGACTACGAGCTGGTCGCCACCTCCTCGGGCAACCCGATGGCGCCGCTGGCCGAGTTCCTCCCGTTCGCCCGGGACATCGGCCTGCGCGTGATCATCGCCCGCAGCGCCGGCGGCG
This sequence comes from Kitasatospora sp. NPDC001664, assembly GCF_053596675.1. NCBI lineage: Bacteria > Bacillati > Actinomycetota > Actinomycetes > Kitasatosporales > Streptomycetaceae > Kitasatospora > Kitasatospora sp. NPDC001664. Next base: position 15,355 of record NZ_JBSFGS010000038.1, read on the forward strand.
CCGGCCGTTCGCTGTTCGAGCCGGTCATGCAGCGCATGAAGGAGCTCGGCGGCCAGGGCATGCTGCTCTCCGGCGACAAGGCCGAGGGCGCCCTGCTGGGCACCGTCAAGCCGCAGCCGCTGCCCCCGGGCCGCGGTGTGCTGGTGACCCGCCGTCAGTCCGCCGGCCAGACCGTCCAGACGGGCTGGCTGCCGACTCTCTGACAGGTGGTGCGACAGAGGGCCGTGGCCCCTCCGGAAGGAGGGGCCACGGCCCTTTGCACGAGCTGTTCCCGGCTACGGCTACATGGCGTCCGGGTCCTCGCGGCGGCGGCGGTCGCGCAGCACCACCGAGCCGCCCGCCAGACCGCCCACCAGCAGGCCGCCCAGGCCCAGCACGTAGGTGGCGGTGCGGGCGTCGCGGTCCGACTGGGTCTCCACCAGGCCGGCCGGCTGGGCCGACAGCGGCTCCTGCGCCAGCATCACCGGCGGGTCGTCCTCCGGGGCCTCGGCCGGCGGCGCGGTGCTGCGCACGGCCTTCACCGGGTCGACCACGCCCCAGCCGACGAAGCGGTTGCTGGTCCGCTCGGTGCGCTGGGCGGTCTGCATGATCCGGGTGCGGATCTGACGGGCGGTCCAGTCCTTGTGCCGCTGCTTGAGCAGGGCGGCCACGCCGGCCACGTACGGGGTGGAGAAGCTGGTGCCGTTGTCCACGCACTGGCCGCCCTTGGGGACGGTGGAGAGCATGTCCACCCCGGGGGCGGCGACGTCGACGAACTCGCCGTACTGGGAGAAGCCGGCCCGCTCGTTGTTGCGGTCCGAGGCGCCGACCGCGAGCACGGTCTCGTAGGCGGCGGGGTAGGTGGGGATCTCGTGGCCGTCGTTGCCGGCCGAGGCCACCACGACGATGTTCCGCTCCTCCGCCGCCTTGATGGCCGCCTTCAGCTCCTCGCTGTGGTCGAAGTCGCCCTTCTCGTTGGTGGCCCGGACGTCCTGGGAGATGTTGATGACGTCGACCCCGCGCCCGATGGCGTCGTTGATCGAGTCGATCAGGGTCTTCACGTCGCCGTTGCCCTGGGCGTCGTTCTGCCGGTAGCTCACGATGGAGGCGCCCGGGGCGATGCCCACGAAGCCGGTGCCCGGCACCTTGCGGGCCGCGATGATGCCGGCCACCTTGGTGCCGTGGCCGACCGGGTCGGTCTTGGCGTTGCCGTCGGGCTTCTTGTTGGCGGACTTGTCGAAGAGGGTGAACAGGCCCTCGTCCACCTTGCCCTGGAGCTGGGGGTTGGTGTCGTCGACGCCGGTGTCGATCACGGCGACCTTCACGCCGGAGCCGTTCAGCTCCACCTTCTTGCCGTTGGCGTCGGGCTTGGCGTCGGAGCCCCAGAGCTGGTCGAGCAGCAGCCGCTGGATCGACCAGGGCGTGCTCTCCACGTTGTTGGAGGGGAAGCTGCACTCGGCCGAGGCCGCGATCCCCAGCGGCGACCAGTGCTCGCCCGCCTGCTCCGCCTGCGCGGGCGTCGCGGCCAGACCGCCGACCACCCCCAGCGCGACGAAGGCGGCAGCGGCCCTGCGGTACCCGACGAACGACACCTGACGTCCCCTCATGCTCCACACCCCGTGCCGTACCCCCGCGGAACGGCCCTCCCCGGGCCGGGCGTCCGTGCCCGGGCCAGGATACGCACCGGGGGCGGGCGCCCGGCCGGGCGCCCGCCCCATCAGTGCCACCGGTGATGACCACCGCGCCGTCCACGTGGGACGGCGGCGCGGTCAGCCCCAGATGGTGACGTTCTTCTGCTCGGTCGCCTGGTAGCTCTGAGCAGCGTTGTCCAGCGAGACCGAGATCTGCTGCAGCGCCTGCTGGAGGTCGGCCGCGCTCTGGTCCCACTGCGCCTGGCGGGCCTGGTAGCCCTCCTGGGCCGCACCCTGCCACGAGACGGCGATCTTCTGCACGCCGGCCTTCAGGTCGTCCAGCTGCGACTGGATGCGCGCGGCACCCTGCTTGACCTCGTTGCTGGCGTTCCGGATGGTCTCAAAACTGACGAGAATGTGGTCGCCCATGGTTTCCCCTGTTCCGATGGAGTCGATTCGGCCCGCATCCGGCGGACCGCGAGTGCTGTCTTCGGCTTCGCCGAGAGACTCAGAAACCGCCGCCGGTGTTCATCGCGGCGCGCTGCTCCTCTTCCGTGGCGGTGTAGGCCTGCGTGGTGGCCACGATCGCCTGACGGATCTCGTCGAGCACCTGGTTCAGCTTGGTGGCGTCCTCGTTGAACCGGGTCTGGAGCTGCTGGTAGGCAGCAGCAGCCTGGCCCTGCCAGCCCGCCTTGATCTCGTCGACCAGCGTGTTCAGGCGCTGGATCTCACCCTGGACGGACGAGTTCACCTCCTGAATGCGGTTGGCAAACGCGTTCATTTCGTCAGCGGTCGTCGTGAACTGACCAGCCATGATCCACCGTCCCCCATGAGACAGACTTCCCCACGGACCGTACTGGCACGGACGGTCCGCCGGACATCACGGTGTGATGTCCTCCAGCACTGTAGCCGCCGCCCGCAAGGGTCCCAACATCGGGAGCCAGGTAGTTACCAAGCCATGACACACGCCCTGGGCAGGCGAACTGAGCGGGCGTCAGGCGATCTGCGCCTGCAGTGCGGCCGCCGTGTTCAGCACCGGTCCTGCGGGCACCAACTTGGCCCACACCGACGGCACCGGCACCGGGGTCACCTTCTCGTAACCGAGCCTGGCCTGGGCCTCGTTGCTCTTCTCCTGCCCCGCCTGCTGCCCCTGCGCGCTCTGTTCGGTGCCCGACTGGGCAGTCTTCCCGCCGTCGTTGTTGCTGGGCACCGAGTAGCGCAGACCGGTCTCGGTGATCAGGAAGTTGGAGCCCGAGGTGTCGTCGCCGGAGGAGTCCAGGGAGCGGAACAGCAGGCCGTGGCCGGGCGAGACCCGGGCGCTGGCCGCGCCGGAGGAGATCGTCGCCGGGTAGTCCTTGGCGGCCCAGACGCTGCGCTTGACGGTCTGTCCGTCCATGCCCTCGTAGGTGCTGCAGAGCGTGCGGCGGTCCTTGTCGAAGTTGACCGCCTGGTCCTGCGGCAGCTCGTCCGGCAGGTCCTTGTCGTCCTGCAGCGCCTTCTCGTCGATCATGCCCTTCACCTGGGCGAAGTCGTTCGGAGAGAGCTCGGCGAACTTGGGCGTGCTGCCGCCGTAGAGCGCCCGCAGTTCGAGGTCGTTGACCATCAGTCGGGACTGGAAGGGGGAGATCTCGTAGAGCTTGTCGTAACCCACCATGAAGAAACTGCGGTTCTGGAAGGAGACCAGCCGGCCGACCTTCCGGTCCTCCGCGTTGCTGAGCGGGAGTTGGGAGCGCTGGTTCTTCTTGGTGTCGAACTCGTCGGGGCGCTTGAACTCCACCGCCCCGCCCTTGTCCAGGGTGTCCAGCCACTCCTGGGTCACCTGCTGCGGGTCGGCGTTGGAGCCGAACAGGCCGTCCTCCATCGCCGAGCGCTGCTGCGCGGTGGCCGAGGGACCGCCCAGGAAGTGCAGGGAACCCTTGTTGTCCACCAGGTACTTGGAGCCCGGGTAGGTGCCCTGCTTGGGCCCCTGGACGTACATCATCTGCCCCGGCCCGAGCATCCGGGCCGGGTCGCGCAGCGCGGCCGCGTCCTTGTCGGCGGCGACGAAGACGGCCTGGTTCGGCGGCTTCTTCTCGTCCGCGCCGGGGCGGTTGCAGACCGTCCAGAGCTTGGTCTGGCCGGCCACCGAGTCCAGCGGAAGCTTGTCCGGGGCGTACGGGATCCCGATGGTCGGGCCGTGGTTCTTGTACGCGTCCAGCACCTTGTCCGCCACGATCACTACCTTGGCGCCGGCCGGCAGGACCAGGCGCGCCGAGGACATGTTGAGGACCTGGTGGAGTTCCTTCTCCTTGGTCTTCTGGTTCGGCAGGATCACGTAGCGGGTGGTGGACTGCTTGCCCTGGATGATGTTGGCCCCGCTGTCCCAGTCCTTCGGCGCGGCGGGCTTGATCACTCCCCACATGCCGAAGCCGGCCACGATCACCGCGGCCACCACCACACTGGGCAGGATCGCCTTCACCGGACGCGGCGCGTCCTCGTCGTTCCCCCCGCCGCTGGGCAGCAGGAAGGCCCCCACCGTCCGCTTGCGCGCCGAGGTGTAGGCGTTCAGCTCGTCGCGGCGTGATGCCATGCTCGTCGTCTCCCCTGTTCGACCGAATTGCCAGTCCGACAACTGTGTGTGCGTCAGCACGACCGGCCCGCACGCGCGTTCCCCGTCGCGGGCCACGGCGGCTGAGTCTGCCACCCGCCGGGCGCACGTCGCAGCCAACCCTCTACGATGCGGCAGCAGACGGTGAGTACGGTACGGGTACGGTTTGCCGACCGGTCAACCGGGCCGTGGATTATCTGATTCAGAGAGGGCCACTCGGGGGATGCCAAGTCAGACCGCTCCAGGGCGACGCAGCACAGGGCACGGCAGGGGAAGCGGCGGGAGCCGCCGCGCGCAGTCCGGGCCCGCCCGGGCCACCGCTCCGGTTCCGGTCAAGGTGCACCCGCGGCCGGGCCTGCTCGGCACCCGCCTCAGGCTTCAGCAACTCGTGCTGCTGGAGGTCGCGTTGGCCTTGGTGGCGGTCGGCTGGACCATCAGCAAGGCGATGGCCGGGGCGTTCGCCGTCCCGGCGCTGCTGCTGGTGGTGCTCGCGCTGCTGCCGCTCAACGGCCTCAGCCTGCCCGAGGGCCTGAGGGTCCGCGCCGAGCTCAACGCCCGCCGCCGCCAGGCCCAGCAGAACGTGCCGCCGCCCGGCACCGACCCGGCGCTGGCCCCGGCCCTGGAGCTCGAACCGGCGCTGCGCACCTACACCCACGCGATCGAGGCCGACCTCGGCGGCGGCCGCCCCGTCCGCCGGGAGACCGGCATGGTGGGCGACGGCACATTCCTCACCTCGATCCTGCTGGTGCAGGCCAAGGACCAGCCGCTGCGGCCGCACCGCAACGCGCTGCCGCTCCCGCTGGACGTGCTCTGCTCGGCCCTCCAGGTGGACGACATCGCCCTGGAGTCGGTGCAGTTGGTGCAGCACACCCAGCCGGCCCCGGCCCCGCACCTGCCCGACCAGTCGCTGGCCGCCCGCGCCTACCACCAGCTCCCGGACGGCGTCGCCACCCCGGGCCTGCGGCTCACCTGGGTCGCCCTCAAGCTCAGCCCGGAGCACACCCGCACCGCCGTCGAGGCCCGCGGCGGCGGCGAGGAGGGTGCCCGCAAGGCGCTCCAGCGCGTCACCGACCAGCTGGCCGGACGCCTCAACGGGGCCGGCTTCACCGCCACCGTGCTGGACGAGCGCGAGCTGATCGCCGCGCTGGCCATCTCGGTCTGCGCCAACCCGATCGCGGTGGCGGGCCGTCAGGGCACCGGCGGCGGTGGCGGCAACGGCCGCCGCACCCAGGAGAGCCGCAAGTTCTGGCGGGTGGACGACCGCTGGCACGCCACCTTCTGGGTCGCCAAGTGGCCCCAGCTCAGCCGCCCCGGCGGCGCCCCCGGCCGGATCGCCGCCCCCGACCTGGTCAACCTGGTCACCAACACCCCGGCGCTGGCCAGCACCTTCAGCCTGACCGCCAGCCGCGGCACCGGCGACTCGATCGCGGTCAGCGCGCACGTGCGCGTCACCGGCCGCAGCGAGAGCGAGGTCACCCAGGTCGGCCGGATGGTGGAGTCGCGCGCCCAGAGCTCCGGGATCGGCCTGACCCGGCTCGACCTGGAGCAGGCGCCCGGCCTGCTCGCCACGCTGCCCCTGGGAGGGACTTCCTGATGGCCTATCAGACCTATCCCGGCCAGACCGCGCCCGAGCCCACCGCCCGCGCCCCCCGACTGCGCCCCGGCTTCGGCCTGCGCGGCCCGCGCCGCGAGCGCCACGTGCTGGCCGCCGAGGACCTGGCCGCGCTGGCCTTCCCGGTCGGCGACGACGGCGTGCTGGTCGGCGTGGACCCGCAGAACCAGCCCGCCGTGATCGGCCTGTTCCGCCCCAGCCAGTACGAGTTGGTGCTGGTCGGCGGCATGTGGACGGCCCAGGTGATCGCACTCCGGGCGGCCGCCACCGGCGCCCGGGTCGCGGTCGAGACCGCCCGCCCGCAGGCCTGGTCCCCGATGGCCCAGGCGGCCGGCGGCGGCCAGCCGTGCGTGACGATCCACCAGGTCGGCCGCCTCGGCGCCCAGGGCGCCTCGGTCGCCTCGCCGGTGCTGGTGGTGCGCGACCTCGGTGCCCGTCCGCCGCGCAGCCGGCTCTCCGCCTCGCCCTGGCAGACCACCCTGACCCTGCTCCCCTACCTCGGCCCGAACGCCTCACGGGTGATCAACTCGGCCGATCTGGTGGGCATCCAGCGGGTCTCCCCGCAGGAGGCGGAGATCCTCGCCCGGCTGCTCTCGCTCGGTGACCAGGAGGTCGCCGCGCTGCCCACCCTGGGCGACAACATCACGCTCTGGGCGACCCGGATGCGGCGTCAGTTCGTGATGACCAACCCGGGCGAGGCCGAGGCACAGGTGCTCGGCGGCCCGCGCCGGATGGACTGACGGCGGACCGGCGAGAAGGTCCGTACACCGTGGGCACGGTGTACGGACCTCTCCATTCGTCCACGATGGTGTGAGTTCCGGCACCGCCTTAGGCCAACCGGACCACACGTCCTAGTCTTGTGCCTACGGCACCGCGAACAGCGGCGGCGAACACGAGGGAGCCCAAGTGAGCAGCGATCGGGACGGCGTCTACGTCGGCGACAACGCGGCGGAGGACGACGACGACTGGTCGGACGTTCCTGACTACTCCCCGCCCTCCTGGTACACCCAGGGCGACCCGGCGGCAGCGCCCGCCGCCGCCCAGCCCCCCGCGCCCGCTCCGGCGCCCGTCCCGGCCCCCGCGCCGGCGCCGGGCCCGGTCGCTCCGCCCGCACCCGCACCGGTGGCCGCGGCCCCGGTCGCCGAGACGCCCGCGCCGGTGGCTCCCGCGCCCGCCGTCCCGGCTCCGGCCCCCGCGCCCGCCGAGGTGGTCGAGACCGCCGTGCTGCCGCCGGTCACCGACCACGGCCAACCGGCGCCTGCCCCGGTCGAGTTGCAGTCCACCCCGGAGCCCGTGGCCCCCGTGGCCCCGGTACCGCCCGCCCCCGCCCCGGTGCCCGTTCCGGCTCCGGCGGACGGGCAGGCCGTCCCCGGCCCGGTGCCGCCGCAGCCCGTCCAGGCCCAGCCACCGCACCCTCAGGCGCCGCACGCCCAGCCGCCGCACGCCCAGCCCGGCCCGCCGCAGCCGCCGTACCCGCAGCAGGGCGGGGCCGTCCCGCCCGGTCCGCAGCCCGGGCCGTGGCCCCAGCAGCCGACGCACCCTCAGACCGCCCCGCCGCAGCAGCCGGTGGACCCGCGGCAGGGCGGCTGGCCGCAGGCAGCGCCCCAGCAGGCCGCACCGCAGCCGTACCCCCAGCAGCAGGTGCAGCAGCCGTACCCGCAGCAGGCCGTGCCGCAGGCACCGGTCGCCTTCCAGGGGCAGGGCCAGCAGCAGCCGATGGCGCACGGCGCCGCGCTCGGCTACACCGCGGCCGTGGAGCTCTCCTCGGACCGCCTGCTGCGCGGCCAGCCGAAGCAGCAGCGCGAGTCCCGGCTGAAGTTCGGCGGGAAGGCGGCCCAGGCCGACCGGGCCCGCAAGCTGGAGGTCATCCGCACCCCGGTGCTCTCCTGCTACCGGATCGCCGTCATCAGCCTCAAGGGCGGCGTCGGCAAGACCACCACGACCACCGCGCTGGGCGCCACGCTGGCCACCGAGCGCCAGGACAAGGTCATCGCGATCGACGCCAACCCGGACGCCGGCACGCTCGGCCGCCGGGTGAAGCGGCAGACCGGCGCGACCATCCGCGACCTGGTGACCGCCATCCCGCACCTGCGCAGCTACATGGACGTGCGCCAGTTCACCTCGCAGGACCTGCACTCGGGCCTGGAGATCCTGGCCAACGACGTCGACCCGGCCGTCTCGACCACCTTCAACGACTCGGACTACCGCCAGGTGATCCAGGTGCTCGGCCAGCACTACCCGATCATCCTGACCGACTCCGGCACCGGCCTGCTCTACAGCGCGATGCGCGGCGTGCTCGACCTGGCCGACCAGCTGATCATCGTCTCCACGCCCAGTGTGGACGGCGCCAGCTCGGCCTCCACCACGCTGGACTGGCTCTCCGCGCACGGCTACGCCGACCTGGTGCAGCGCTCCATCACGGTGGTCTCCGGGGTCCGCGAGACCAGCAAGATGATCAAGGTTGAGGACATCGTCGCGCACTTCCAGACCCGCTGCCGCGGCGTCGTGGTGGTGCCCTTCGACGAGAGCCTGGCGGCCGGCGCCGAGGTCAACCTCGCGATGATGCGCCCCAAGGTCCGCGACGCCTACTTCGAACTCGCCACCCTGGTCGGCGAGGACATCATGCGCGCCCAGCACGCGGCCGGCGGCTGGGGCCAGCCCCAGCAGCAGGGCGGTTACCCCCAGCAGGGCGGCTACCCGCAGCAGCAGGGCCAGCCGGGCTACCCCCAGCAGGGCGGCTACCCGCCCCAGCAGGGCCAGCAGCCGGGCTACCCGCCGCAGGGCCAGCCCTGGGCCCCCCAGCAGCAGCCCCCGCAGCAGTACGGCTACCCGCAGCAGCCGCTGCCCCAGGAGTGGGCGCAGCAGCCCCCGCAGCAGCCCGGGTACGGCTACCCGCCGCCGCCCCAGCAGCCGCAGCAGTAGCACCCGTCACGCCGGAGGGCGGCCCACCGAGCTGGTGGGCCGCCCTCCGGCGTACGGTCCGTCAGACCCCGGGCGAGAGTGCCGGGTCAGGGCGCCGAGTCGGTCAGCTCACGGGCCCGCTTCACGTCGTCGGCCATCCGGTCGAGCAGCGCCTCGATGGAGTCGAACTTCTCCATCCCGCGCAGGTAGGCCAGGAAGTCCACGGCCACGTGCAGGCCGTACAGGTCCAGGCCGACCCGGTCGATGGCATAGGCCTCGACCGTCCGGTGGGTCCCGTCGAAGGTCGGGTTGGTGCCGACCGAGATGGCCGCCGGCATCCGCTCGCCGTCGGCGGTCAGCCAGCCCGCGTAGACGCCGTCGGCCGGGACCGCGCTGTGCGCGACGGTGTCCACGTTGGCCGTCGGGTAGCCCAACTCCCGCCCGCGCTGGGCGCCCTGGACCACCACGCCCTCGACCCGGTGCGGACGGCCGAGCACCTCGGCGGCGGCCTCCACCTCTCCCTCGGCGACCAGTCGGCGGGTCAGCGTGGAGGAGAACGGCACGCCGTCCCCGGCCGTGCCGCGCAGCTCCAGGTCGAGCACCTCCACCGCGAAGTCGTCCGCCCGGCCCAGCTCGGCCAGCAGCGCGACGTTCCCCGCCGCCTTGTGGCCGAACCGGAAGTTCGGGCCCTCGATGACCAGCTTCGCGTGCAGCGCCTCCACCAGGACGGTCCGCACGAAGGTCTCCGGGGACTCCTGGGAGAACGCGGCGGTGAACGGCAGCACCAGCACCGCGTCCACGCCCAGCCCCTCGATCAGCTCCGCCCGCCGCGGCTGCGGCGCCAGCAGGGCCGGGTGGCTGCCCGGCCGGACGACCTCGCTCGGGTGCGGGTCGAAGGTGACCACGACCGCCTTCACCCCGAGCTCCCGGGCCCGCTCCACGGCCCGGCCGATGATCAGCTGGTGGCCCCGGTGCACACCGTCGAACGATCCGATGGTGACGACGCTGCGCCCCCAGTCCCCGGGGATCTCCTCCAGGCCACGCCAGCGCTGCACCTGACCGCTCCTTGTTCCCGAACCGGCGTGCGGTCACCGCACGCCCTCGCTTCCTTACCGGACCCCTATAGCGTGCCATGCGCCCGATGCTGTGTCGGCACCGGAACCGCAGCTGCGCGCGGCGTCCGCACCAAGGCGCAGCGCTCGGCCTCCGCCGCCGCGTACTGAGGGTCCCGCCCGTCGGCCGCCAACAGCCGCATCCGGGTCAGCAACGGGCCACCGCACGGACCCGGCTCGTCCGGCGGCCAGTGGGCCAGCAGCCGGGCGAACCCGGCCGAGCGGCCCGCCCCGCGGACCAGCGCGGCGTCCACCCCGGGCCCGCCGCCCTGCGCCGCGATCCGCACCAACTCCCTGGTGCCGTCCGGCGGTTCGCCGTCATAGCGGGCCGCCAGCCGCTCCACCACCGGCACCAGCACCAGCGGGTCCCGCTCCTCGGCGAGCAGCGCGGCCAGCAGCCCGGTGGGGTGCTCCGGCTCGGTCAGCAGCAGCGCCAGCACCGCGCGCAGCCCGGGCGGCCCGCCCGCCGCCGCGGCCACCACCGCCTCCGGACCGGCCGGGCCCACCAGCAGTCCCACCAGGTGCTCGACGACCTGACCCGCCGTCCGCTCACGGGCCGGGCCGCCCTCCCGCTCCGCGCGTTCCAGCAGCTCGGCGGCCAGGTCCAGGGCCGGACCGAGCAGCTCGGGGCCCGGCTGCCCGGCCAGCACCCGCAGCACCTCCGCCACCGCCGCCCCGGGCTCCGCCAGCCGCCGCCGGAAGGCCTCCAGCACCGGCCCCGGCTCGTCCGCCAGCACCGGGGCCAGCGCCTCGGCGGTGACGAAGGGATCGTCCCGCAGGAACGCCTCCAGCGCCCGCTCCAGATGCCGCACCCGGCCCGCCGGCTCCCGCACCAGCAGGGCCAACGCCGCACCGTGCAGCGCCGGTTCCTCCTCCCGGGCGAGCAGCGTCCGGGCGGCGTGCCACAGCAGCTCGGCCCCCGTCCCGGCGGCGTACGGGGCCACCCGCAGCCCGTGCACCGCCGCCGCCACGTGCCAGTGCGGGCCCGGCCGGTGGCTCCACCGGTCCACCGCCCTGCACAGCGCCGAGGGCTCCTCCGCGGCCAGCCGGGCCAGCAGCGCGTCCGCCCGGGGATGGGCGGCGATCGCCAGACACTCCGTCAGGTCGTCCACCGCACCGTGCCGGTGCGCGAAGAGCAGGTCGTCCGCGAGGTCGCCCGCCGCACTGCCGCCGGTCTCCCGGTACCAGCCGCACAGCAGCGGCAGCACCGCCCGAGGCTCGGCCGCCAACAGCCCCGCCACCGCCGGGCCGGCCGGCTGACCCGCCGTCACCAGGCGCCGCAACAGCCCCACCCGGTCCTCCACCGGCAACGGCAGCCCGGTCCAGAAGCCCGGCTCCAGGCCGCCGCCACCGCGCTCGGCGATCCGCTCCAGCAGCTCCCGGTGCGCGGCGGGGCCGGCCCCGAACCCCAGCCCGTCCACCAGCAGCCGCCGCGCCCACCAACCCTCCTCCGGCCCCGGCGCCGTCTCCACCCCGCGCCACAACCGCCACAACCACCCGTCCAACCCCTGCGCCCCGTACCGCTCCGCCACCCGCCGCAGCGCCCACCCCACCACCCCGACCCGCCACCGCGGCACGCCTCCGGCGGGGGCCGGGGCAGGGACGGAGGGAGAGCCGGCAGCGAACGCGGAACCGGCCGCAGCCGGGGCAGGGGCGGAGGGGGAGCCGGAGAACGGCGAAGCCGGGCCGGACGGGAGCTCGGAGACGGCCCGGGCGAAGCCGGCACCGGACGCGGAACCGGCGGGGGCGGGGACGGAGGGGGAGCCCGCGCAGGGCGAAGCCAGGCCGGACGGGAACTCGGAGGCAGCCGGGGCGGAGCCGGCGCCCGACGCGGAACCGACGAGGGCCTCGGCGGACGCGGAGCCGGAGAACGGCGAAGCGGGGCCGGACGGGGCACCGGAGGAGGGCGGACCGCCCAAGCCCCGCGCGGGATCCTCCGACGGGCCGGAGCGGGCCGTGGCGCCCGGGCCGGCCGCGGACGGCGCCGGCTCGCCGGACCCGTGCCCGTCCACCGCACCGCACGCCGCGGCAGCGCTCCCCGCCGGCCCACCGTCCCGCGCGCCACCGCCCGCCGTCCCGGACCCCAGCCCTCGCCTCACCGACTCGTCCGGGTGGCCGTCCGGAGCGCCGCCGGCCGGCCCGGACGCCGCCCCCTGCCCCACCGACCCGTCCGGAGCGCCGCACGCCGCGCCGCCGCCTCCCCCCACCTCGCCGAGCAGCAGCCGCAGGGCCGCGTCCAGGTCGAGCTGGGCGGCCTGCAGCCAGTCCGCGAGGTCCTCGTGCGGGAAGCGGTAGCCGCGCCCCGCCGGGACCAGCAGCGGGACACCCAACGCCGCGCCGGCCCAGCCGCCCGTCGCCGGGAAGAGCTCGTCGAAGTCGGCCGCGTCCAGGGTGCCGTGACCGCTCGACAGCATCCGGCGGGCCACCTCCCGCAGCCGCTCCGCCACCACCCCCGCCCGCTCCCGTTCCCGGGCCTCCGCCAGCTCCGGGGACGGCCCGCCCCGCCGGTGCGCCCCCGCCCGCCGGGCGGCCCCGGCCGCCGCCACCGCCCGGGCCGCCTCCCGGCAACCCCGCTCCAGCCAGCCCGCGTACAGCTCCGCCAGGTCCGCCGGCGCTCCCGTCTCGCCCGCCAGCCGCAGTGCCAGCGGCCGCCCGTCGAAGGGCTCCGTCCCGTACCGGCGGGCCACCCGGGCCGCCGCCTCGGCGGGCAGCTCCCCCAGCCCGTGCACCGCCGCCCCCGCCAGCCCCGGCCAGCCCTCCGGCCGGGCCGCCACCAGCAGCCGCGCTCCGGCGAACGCGAGCCACTCCACCGTCCCCGCCAGCCACTCCCCCGTGACGACGGCCGGCGCCTCCTCCAGCCCGTCCAGCAGCACCAGCAGCGGCCGCTCCGCCGCCGCACAGACCAGCAGCACCTCCGGCAGCCCCGGCTCCGGCACGCCCAACAGGCCCGCCGCCCGCCCCAGTTGGCGCTGGACCGCGGCGGCCGGAGTGGGCTCCCCCGCCAGCAGGTCGGCCCCGCGCAGCCAGATCGTCGGCAGCGGCCCCGGCCCGCCCATCCGGCGGACCGCCAACGCCGCCAGTTCGGTGGAGCGCCCGCTCCCGGCCGGGCCGAGCAGCGCCGACACCACCGCCTGCGGCTCCTCCCCGGTCAGCCCGTCCGGGCGGTCCACCCGGTCGGCCGCCAGGTCCGCGATCCGGCCCGGCCCGGCGCCGGCCGAACCGAGCTGCACCGAGGCCAGTTGGAGCACCCCACCGAGGTTGAGCGCCCGCCCGTGCGCGGGGGCCGCCTCGGCGTTCCTGGCCCGCAGCGCCGCCAGTTCCGGCCCGTCCAGCGGCAGCGCGACCGGCCGCGCACCCGGCCCCGGCGCCAGCACCCCGAGCACCGCCCCGCTCTCCGCGCACAGCACCGGCGCGCCCGCCGTCACCGGGCCGCGCAGCTGCGGCAGCTCGAGCTCCAGCACCCCGTCCGGCCCGACCGCCCGCACGCCGCCCTGGAGCTGCGTCAGCTCCCACACCCCGGCGGCGAGTTGGCAGACGGTCAGCAGCCCGCTGCCCACCCCCGCCGCGATCGGCGGCGGCTGATCGGGCAGGCCCCCGACGCCCGCCGTGTGCAGCAGCGCCAAGCCCGCACCGGGCAGCTCCTCCACGCTCTCCCGCCCGAGCACCCGGGCCTGCCCGCCCGCCGTGTGCAGCACCAGCTCCGCGACCCCCGCCACCACCTGACGGGCCGTCACCACGGTGCCCGACCGGTCCGCCACGAAGCCCAGCCCGCGCACCAGTCCGTCCGCCCCGCAGATCCGCAGCAGCACGACGCCCGCCCCTCGTCCCCGGCAACACCCGCCCGGTACCTGCCCGCTCCCACCCGGACCGCTACCGCCACTCACCTGAAGGGATGAACTTCACCGCGACCCGGCCGCCCTCGAACCGCCCTCGGACCTCCCTCGAACCGCCCTCGAACCGCCCGGAGGGCGGTCAGGGGCGCGAGGAACTGCGCGAATCGGAAGACGAAAACCCGTGTGCCGGGTACGGAGATCCACGTGCAAGTGAGTGTCCGTACCCGGCACACGGGTCGTTTCCTCCCGCAGCGCGCAGTTCCCCGCGCCCCCGGTATGACCAATTTCGTCCGCTGCCCCCGGCAGGGTGCGTCGTCAGCCCACGAAGACCGCGACCGGCTTGGCCTGGCCGGCCTTCTCCTCGATCAGGGCCAGGAAGCGCCCGTCCGGCGCGAAGACCGCGATCGGCCCGTCCACGCCCAGGCCCGGAGCCTTGAGGCGGGTCCCGTGCGAGAGCTGCTCGGCCTGCTCGGCGTCGACGTCCCAGCGGGGGAACGCCGCGGCTGCCGCGTCCCCGATCGCCAGCACCTCCAGCGGGGCGCCGTCCTCCCCCTTGACGGCCTCCTCCAGCTGCTCCAGCGTCCGCGCCGAGTCGAGCCCGTACGGCCCGACCTTGGTCCGCCGCAGGGCGGTCAGGTGGCCGCCGACCCCGAGGCCCGCGCCCAAGTCCCTGGCCAGGGCCCGGATGTAGGTGCCGGAGGAGCACTCCACCGTGACGTCGAGGTCGATCACCGGGGTGCCGTCCTCCGCCACCGCCGCGCGCTGCTCGTGCACCACGAAGGAGTGGATGGTGGTCGGCCGCGCGGCCAGCTCGAAGTCCTCGCCCTCCCGGACCCGGGCGTAGGAGCGCTTCCCGTCGATCTTGATCGCGCTGACCTTCGACGGCACCTGCATGATCTCGCCGGTGAGCGCCGCGATCCCGGCGTCGATCGCCTCCCGCGCCACCGCGGAGGCGTCCGCCGAGGCGGTGACGTCGCCCTCGCGGTCGTCCGTGACGGTGGTCTGCCCGAGGCGGATCGTCGCCTCGTAGGTCTTCGCCGTGAGCATCAGGTGCCCGAGCAGCCGCGTGGCCCGCTCGACCCCGATCACCAGCACGCCGGTCGCCATCGGGTCCAGCGTCCCCGCGTGCCCGACCTTCCTCGTGCCGGCCAGCCAGCGCAGCTTGGCCACCACGCCGTGCGAGGTCAGGCCCTCCGGCTTGTCGACGATGACCAGTCCGTCCGGGCCCGTGCCTTTACGCTTCATCAGTTCTTTCTCTGCGCCTAGTACTTACCAAGAAGAAGAAATCAGCCGTGCGCGCCCAGCGCCGCCCGGAACCGCCCGACCGTGGCGTCCACGTCCTCCCGCGCGGAGAACCCCGCCGCGAAGCGGTGCCCGCCGCCGCCGAGGTCCGCGCAGACCGCGGCCACGTCGACCTCGCCCTTGGCCCGGCAGGAGCCGCGCAGGGTGCCGTCCGGGTCCTGCTTGAGCACCAGTGCCACCTCGGCCTCGGCCGGGCGCCGCAGCACGTCGATCAGGCCCTCGATCTCCTCCACCGTGACGCCGTAGAGCACCAGTTCCTGGTACGGCACCCAGGTCCACACCAGCCCGCGGCCGCCCGCCGCGTCCGGCTCGTAGACGGCCCGGCCGAGCGCTGCGGCCAGCACCTTGAGGTAGCCGAAGGAGGAGGTGTCCCAGAGCTGACGGGAGATCAGGTCGTGCCGGATGCCGGTGGCCAGCAGCCGCCCGGCGAACTCGTGGGTGGCCGGGGTGGTGGCCGCGTACTTGAAGGAGCCGGTGTCGGTGGCCACGCCGGTGTAGAGGCAGGTGGCCAGCGCCTGGTCGAGCTCGACGCCGAGCCGCCGCAGCAGTTCGTCCACCAGCACGGCGGTGGCCGGGGCGGTGGGGTCGATCAGGCGGTGGGTGCCGAAGCCGGGGTTGGAGGCGTGGTGGTCGATGACCACCAGGGCGGGGGCGGCGAAGGCCTTGTCGTGCAGCAGGCCGAGCCGGCCGGTGGAGGCCACGTCGAAGCAGACCACCAGCGCGGGCACCTCGGGCACCTCGGCGGCCGGCACGATCAGCTCCTGACCGGGCAGGAAGGAGAGCGACTCGGGGATCACCTGCGGGTCGTCGCCGAAGGACACCCGGACCCGGCAGCCGCGGGCCCGCAGCGCCAGCCCGGCGGCCAGCGCCGAACCGAGCGCGTCGCCGTCCGGGTTCACGTGGCAGATCAGGTCCACCTCGTCGGCCCGGCCGAGCAGCTCCACCACCCGCTGCCACTCGCCCGCCAGCGCGGGGGCCCCGGGCTCGCCCGCGGCCGACGATCCGCCGTCACCCGCGCTGCGCGGCCCGGGAAGCACCGCGAGGGCACCCTCCACCGTGTCGGTGGAAGATGCCCCCTGGCCGGCCTCGGCCGGCTCGCCGGTCATGGCTACTCGTCCTCGTCGTCGCGCTCGGCGGCCGGCACCCGATAGGGGTCGGCGTCCCCGGCGTAGGTGGCGCCGGCCGAGGCCGTGCGCACCGCGGCGTCGGAGAGCCGGGCCTTGTCGAGCAGGTCGTCGATGTTCTTCGCGTTGTCCGGCAGCGCGTCGGCGACGAAGGTCAGCGACGGGGTGAAGCGGACGCCGGTCTGCTTGCCGACCTCGGAGCGGAGCACGCCCTTGGCGCTCTCCAGCGCCGCGGCGCTGGCCTCCCGCTCCGCCTCGTCACCGTAGACGGTGTAGAAGACGGTGGCCTCGCGCAGGTCACCGGTGACCCGGGCGTCGGTGATGGTCACGTAGCCCAGCCGCGGGTCCTTGATCCGGCGTTGCAGGGTCTCGGCCACCACCACCTGGATGCGGTCGGCGAGCTTGCGCGCCCTTGCGGTGTCGGTCACGTTGCCTCCTCGTGCAGTGAGCGCGGTACCGGGACGGTCGCACCCGGTGCGGCCCTGGCCCCAACGTACCCGCCCGCGCCCGGCCTTGCGGGCGCTCTCGGTCCTCGTCGGTGTGACGCTCCCGACCGGCCGGCCGGACGTCCCACCTCAATCATCGTCGTCGCCGTGGTACCGCCTCCTCGCGGAGAGCAGCATCACCTCGGGGCGGCCGGCGACCAGCCGCTCACAGCTGTCCAGCACCTCGGTGACGTACCCGGCGTCGCCGGAGACGACCGCCAGGCCGATCTCGGCCCTGCGGTGGAGGTCCTGGTTCCCTACCTCTGCGGCGCACACGCTGTACTTGCGCGCCAGCTCGGCCACGATGGGCCGCACGATCGACCGCTTCTCCTTGAGCGAGTGCACGTCGCCGAGGAGAAGGTCGAAGGTGAGTGTTCCTACGAACATGTATGACAGGCCAGAGCCGGCCTGGGGGCCTCGAAGGAGTTGCCCGAACGGGCGTACCTGGAGGCTAACAGTGAGGCCGGGGCCGGTCGACGGGATTTGCACCCGTCGACCGGCCCCGGCTCACACCGCGTTACGCGCGGGGCTTCTCGCGCATCTCGTACGTCTCGATGACGTCCTCGACCTTGATGTCGTTGAACGAACCGAGCGTGACACCGGCCTCGAAGCCCTCGCGGACCTCGGTGGCGTCGTCCTTGAAGCGGCGCAGACCCTCGATGGTGAGGTTCTCGGTGATGACCTTGCCGTCGCGGATGAGGCGGGCCTTGGCGTTGCGGCGCAGCAGGCCCTCGCGGACGATGACACCCGCGATGTTGCCGAACTTGGAGGAGCGGAAGACCTCGCGGATCTCCGCGGAGCCGAGGCGCACCTCCTCGTACTCCGGCTTGAGAAGACCCTTGAGGGCGTTCTCGATCTCCTCGATGGCCTGGTAGATGACCGAGTAGTACCGGACGTCCACGCCTTCCTTCTCGGCAGCGGTACGGGCGCGGCCTTCGGCGCGCACGTTGAAGCCGATGATGATGGCGTCCGAGCCCATGGCCAGGTCGACGTCCGACTCGGTGATCGCACCGACGCCGCGGTGCAGCACCCGGAGCTCGACCTCCTCGCCCACGTCGAGCTTGACGAGGGCGTCCTCGAGGGCTTCGACGGAACCGGAGACGTCACCCTTGATGATGAGGTTGAGCTGCTCGATGGAGCCCGCTGCGATGGCCTTGTCCAGGTCCTCGAGCGAGATCCGGACCCGACGCTGCGCGAAGGCGGCGTTGCGGTCGCGGGCCGAGCGCTTCTCGGCGATCTGACGGGCCGTGCGGTCCTCGTCGACGACGATGAAGCTGTCGCCGGCGCGGGGCACCGAGGTCAGACCGAGCAGCAGCACCGGGCGGGACGGGCCGGCCTCGGCGAGGCTGTTGCCGTTCTCGTCCAGCATCGCGCGGACGCGGCCGTAGGCGTCGCCGACCACGATCGAGTCACCGACGCGGAGGGTACCGCGCTGCACGAGCACGGTCGCCATGGCGCCGCGGCCCTTGTCGAGGTGGGCTTCGATCGCGATGCCCTGCGCGTCCTGCTCCGGGTTGGCCCGGAGGTCGAGCGAGGCGTCCGCGGTCAGGACCACGGCCTCCAGCAGGGAGTCGATGTGCAGGCCCTGGCGGGCGGAGATGTCGACGAACATGGTGTCGCCGCCGTACTCCTCGGCCACCAGACCGAACTCGGTCAGCTGGCCGCGGACCTTGGTCGGGTCCGCGCCCTCGACGTCGATCTTGTTGACCGCGACCACGATCGGCACGCCGGCGGCCTTGGCGTGGTTCAACGCCTCGACCGTCTGCGGCATGACGCCGTCGTTGGCCGCGACCACCAGGATCGCGATGTCGGTGGACTTGGCACCACGGGCACGCATGGCGGAGAACGCCTCGTGACCCGGGGTGTCGAGGAAGGTGATCGGGCGCTCTTCGCCGTTCACCGTGGTGACGACCTGGTACGCACCGATGTGCTGGGTGATGCCACCGGCCTCGCCCGCCACCACGTTGGACTTGCGGATGGCGTCGAGCAGGCGGGTCTTACCGTGGTCGACGTGACCCATGACGGTGACCACCGGCGGACGCGCGGCCAGCATCTCCTCGTCGCCCTCGTCGGCACCGAAGTCGATGTCGAAGGACTCGAGCAGCTCGCGGTCCTCGTCCTCCCGGCTGACGATCTCCAGCTGGAAGCCCATCTCCTCGGCCAGCATCTGGAGCGTGTCGTCGGAGACCGACTGGGTCGCGGTGACCATCTCACCGAGGTTGAACATCACCGAGACGAGCGCGGCCGGGTTGGCGTTGATCTTCTCGGCGAAGTCCGTCAGGGACGAGCCCCGCGACAGGCGAACGGACTGGCCGTTGCCGCGCGGCAGCATCACGCCGCCGACCGACGGGGCCTGCATGGCCTCGTACTCCTGGCGCTTCGCCCGCTTCGACTTGCGGCCACGGGCCGGACGGCCACCGGGGCCACGGCCGAACGCACCCTGCGTGCCACCACGGGCACCCGGACCACCCGGACGGCCGCTGAAGCCACCCGGACGGGCACCGCCGCCGGCGAAGCCGCCGCCGCCACCGGCACCACCCGGACGCGGGCCGCCGAAGCCGCCACCGGCCGGACGCGAGCCCGGACCGGCCGGACGACCGGCGAAGCCCGGACGGGCACCGCCCGCGGCACCCGGACCACCCGGACGGCCACCGGGACCACCGGGGCCACGGCCACCGGCACCCGGGCCCGGGCGCGGGCCCGGACGCTGCGGCATCATGCCGGGGTTCGGACGGGGCATGCCCGAGGGGCTCGGGGCACCCGGACGCGGACCGGCCGGACGGGGCATCCCGTCGGGACGCGGAGCGCCACCCGGACGGGGGGCACCGGCACCCGGCGCACCGGCCGGACGCGGACGGTCGCCACCGGGACGCGGGGCACCCTGGCCCGGAGCGCCACCCGGACGCGGACGGTCGCCACCCGGACGGGGGGCACCGGCACCCGGCGCACCGGCCGGACGCGGACGGTCGCCACCGGGACGCGGCGCACCGGCACCCGGCGCACCGGCCGGACGCGGACGGTCGCCACCCGGCGCGGCCGGACGACGGTCGCCGGGGCGGCCCATGCCGGTCGCGGAGCCGGAGGTGAAGGGGTTGTTGCCCGGGCGCGGGCCGGCCGGGCGCGGGCCCGGACGGGCGGCCGGGTTGGCGGGGTTCGCCGGACGAGCGGCCTGGGCGGCCGGACGGGCCGGGGCCTCACCGGCGGGAGCCGGGGAGGAGAACTCCGCCGCCGGGGCGGCCGGAGCGGCCGGGGCAGCGGGGCGGGCCGCCGGGCGCGGGCCCGGCGTCGGGGCGCCGGCCGGCTTCGGCGCGGCGGGGGCGGCCGGGGCGGCGGGAGCCGCGGCGGCCGGGGTCGGACGGGGACCCGGAGTCGCGGCGGGCCGCGGTCCGGGGGTGGGGGCACCCGGCTTGGGTGCGGCCGCACCGGCACCGCCGGTGGGCTGGGGCGCCGCGGGCTTCCGCGGGCCAGGCTTGGCAGCACCGCTGCCCGAGGGGGCAGCCACTCCCAAAGCGTCAGTCAACTTGCGCACGACCGGCGCCTCGATCGTCGAGGACGCCGAACGGACGAACTCACCCAGCTCGGTGAGCTTGGCCATGACGGCCTTGCTCTCCATGCCGAGCTCCTTGGCGAGCTCGTATACCCGGACCTTAGCCACTTCGCTCCTGTCTACGTGTCCGGGGTATTCGTCCGCCGGACCATCGCTACTTCATGGGCGTACTCATCGCGTACTCATCGAGTGCTCATCGCAATCTCGACCTACTTCCAACTCGCGAGGTACCTGACGTGGTGCGCACCGGGCGCGGGCCTGCCGGCCCTCCCGGTGCTTGTTGCGGTGGTTCTCTCAGCCTGGCGGGATGTCACCCGCCCGCTGCTCGACGTGCTCGCGCAGCGCCGCGGTGTCGAGCGTCCCCTGGAGCCGGAAGGCCCGGGGGAACGCCCGGCGGCGGACCGCGAGGTCGAGGCAGGCCAGGTCGGGGTGCAGGTGTGCGCCCCGGCCGGGCAGTGCGCCGCGGAGGTCGGGGACGCAGATGCCCTCGACCGCCACGACACGCAACAGCTGGTGCTTGGCCGCGCGCTTGCGGCAGCCCACGCAGGTGCGTTCCGGGCATGCTCGGACATGCGTCCGGCCAGACAAGCTCAAGTCTACCCCTCCGGAGGGACATGACGCCGCCCCGCCGATCGCGGTAGGACGTCTACAACGTGACTACTCGGCCCGGGATTCCCGGCGATCGTCCTCCGCGGGGGCCTCGGTGTCCGGCCGGATGTCGATCCGCCAGCCGGTCAGACGGGCGGCCAGGCGGGCGTTCTGGCCCTCCTTGCCGATCGCCAGCGAGAGCTGGTAGTCCGGCACGATCACCCGTGCGGAGCGCTGACCGTAGTCAACGATCTCCACGCTGCTCACCCGTGCGGGGGACAGCGCGGCGGCGACCATCTCGGCCGGGTCCTCGGACCAGTCCACGATGTCGATCTTCTCGCCGTGCAGCTCGGCCATCACGTTCCGCACCCGGGTGCCCATCGGGCCGATGCAGGCGCCCTTGGCGTTCAGGCCGGCCCGGCGGGACCAGACGGCGATCTTGGTGCGGTGGCCGGCCTCGCGGGCGATCGCGGCGATCTCGACGGTGCCGTCGGCGATCTCCGGGACCTCCAGCGCGAACAGCTTCTTCACCAGGCTGGGGTGGGTCCGGGACAGCGTCACGGACGGGCCGCGGACACCGCGGCGGACGGCCACCACGTAGCACTTCAGGCGGGTGCCGTGGGCGTAGACCTCGCCCGGGACCTGCTCCTGCGGCGGGAGGATGGCCTCCAGCTTGCCGATGTCGACCAGGATGTTCTTGGGGTCGTTGCCCTGCTGGACGACACCGGTGACGATGTCGCCCTCCTTGCCCGCGTACTCGCCGAAGGTCTTCTCGTCGGCGGCGTCGCGCAGGCGCTGCAGGATCACCTGCTTGGCGGTGGAGGCGGCGATCCGGCCGAAGCCGCTCGGGGTGTCGTCGAACTCCTTGGGCTCGACGCCCTCGTCCAGCTCGGAGGCGTCCTCCAGGGCCCAGACGGTGACGTGCCCGGTCTTGCGGTTCAGCTCCACCCGCGCGCGGCGGCGGGAGCCCTCGGTGCGGTGGTACGCGATGAGGAGGGCCGACTCGATCGACTCGACCAACAGGTCGAACGGGATGTTCTTCTCGGTAACCAGCCCACGCAGGGCGCTCATGTCGATGTCCACGGCTACGCCTCCTCTTCTCTCTTCACGGTCATGTTCGGGGTGGTGCTCACTCGTCGTCGGCGTCTTCGTCGGTGTCGTCCTCGACGGGCGCGGACTCGTCGAGCAGCCCCTCGTCTTCCTTGCGGTTGAACTCGACCTGGACCCGGGCCCGGGCCACCTCGGAGAACTCCAGGCGGCGCTCCTTGGGCTTGCCGCGGCCCTTCACCGGCTGCACCTCGACCAGCGCGCCGTCCTCGTCGCTCTCCAGCACCCGGGCGGTGATCTCGCCGCCGTCCACCAGGTGGATCTTGGCGAGGCGGCCGGTGGCCCGGTGCCAGTGGCGGGGCTCGCGCAGCGGGCGCTCGGCCCCCGGGGAGCCGACCTCCAGCACGTACGGGGCGGAGCCCATCACGTCCTCGGCGGCGTCCAGCTTCTCGCTGACCACCCGGCTGAAGTCCGCGATCGCGTCCAGGTCGACCCCGCCGTCGGCGTCCACGTCGATCTGCACCTGGCGGCGGTTGCCCGCCTGGGTGACGGTGACGTCCTCGAGGTCGAGACCGGCCTCGGCCGCCAGCGGCTCCAACAACGCGCGCAGCCGGTCAGTGGGGGTGGTGCTCATCCGGGTGACTCCTCGGCCGCGTCTGCTGTTGTCGGTAGGGCTCGCTTCTCAGCGCAGCGGCAAGCCTATCCGGTCGCGGGCCGTTCCACCGACTCCGTCCGGCGCGCGGGCCCCGTGCGCCGGGCGCGCTGCGAGCAAGGTCACAACGGTGCCGCAGGCCGTCTGTCATGATGCACGGGCCACCGGGGGGCCGCCCACGCCCTCCCACGACTTCACCCGGGAGCCCCACCGATGCCGTCCCTCACCCGGCGCAGCCTGCTCGCGCTCGGCGCACTGACCGGCGCCTCGCTGCTGGTCTGCGGCTGCACCGACGAGGACGGGCCGGCGGCCGAGCAGCGCCAACGGGAGGACGCCGACCGGCCGGTGCGGGCCAAGGCGGTGGCCGACACCGACCGGCTGCTCGCCGGGTACGACGCGGTGGCCGCCTCGGCCGGGGCCCAGGCCGAGCAGGTGAAGGCGCTGCGGGCCGAGGTGGCCGAGCACCGCGCCCTGCTGGCGGCCGGGCTGTCCGGCGGAGGGTCCGCCGCCCCGACCGCCCAGGCCGTCCCGGCCTCCCCCGCGGCCTCCGGCGGCGACGGCGCGGTGGGCTCGGTCGCGCAGCTGGCGGCCGCCGAGCGGACCACCGCCCAGGCCCGGCTGGCGCAGCTCGCGGGCGCCTCGCCGGAGCTGGCCAAGCTGCTGGCGGTGGTCGCCGCCTCGGGGGCGGTGCACGCCGCCGCGCTGGGCGACCGCACTCCGGTCGCGGCACCCGGGGACGGCTCGGCCGCCGCGTCCGCCTCCGGGTCGGCGAGCGGGTCGGCGTCCGCCTCGGGTTCCCCCTCCGCCTCGCCCTCCGGGGCCGGCTCCGGGACCGCCTCCCCCAAGCCGGTGCCGCTGCCCGCCGCCACGGCCACCGCCCTGCAGACCGCGCTCGCCGCCGAGCACGCCGCCGTCTACGGCTACGGCGTGGTCGGTGCCCGCATCCCGGGGCCGGGCCGGGCCGAGGCGCACTCGGTGTTCGCCGCGCACCAGGCGCAGCGGGACACCTGGCAGCGCCGGCTGGCCGCCGGGTCGGCCACCCCGACCGCCGCCGCGGCCGGGTACCAGCTGCCCTTCACCGTGAACAGCCCGGAGACCGCCCGCCAGCTGGCCGCCCACATCGAGGTGCAGCTCGCCGGCGTGTACGCGGGCCTGGTCTCCGCCTCCACCGGCGAGCTGCGGCAGAGCGCCGCCACCGCGCTGCGCGAGGCCGCCCTGAACGCCCGCCGCTGGGGCGGCGACCTCACCGCGTTCCCCGGCCTCCCGGCCACCGGCGGCCCCGCCTCGCCGTCGCCCTCCGCCTCCTGAGCCTTCCTCAACCGACCGGCCGGCGGCGCTTCCTGACGGACCGTCGGCACGCCACGCCGGGCCCCTGACCAGCGGTTTCACCGCCATGGCCGACAATGAGCGGGTGAACCGCCGCACCGGCCCGGCCGGGTGGTGCCAACCGAGAGGCCAGCATGTCGGCAGCAGCAGGGCAGCAGATCACCGTCCCGGCGCGGCTCGCGGAGGCCGTCCGGTCCCGGTACGGCGCCGAGGGAGCGGCCTGGCTGTCCGCCCTGCCCGGACTGGTCCGCACCGGGCTGGAGCGCTGGGAGCTCACCCCCGAGCGGGTGGTGGAGCCCGGCGGCCGGCTCTCGCTGGTCTGCACCGTACGGCGGGAGGACGGCTCCCCGGCCGTCCTGAAGACCTCCCTGGTCACCCCCGAGAACGCCCGGGAGCACGAAGCGCTCGCCCACTGGGCCGGACGCGGCGCCGTCCTGGCGCTGGCCGCCGAACCGGCCGACGGCGCACTGCTGTTGGAGCGCCTGCACGGGGACATCCCGCTGCGTTCGCTGGCCGAGGCCAAGGCCATGCTGGAGGCGGCCGGACTGCTCCAGCGGCTCTGGACCGCACCGCCGGACGGCCACGCCCTCACCCCGCTGGCCGAGCGGGTCGCCGAGCTGGCGGACGGCGTCCGACGCCGTCGCGAACTCGCCCCGGAGGCGGCGCCGTTGGCCGACGAGGCGGTGGAGCTGGCCACCGGCCTCCTCGGCTCCGGCGCGGAGTCGTACCTGCTGCACGGCGACTTCCACCACGGCAAGGTGCTGGCCGCCGACCGCTCCCCCTGGCTGGCCGTCTCCCCCCGCCCCCTGGTCGGCGAACGCGCCTGGGACCTGGCCCGGTTGGCCCAGGACCGGATGGACACCCTGGCCGGTTCCCCCGGCCAGCGCGGCGCCGTCCGCCGCCGCCTCCACCAGCTCGCCGACGCCGTCGAGGTGGACCACGACCGGCTGCGCGGCTGGACCCTCTTCCGGACCGTCGAGGCCGGTCTGCGCCACCTGGAGGCGGGCGCCACCGACACCGCCGAGCTCTACCTGGAGTTCGCCGACTGGCTCTGAAGCAGCGGCAGTCGAGCCCCCATCACCGCGTACGGACGGACCGTGTTCGGGAACACCACCATCCGCGCCAGGTCCTGGTAGCCGAGCGAGCGGTAGAGCCGGCGGGCGGGCGTCTCGGCGTCGATCGCCGACAGGATGCTGCGGTCCGCCCCCGAACACTCCGTCAGGGTCCGGATCAGCCGCGTCCCCACCCCCTGCCCCTGGAAGCCGGGCAGCACGTGCAGCTCGGTCACCGCGAAGGTCCCGTCCAGCCAGTCGCCGTACCCGTTGTGCTCCAGGTGCGGTTCGATCACCGTGCTCCACCAGTGCTCGCGCCGGTTCGGCATCCCGTACCCGAAGCCCACCAACCGCTGCCCGCTGAACGCCCCGAAGGCCAGCACCCCCGGCTGCAGCGCGTGCCGCCGCACGATCTGGAGCCGCACCGCCACCTCGTCGGCCGTCAGCCCGAAGGCGACCGCCTGCACCTCCAGTGCCTCCGCCGCCCACGCCGCCAACTCCACGGCCTCGATCGTCACCTCGGTCAGCTGCTCCATGCCCCCGGACGTTACTCTCCCCGCCTCCCCGACGTACGTCTCCCTGCGCCGGGGAAGATCACGAAAGGCTGCCGGACCACCATGACGATGTACCGCAACCCGTCCAACGGGTTCCTGGCGTTCCTCGCCGTGGTGACCGCGGTCCTCCCCGCCCCGGGTGGTGGCGGAGCTCGGCTCCGGCCGGACGGCGGGCTGAACGGGCGTCAGAACAGCACGCTCATGAAGGCGCCGATCTCGCGGAAGCCGACCCGGGCGTAGCTGGCGCGGGCGCGGAGGTTGTAGTCGTTGACGTACAGCGAGACGGTCGGGGCGACCTCGCGCAGGGCGATGTCGAGGACGGCGGCCATGCCGGTGACGGAGAGGCCCCGGCCGCGGTGGGCGGGGGCGACCCAGACGCCCTGGATCTGGCAGGCGCCGGCGGTGACGGCGCCGATCTCGGCCTTGAAGACCACCGAGCCGTCCTCGTCGAAGCGGGCGAAGGAGCGGCCGCCGCCGACCAGTTCGGCGACCCGGGCCTGGTAGAGCAGGCCGCCGTCGCCGGCCAGCGGGGAGATGCCGACCTCCTCGGTGAACATCGCGACGCAGGCCGGCATCAGGGCGTCGACCTCGTTCTTGCGGACCCGGCGGACCAGCGGGTCGGGGGTGATCGAGGCCGGGGCGGGGCTCTGGGTGGCCATCAGCGGCTGGTGGGCGCGGACTTCGCGGGCGGGGCCCCAGCTGCGCTCCAGGCAGGCCCAGAGGGCCGCGGTGGGCCCGGCGGGGCCGACGATGGAGGAGCAGCGGCGGCCCTGGCGGCGGGCCCGCTCGGCGAAGGCGCGGACGGCCTCGGGGCCGGCGTCGACCAGCACCAGGTTGGCCCCGGCGTAGCAGAGGGACTCCAGCCGGCCGTCCGCGTCGTACCAGCCCCACATCTCGCCGCCGAGCCGCCAGGGGTCGAGCCCGACGGCCTCCACCCGGGTGGCGACGAAGGCGTTGGCGACCGGGTCCCGGTGCAGGATCTCCAGCGCCTCGTCGAGGTCCTGGGGGTCGAGCACCCGGGTGGTCGCCAGGGCCCGGGCCACCTGGAACGGGCCGGGGAGCATCACACCTCGATCGAGCACGGGCACCTCACCACTAGGAACGCTTGTCGCACCCTACTCCGCCCGCCCCGCCGGAGAGGAGGTGCGAGCGAGCGAGCGCCCGCACCTCCCGGAATGCACTACTCGGCGGCGGTCACGACCGGCGCGCCGGACTCCACGCCGTCGGCCTGCATCTGCTCGGCCAGCTTGAGGGCCTCCTCGATCAGGGTCTCGACGATCTTCGACTCGGGGACGGTCTTGATGACCTCGCCCTTGACGAAGATCTGGCCCTTGCCGTTGCCGGAGGCGACGCCGAGGTCGGCCTCGCGGGCCTCGCCCGGGCCGTTCACGACGCAGCCCATGACGGCGACGCGCAGCGGCACCTCCATGCCCTCGAGGCCGGCGGTGACCTCCTCGGCGAGCTTGTAGACGTCGACCTGGGCGCGGCCGCAGGACGGGCAGGAGACGATCTCCAGGCCGCGCTGACGGAGGTTCAGCGACTCCAGGATCTGGATGCCGACCTTGATCTCCTCGGCCGGCGGCGCGGACAGCGAGACCCGGATGGTGTCGCCGATCCCCTCGGCCAGCAGCGCGCCGAAGGCGACCGCCGACTTGATGGTGCCCTGGAACGCCGGGCCGGCCTCGGTGACGCCGAGGTGCAGCGGGTAGTCGCAGGCGGCGGCCAGCTGGCGGTAGGCGTTGATCATCACGACCGGGTCGTTGTGCTTGACCGAGATCTTGATGTCGCGGAAGTCGTGCTCCTCGAACAGCGAGCACTCCCAGAGCGCGGACTCCACCAGCGCCTCGGGGGTGGCCCGGCCGTACTTCTCCAGCAGGCGCTTGTCGAGCGAGCCGGCGTTGACGCCGATCCGGATCGGCGTGCCGGCGTCCTTGGCCGCCTTGGCGATCTCGCCGACCTTGTCGTCGAACTGCTTGATGTTGCCCGGGTTGACCCGGACCGCGGCGCAGCCGGCGTCGATCGCGGCGAAGACGTACTTGGGCTGGAAGTGGATGTCCGCGATCACCGGGATCTGCGACTTCTTGGCGATGACGGCCAGCGCGTCGGCGTCGTCCTGGGTCGGGACGGCCACCCGCACGATCTGGCAGCCGGAGGCGGTCAGCTGGGCGATCTGCTGCAGCGTGGCGTTGATGTCGGCGGTGACGGTGGTGGTCATCGACTGGACCGAGACCGGGGCGTCGCCGCCGACCGGGACGTTGCCGACCATGATCTGCCGGGAGACGCGACGGGTCGCCAGCGGCTTGAGCGGCAGGGACGGAATTCCGAGCGAGATCGCGGACATGTGCGCAGGTTCCCCAGGGGTGCGGTGGTGGTCCGGCCATCGGCTCCGGCCGGGCCGGGCGCCCCGGTAGTCAGGAGGCGCCCGGCGTCCAACGGTACGGCACGGGCGAGGTGGCCAACGCACGTACCCGACGGAACCGGGTCAGTTCAGGCGGATGGGGTTGACAAGGTCGGCCACCATCACCAACGCGGTGAAGCAGATGAACACACCGGCCACCACGTACGCGGCGGGCATCAGCTTGGCCACGTCGAACGGGCCCGGGTCGGGGCGGCGGAACAGCTTGGCCCAGCGGCGGCGGACCGACTCCCACAGGGCGCCCGCGATGTGGCCGCCGTCCAGCGGGAGCAGCGGGAGCATGTTGAAGAGGAAGAGCGAGAGGTTGATCCCGGCCAGCAGCTGGACCATGCCGACCACCTTGCTGGAGGAGGGGATGTCCATCTCGAACATCTCGCCGCCGATCCGGGCCGCGCCGACCATGCCCATCGGGGAGTCGGCCGGGCGCGGGTCGTCGCTGACGATGGCGTGCCACAGGCCGGGGATCTTGCCGGGCAGAGCGATCAGCGAGGAGATGCCGTTCTGGGCCATGGTGCCCATCTGGTCGACGCTCTCGCCGAAGGTCAGGGTCTGCATGACCTGGCGCGGGGCGAAGCCCAGGAAGCCCGCCTCGACGGTCTCGCCCTTGACCGGGTACCCGTCCTCGTCGATCTTCTGGACGACGTTCTTCTCCGGCTTGGCCGTCAGGGTGACCTGCCGGCCGCCCCGCTCGACCACGATCGACACCTGCTTCCCGGCGGCCTTGCGGATCTCGCCCTGGAGCTGCTTGTAGTCGGTGACCGGGACGCCGCCGAAGGAGAGGAAGGTGTCGCCCTCCTGCAGCTTGGCCTGCAGGGCCGGGCTGTCGGGCGCGCCGTCGGGGCACTTGTCGGTCGGCTGGCCGACCGCCACCACGCACTTGTTGACGTAGGAGACGGTGGGCACGGCGTTCAGCTGACCGACGCCCATCAGCACGGCGAGGTAGAGCGCGAAGGCCAGGACCAGGTTCATGAACGGCCCGGCGAACATCACGATGACGCGCTTCCACGGCTTCCGGGTGTAGAACATCCGGTCCTCGTCGCCGGGCTTGATCTCCTCGTAGGAGGCCTCCCGGGCGTCCTCGATCATCGTCCGCCAGGGCGAGCTGGAGCGCTGGGTGATCCGGCCGTCCTCGCCCGGCGGGAACATCCCGATCATCCGGATGTACCCGCCGAGCGGGATCGCCTTGAGGCCGTACTCGGTCTCGCCCTTCTTCCGGGACCAGACGGTGCGGCCGAAGCCGACCATGTACTGCGGCACCCGGATGCCGAAGAGCTTGGCGGTGGACAGGTGGCCCAGCTCGTGCCAGGCGATCGAGAACAGCAGGCCGCCGAAGAAGACCAGGATGCCCAGGCCCCACCACACCAATGTCACCGCTGAGCCTCCGTCATGCCGCTCCCTAGGTCTGCTCGCTAGCCGGCTGCCAGCTCGCGGGCCCGGGCACGTGCCCAGGTCTCCGCGTGGAGTACGTCCTCCACCGTGAGCGAAGTTCCCACCGTGTGTTCGGACACCACCTTCGCCACAGTGTCCACGATTCCGGTGAAGGGGAGCCGCCCCTTGAGGAAAGCGTCCACGCACTCCTCGTTGGCGGCGTTGAAGACCGCCGGGGCGGTCCCGCCGAGCGTACCCACCTCGCGGGCCAGGTCGACGGCCGGGAAGGCGTCGGTGTCGAGCGGGAAGAACTCCCAGGTGGCGGCCTTGGTCCAGTCGCAGCCGGGGGCGGCGTCCGGCACCCGGTCGGGCCAGCCGAGGCCGAGCGCGATGGGCATCCGCATGTCCGGCGGGCTGGCCTGGGCCAGGGTGGAGCCGTCGGTGAACTCGACCATCGAGTGGACGACCGACTGGGGGTGCACCACCACGTCGATCCGGTCGAACGGGACGTCGTAGAGCAGGTGCGCCTCGATCACCTCCAGGCCCTTGTTGACCAGGGTGGCGGAGTTGATGGTGACCACCGGGCCCATCGCCCAGGTCGGGTGGGCCAGTGCCTGGTCCGGCGTCACCCCGGCCAGCTCGTCCCGGGTGCGGTTGCGGAACGGGCCGCCGCTGGCGGTGACCACCAGACGGCGCACATCGGAGCGGGTACCGCCGGCCAGCGCCTGGAAGAGCGCGGCGTGCTCGGAGTCCACCGGCACGATCTGGCCCGGCTTCGCGACCGCCTTGACCAGCGGGCCGCCGACGATCAGCGACTCCTTGTTGGCCAGCACCAGCACCCGGCCGGCCCGCAGGGCGGCCAGGGTGGGCCGCAGGCCGATCGAGCCGGTGATGCCGTTGAGCACCGAGTGGCACTCCATCGCGGCCAGCTCGGTGGCCGCGTCCGGGCCCGCCAGCACCTCGGGCAGCGGCCGCCCGGCAGCCCGGGCGGCGAGCGCCTCGCGCAGCGCCGGGACGACGGCCTCGTCGGCCACCGCCACGGTGTGCACGCCCAGCTCCATCGCCTGCTCGGCGAGCAGGGCGACCCGGCCGCCGGCCGCCGAGAGGGCGACCACCTTGAACCGGCCGGGGTTGCGCAGCACCACGTCGATGGCCTGGGTGCCGATCGAGCCGGTCGATCCGAGGATCACCAGTTCCCGGGGCCCCTCCGGGTCCCTGACGACGGGTGAGAAGCGCAGCTGCGGGTGGGCGAGCGAAGTCATGCGCCCCATTGTGTCCTGTCGGACGGGGCGCTCACTGCCAGGCCCAGAGCTTCCCCTCGGCCGTGCCGTCCGCCGCCACCTCCCACTCGAAGACGCCGACCTTGCCGCGCAGTGCGGCGAACTCGGGCGAGCCACTGGTGTAGATCAGCGCGCCGCGCCAGCTGTTGCCGTTCTCCGTGAAGCTGCCGACGCCCCAGCCGTGCCAGGTCGCGTTCGCGCCGCCCGGGCCCATCAGCACGCCGTGGCCCTCACCCTCCAGGGTCCCGTCGGCGCGCATCCGCGCCTGGTAGGTCCCCATGTCCTGCACCTCGACGCCGAGCAGCGTGCCGCCGGCCGCGAACGAGGTCTCCACCGTCGGGGCCAGGCCGTGCTCGCCACCGACCACGCGACGGCCGGTGATCGTCCCCGATTCCTGTCCGATGAGGTCACCCAGCATGACGACCTCCCTTCCTGTCCTTCCGGACTACGCCCGCCCCGGGGAGGTGTCAAGACGGGCCGATGCCCCGTCACCAGCGGTCGGTGACGGGGCATCAGAAGGTGCTTCAGGGGGTGGCTCAGAGGTCGAGGCCGGTGAGGACCATGACCTTCTCGTAGGTGAAGTCGCCCATCGCGTACTTGACGCCCTCGCGGCCGACGCCGGAGTCCTTGACGCCGCCGTACGGCATCTGGTCGGCGCGGTAGGACGGGGCGTCGCCGATGATCACGCCGCCGACCTCGAGCACCTGGTGGGCCTTGAAGGCGGCCTGCAGGTCGTGGGTGAAGACGCCGGTCTGCAGACCGAACGGCGAGTCGTTGACCAGCGCGAAGGCCTCGTCGGTGGAGTCGACCTTGTGCAGCGAGAGCACCGGGCCGAAGACCTCGGCCTTGGCCAGGATGGCGTCCGCGGGCAGCTCGGCCAGCACGGTGGGGGCGTAGGTGGCACCCTCGCGGGTACCGCCCGCCAGCACCTTGGCGCCCTTGGTCACGGCGTCCTCGACCCAGGCCTCGACGCGCTTGGCGGCGTTCTCGTCCACCAGCGGGCCGACGTCCACCGAGTCGTCGGAGGGGTTGCCGGTGACCTGGGCGCCGACCTTGGCGACGACCTTCTCCACCAGCGCGTCGTAGACCGAGGCGTCGGCGATCACGCGCTGCACCGAGATGCAGGACTGGCCGCCCTGGTAGTTGGAGAACATCGCGATCCGGGTGGCGGCCCACTCCAGGTCGGCCTCGGACGACCAGTCGGCGAGCACCACGGCGGCGGCGTTGCCGCCGAGCTCCAGGGTGACGTGCTTGCGCGGCACCGAGTCCATGATCTGGTAGCCGACCTTGTCCGAACCGGTGAAGGAGATCACCGGCAGGCGCTTGTCCTGCACCAGGGCGGGCATCTTCTCGTTCTCGACCGTCAGCACCGACCAGGAGCCGGCCGGCAGCTCGGTCTCGGCCAGGATCTCGCCGAGCACCAGCGCGGAGAGCGGGGTGGCGGGGGCCGGCTTGAGGATGATCGGAGCGCCGACCGCGATCGCCGGGGCGATCTTGTGGGCGACCAGGTTGAGCGGGAAGTTGAACGGGGCGATGCCCAGCACCACGCCGCGCGGGAAGCGGCGCACCACCGCGAAGCGGCCCACGCCGCCCGGGTCGGTGTCCAGGCGCATGGTCTCGCCGTTGGTCCGGCGGGCCTCCTCGGCGGCCCAGCGGAACACCGAGGCGGCGCGGCCGACCTCGCCGCGGGCCCACTTGATCGGCTTGCCGTTCTCGGCGGTGATCAGGCGGGCGATCTCCTCGGTCCGCTCGGTCAGCCGGCGGGCCACGTGGTCCAGCGCGGTGGCGCGCACGTGCGCGGGGGTGGCGGCCAGGGCCGGGGCTACCGCGACGGCGGCGTCCAGCGCCTCCTCGACCTGGGCGTCGGTCGGGATGCTGACCTTGCCGACCAGGCTGCCGTCGTACGAGTGGCGGACCTCGAACTCGGCGTCGCCCGACGCCTTGCGGCCGGCCAGCCAGAACTCATGGGTGGTGGTCACGGTCGTACCGGCCCCTTCTGTCGTCGTGTGGTGCTCTACCGGATCCACGGTAGGGGCGCACCCGCGCGAGCAGGATTGGACACGGCGGCGGACTGCGGCACACCGCTACTCCGGATCGGCACGTGGCCCGGCGACGATCGGCGATCTCGGGGCGCACGTGGCTGTGCCACCAGGGGCGCGAGGAACTGCGCGCGGGGGAGCCGCAGCACGTGCGACCGGCTGACGGCGATCCAGTTGCCGGTGATCCGCCGTCCGAAGCGCGCCCGCACGGCGGAGCCGCGTATCAGCAGAGCCCCGCGCCCCTGGGCGGCCGCAACCGAACGTCGCGCACCGGAGCAGGCTCAGTCCTCGCCCGCGCGCAGCGCCAGCCAGAGCTCCATCCGGACGTCGGTGTCGTCCAGCGAACGGCCGAGCAGCTCCTCGACCCGCTTCATCCGGTAGCGCAGGGTGTGCCGGTGGACGCCGAGGTCGGCGGCGGCCGCGTCCCACTGACCGTGTCGGGAGAGCCAGGCGCGCAGCGAGGCGACCAGGTCGCCGCGGGCGGTGCGGTCGTGCTCGCGCAGAGGTCTGAGCAGCCCCTCGGCGAAGGCGGTGACCGCCTCCTCGCCGAGCAGCGGCAGCAGCGAACCGGCGCCGACCTCCTCGTGGTCCACCGAGCGGCGCCCGCCGCGCAGTGCCACCGCGAGGGCCCGCTCGGCCTGCGCGAAGGCGGTGCCCGCCTCCTCCACGGTGCACGGGGCGGAGACGCCGAGGGCGATCCCCTCGTGCTCCTCGGCCGCGCCCAGGCAGGCGCGGTGGGCCGAGCCGCCGTCGGGGGCCAGCACGGTGAGCCGGGGGCCGTGCGGTCCGTCCTCGCGGGAGACCAGCAGCCGCTCGCCGACCCGGCTGCCGGCCTGCTCGGCCCGGTCGCCGAGCTCGTTCAGCGCCTCCGGGTCGCCGTTCGGGCCGAGGCCCCCGACCAGCACCCGGACGGTGCCCTCGGGCAGGCCGCCGAACAGCCCGGCCGCGACCTGACGGGCCGTCGCCGCCTCGCCGGCCAGCACCATGCCGAGCAGGGCGGCGCCCATCCGCTCCTCGGCCTGCCGCAGCTCGCGGGAGCGCTCCAGGGTGAGGGTGAGGAGGGCGACGGCCGCGTTCAGCACGTAGCGCTCGGTGGGGGTGATCCGGTCCTCGGTGCCGACGGCGAGGAAGCCGCGGGCGCGGCGGTCGGCGCCGAGCGACTGGACCACCACGTAGTCCTCGTCGGCGGTGTCGATGCCGGGGGCGCGGCCCTGCAGCGCGGCGCTGGAGGGGGCCGGACGGCGGCGCAGCCGGTCCACCTCGGCGGCGAGGCGGCCGGCCCGGCGGGCGGCCCAGTCGGGGGCGACGGCGGAGAGCGCGCCGGAGCCGTCGTAGAGCGCGGCCCAGCCGCCGAGGCGGGCGGCCAGGCGGCGGACCACCGCGGTGGTGCCGTCCTTGCCGAGGGCGGCCCGGGTCAGCTCCTCCTGGGCCTCGAAGCTGGTGGTGACGGCCTCGTACTGCTCGGCGGCCAGGGCGGCCGAGACGGCCTTGCTGATCGCGATGAAGGGCGTGGCCTCCGGCACCCGGATCAGCGGCAGGCCGCGCTGGGCGGCGGCGTCCACCAGGGCCTGCGGCACCTCGGTGTGCGAGAGCCCGACGCCGAGGCCGAGCCCGACCACCCCCGCGTCGGCCAGCCGGTGCACGTACGCCTGGAGCTTGGCGGCCGCCTTGCCCAGCTTGATGCCGGTGGTGAGCAGCAGCTCCCCGCCCTCCAGGAACGGAGTGGGGTCGTCCAGCTCGCTGGTGTGCACCCAGCGGACCGGCCGCTCCAGGTGGTCCGCGCCGGCGAGGACCGTCAGGTGGAGCGAGCTGTTGCGGACGACGGAGGCGAGTGTGGGGGGCATGGCACCTTCGGAGTGTTTGCCGCCGGGGACGCGCCGTTGCGGCCTGGCGATGAGGGCTTCTTCCCCCATTATGGACGCTCCGGACAAGCGGACGGACCGAATCCTCCGGACCGTAGTCCGCCGCCGCGCGCCTCCTCCGGTACTAACCCCTCAGGTCGACCAGCAGCGGCGGGACCTGATCACCCGTCACCGAGGCCAGCGAGATCACCGCGTGCCCGCTCGGCAGCGCGTGCGCCAGGTCCGAGGGTGACCAGCGGTGCCGCTCCACGTCCCGGACCGTGACGCTCTCGGTCTGCGCGGCGGTGCCCGACAGCGCCTTGCGCAGGCCCCGGCCGGCCTTGCGGAACATCCCGCCGGAGGTGTCGGGGGTGTGGGTGACGGCGGTCTCGCGGACCAGGTGGGTGCCCCAGGCCTCGGAGAACAGCTTGCCGTCCCAGGGCGCGATGCCGGGGAAGGCCATCCGGCAGCCGACCGCGCCGAACAGCGCGGTGCGCAGCGCCTCCGGCAGGTCCACCAGGGTGCGCAGCAGCAGCACCGCGCCCGCGTTGGCCCCGCGCATGCCCTGCAGGCCGCGGATCACCTGCGCGTCCACCGCCGCCGAGGCGTCGTCCACCACCAGGCCGGCGAACAGCGCCCGCTCGGTGCGGGCCGCGGCCGCCTGGACGAACTGGCCGGCGAGCAGCCGCGACAGCATCCGGGCCGCCTCCGGGTGGCCGCGCTCGGGCAGCTTCACCCGCACCCGCAGCGGGTGGTCCAGCGCCCGCATGGCGAAGGCCGGGCGGCCCGGGCCGTCGCCGGGGAAGTGCCCGGCGAAGGCCGGGCGGCCCGGGCCGTCGCCGGGGAAGTGCCCGGCGAAGGCCGGGCGGTCCAGCAGGGCCAGCCGGTCGGCCAGCAGGGTGCCCGGGTCGTCGGCCCGGCCGTGCTGGCGCTCCCGGTGCTGGAGGTCGGCCTCGTGCGCGGCCAGCAGGCCGTTGTCGTCGAGGGTCTGACGGAGCGTCTGCCAGGCCGCGGCCGCGCCCCCGAGCAGCGCGCGCAGCTCCCGCACCCCGGGGTAGCGGCCGTAGGCCGCGTGGAACGGGCCGACGGTCTGCTGGAGCGCGGCCCGGGCCGCCTCGCCGCGCGGCGCCAGCTCGTCCGGCAGCAGCGCGTCGGCCAGCCGGGCCGTCGCCTGCTCCACCTCGACGGCGGCGCCGAACAGGTCGAGCCCGTATGGGGAGGACGGGTCGCCCGGGGCGATCACCACGTCGTACCAGTCGTCCGGGCCGAGATCGGCCTCCGCCGAGCCGAGCACCACCGCGCAGGCGGTGCCGGCCAGCGCCTGGAGGCAGAGCGCCTCGGCCAGCGGACGGGCCAGCCCGGCGGTCTTGCCGGTGCCGGCCGGGCCGACCGCGAGCAGCGAGGTGCCGAGCAGGGCGGGGTCGAGGGCGAAGCCGGTGGCCCGGTGGGTCTGCGGGTTCTTCACCACGTCCTGGGCCGCGCCGAGCCGGACCTGACGGGTCAGCAGGTCGTGGCCGGGGCCGCGGCCGGTCAGGTCGCGGGCCTCGGAGGGGTGCGCGCAGGCGGCGGGGCCGCGGGCCGCGACCTGCTCGGTGAAGGCGGGCAGCAGCGCCGGGTCCTGCCGGACCGTCTCCCAGGCGCGCTGGATCCGGACGTAGTCCACGTCGCCGACCGGCCGTCCGTCCAGCAGCCGGGCCGCCTCGGCGGCGCCGCCCTGGCGGAGTGCGGCCCACGGGTCGGTGGGGCCGGCGGGCTCGGCGTCCTCGGACGGCTGCTCCTGGGTGACGGTGCGGGCCAGCAGCGGGGTGACCCAGCGGCGCCAGACCTCGGGCCAGCGGCCCATCCGGCCGAACACGCGGATCACCACGGTGAGCACCAGGCCGTTGACCACCAGCAGGGCGATCACCGAGGTGGCCTGGCCGAGGCCGTCCAGCAGGTCGAGCAGACCGGCCACCCAGAAGACCAGCTCGACCCCGTAGAGGTAGGCGAACCAGGCGACCAGCGCGTTCAGCGCCGCCCGCCACAGCAGCGGGCCGGCCGGGACGGCGGCCGCCTCGCGGTCGGCCTCGGTGCGCTGACGGTGGTTCAGCCGCCAGACGCCGGGGGCGAGTTCGGGTCTGGGCGCGTTCACCCAGGCGGTCAGGTCGAAGGGGGCGACGCCGCGCTGCGGCGGCACCGCGACCTGGGCCTGCTCGGCCGCCCGCTGCCCGTAGGTCCCGTCCAGTCCCATGTGGCGGCCCCGCTCCCTCTGCCCGCGCTCCCCCGTTGGAAGGTCGGCACCAATGTAGTGGAGCGGAGGCGCCGCGTAACTGATCTCGTGCGCTGGCCGCCCCGGACAATTCGGGTGGCCCACTGCTACCGAGTGGCGCATGCCCGGCGGCCGTACCCGGCCGTAGCCTGCGAGGACCGCGCCTCGTAATTCCGGGCCCCTAGACATGGAGAACACACGATGAGCACTGCAACGCCGCTTCCGCAGGAGCGTCGCCTGGTCACCGCGATCCCGGGCCCGAAGTCGCAGGAGCTGCAGGCCCGCAAGCTGGGCGCGGTGGCGGCCGGCGTCGGCACCACCCTGCCGGTGTACGTCTCGCGCGCCGGCGGCGGCGTGCTGGAGGACGTGGACGGCAACTCGCTGATCGACTTCGGCTCCGGCATCGCCGTGACCAACGTCGGCAACAGCGCGGCCGCCGTGGTCGCCAAGGCCACCGCGCAGCTGGAGGCCTTCACCCACACCTGCTTCATGGTGACCCCGTACGAGGGCTACGTGGCCGTGGCCGAGCAGCTCAACGAGCTGACCCCGGGCGACCACGAGAAGCGCACCGCGCTGTTCAACTCCGGCGCCGAGGCCGTCGAGAACGCGGTCAAGATCGCCCGCGCCTACACCAAGCGCACCGCCGTCGTGGTCTTCGACCACGGCTACCACGGCCGCACCAACCTCACCATGGGCATGACGGCGAAGAACATGCCGTACAAGCAGGGCTTCGGCCCGTTCGCCCCCGAGGTCTACCGCGTCCCGGTCGCCTACCCCTACCGCTGGCTGACCGGCGCCGAGAACTGCGCCCCCGAGGCCGCCGCCCAGGCGATCGACCTGATCAACAAGCAGATCGGCGCCGAGAACGTCGCCGCGATCGTGATCGAGCCGATCCAGGGCGAGGGCGGCTTCATCGAGCCGGCCAAGGGCTTCCTGCCGGCCATCGTCGAGTACGCCAAGGCGAACGGCATCGTCTTCGTCGCCGACGAGATCCAGACCGGCTTCTGCCGCACCGGCCAGTGGTTCGCCTGCGACGACGAGGGCATCGTCCCGGACCTGATCACCACCGCCAAGGGCATCGCCGGCGGCCTGCCGCTGGCCGCCGTGACCGGCCGCGCCGAGATCATGGACGCCGCGCACGCCGGCGGCCTGGGCGGCACCTACGGTGGCAACCCGGTGGCCTGCGCCGCCGCGCTCGGCTCGATCGAGACCATGAAGTCCGAGGACCTGAACGGCAAGGCCCGGCAGATCGGCGAGGTCATGCTCGGCCGTCTGCGCGCCATGCAGGAGAAGTTCGACGTGATCGGCGAGGTCCGCGGCCGCGGCGCGATGATCGCGGTCGAGCTGGTCAAGCCGGGCACCAAGGACCCGAACCCGGAGTTCACCGCCGCGGTGGCGAAGGCCTGCCACGCCGAGGGCCTGGTCGTGCTGACCGCCGGCACCTACGGCAACGTGCTGCGCTTCCTGCCGCCGCTGGTGATGCCGGAGCACCTGCTGGTCGAGGGCCTGGACATCATCGAGAGCGCCTTCGCGGCGGTCTGAACCGTCCGCTCCGCCTGACGCCGCGTCACGCGCGAGGGGCCCGGTCCGCACGGACCGGGCCCCTCCGTTTGCTTGCGCCGGATGCGCCGGTCGGATGCGCACGCTGAATGCTCGCGCTGGCTGCACGCGCAGTGGTGAAGATGCTGTGGCAAACCGCGCGGCCCGCCCTGTTCCGCCGGGTTCTGACGTACTGTCATGACAGATGGACAGCGAGCCACACTCCTTACCGACGACGCCACCCGCCCCCTCGGGGGCAGCGGCAGCCGAGGACCGATCGACCGACCGTCCGGCCCACACCCCCCGGGGCGCACGGAACGGCGATCTCCCCAGCCGCCCCGGAGCTCTCCCCCCTGCTCCGGGGCGGCTCTCGCATGTCCTGGGCGGGTTCTGGCTCCCGGCGCTGCTGCTCGTGGTGCTGGCGGTGGTCTCCTGGCAGGTGGCCGCCGACGGTCCGCTGCTGGAGCTGGACGACTGGGCCAGGCGCTCCACCCGGGCCGTCCGCACCGGTCTGCACAGCACCCTGCTGAACCACCTGGGCGCCGGCCTGGCCGACCTCGGCGGGCCCTTCCCCGCGATGCCGGTGCTGCTCGGCGCGGCCGCGCTGGCGGCCGCGCGGGAGCGGACGGCCGGGCGGCGGCGCTGGTGGTACCCGCTGCCGTTGGCAGCGGCAGCCGGGCTGCTGGTGCCGCTGCTGGTGGTCCCGGCCAAGGCGTTGTTCGCCCGCCCCGGCCCGTTCGGCGTGCCGCTGGCCGCCGATCAGCTCGGCTGGTACCCGTCCGGGCACACCGCCACCTCGGCCCTCGCCTACGGCACCGCCGCCCTGCTGCTCGGCCCCACCCTGGCCCGGCGCCCCCGGCAGTGGCTGTACGGGCTGACCGCACTGCTCTGCCTGGGCGTCGGGGCCGGGCTGGTGTGGAGCGACTACCACTGGCTGCTGGACGTGGTGGCCAGCTGGTGCCTGACCGGGACGGCGCTCTGGTGCCTGTGGCGGTACGTCATCCCGTGGGCGCGGCGCCGGAGCTGACCGCTCGTCGGACGCGGGCCGCCCGTGCTGGTGCGGCCTTGCTGCTCGGGTGCGGCCTTGCTCCTCGGGTGCGGCCCTACTCCTCGGGAGCGTCGTTGCGCTGAACGGTGCCGGGGGCGCCGCTCTCGCGCTGCCACTCCACCACCAGCTCGTCGCGGGTGCCGAAGCGGACCAGGTGGCGGCCGACCACGTCCTCCAGCTGCGGGAGGTTCTCCTCGGCGCCCTCGACCACCAGCAGCAGGGCACCCTCCTCGGCGGTCAGCACGGCGGTGCCGGCGCTGAAGACCAGCTCGCCGCGGCCGCTCTCCTCGGACCAGTCGGCCTGGATCTTGCGGCCCATGTGGGCAGCCAGCTGCTTGCCGTAGCGGGACGGACGGTCCGTGACGACACGGGCCTGGGAAACGGACATCGGTGTACTCCTCTTGGTTAAGATTAGGTCAGCCTAAGTGAATGGTGAGTCAAGCTCAAGGTATTTCGACGGCGACACCCCGGAGGGCTCTCCGGCAGCCCCGATACCCTGGTGGCCACCTACCGTCCCAGGAGCCGCCCCCATGTCCGTGCCCGCCGCCGAGCCGCCCGCCGAGACCGCCGCGGACCTCGCCGACGCACTGACCCGGGCGATGAAGCGGATCCGCCGGCAGACCATGGTGCGCCTGGAGCCCTACGGCATCACCCCCGGCCAGGCCCGGGCGCTGCGCACCCTGGCGCACGCCCCCGGCTGCGAGGGCCGGGAGACCATGCGGCTGAGCGAACTCGCCGAACGCCTCCACATCGCCCCCCGCTCCGCCACCACCGTGGTGGACGCCCTGGAGGAGGCCGGCCTGGTCGAGCGCACCCCCGACCCGGACGACCGCCGGGCCGTGCGGGTGGTCCTGACCGCCGCCGGGCACGGCGCGCTGGAGCGGATCGGCCTGGTCCGCCAGGAGGTCGCCCAGGAGTACTTCGGGCCGGTCAGCCGAGTCGAGCAGGAGGCTCTGCTGCGGGCCCTGCGACAGGCCGAACTCGCCTTCGAAGCAGCCCGGTCGGCCGACCGGAGCTGAGCACCCGGACGGAACCCAGCGCCCCCGGACGCAACGCGGTGAGCCCGATGCCGAGCACCACCAGCAGCGCGGCCCCGGCCCCCAGCGGGCTGATCCCCTCCCCCAGCAGCAACCAGGACGAGGACATCCCGAAGACCGGCACCAGCAGCGAGTACGGCGCCACCGCCGAGGCGTCGTAGCGCCCCAGCAGGAAGCTCCAGGCCATGAAGCCGAACAGGGTCGACCCCAGCCCGACGTAGAGCACCGCCCCGATCCCGGCCGGACTCAGCGCCGCGAACGCCTCCCCCGCCGCCGACGGACCCTCGAACAGCAGCGAGAGCGCCAGCAGCGGCAGCACCGGCACCGCGCTCATCCAGACCATCCAGCGCAGCGCGTCCGCCGGCGCGGCCTTCTTGGTCAGCACGTTGGACAGCCCCCAGAACGCCGCCGAGAGGATCACCAGCGCGAACGCCCCGACCGGGCCGTTCAGCCCGCGGTCCACCGCCGCCACGCCGATCCCGGCGAAGGCGATCGCCAGCCCGGCGATCCGCTGCACCGGCGGACGCTCGCGCAGCAGCACGGCGGCGAACACCGCCGTGAAGACCGCCTGGCTCTGCAGTACCAGCGACGACAGTCCCGAGGGCATCCCCGCGTTCATCGCGAAGAACAGCAGCCCGAACTTGGCCACTCCGAGCGTCAGCCCCACCGCCACCACCCAGCGGAACGCCACCCGCGGCCGCCCCACGAAGAACACCGCCGGAACCGCCACCACCGCGAACCGCAGCGCCCCGAACAGGAACGGCGGGAAGTGGCCCAGGCCCACGTGGATCACCACGAAGTTGACCCCCCACACGGCGGCGACCAGCACGGCGAGGGCGATGTGACGGGGGCTCATCTGCATGCCCGTCAGCATGGCCCGGCGGGATCGTGTAGCACCAGCGACTTGTCCTACAGGGAATGCTTTAGCATCACTGCACGATGACGGGCGCAGGCCCGCCCCGCCTGCCCCGCCCGACAGCCCGACAGCCCGACAGCCCGATGCTGCCCGGGGAGAGGAGGCACACGTGATGGACCTCGGACGGCTCCGCGCCCTGCACGCCGTCGCCGTGCACGGATCGGTCGGCGGCGCGGCCGCCGCACTCGGCTTCACCCCCTCGGCGGTCTCCCAGCAGATCGCCAAGCTGGAGCGGGAGACCCGCACCGTACTGCTGGAGAAGCAGGGCCGCGGCGTGGTCCTCACCGACGCCGCCCGCACCCTCGCCGACACCGCCCGTGAGGTGCTCGCCCTGGTCGAACAGGCCGAGGTCACCCTGGAGCGCCAGCGCGGCCGCGCCGTCGGCCGTCTGCTGGTCGCCTCCTTCGCCACCGGCGCCCGCGGCGTCCTGCCCGGCGCGCTCGCCGCCCTCCGGCGGGACTGCCCCGACCTGGAGGTCCGGCTGCTGGAGTCCGACCCCTACCAGGCCGCCGAACTCGTCGCGCGCGGCGAGGTCGACCTCGCCCTCGTCCAGGACTGGCCCACCGTCCCGCTCCCCGTCCAGGACGGCCTCTCCCGGCTCGACCTCGGCGAAGACCCGGTCGACCTGCTGCTGCGTGCCGAACACCCGCTCGCGGCCCTCGCCGTGGTCCCCGTCCAGCGCCTGCTCGGGCAACGCTGGACCAGCGTGCCGCCCGGCAACATCTGCCACGACTGGCTGGTGCGCACCATGCGGGAGGCCGGCGAGGAACCCGACGTGGTCTACCAGGTCGGCGAGTTCGAGACCCAGATCGCACTGATCGAGGCCGGGCTCGGCCTCGGCCTCGTCCCCCGGCTCGGCCGCGGCCCGCTGCCGCCCGGGGTGGTCGCCCGACCCGTGGTGCCCGAACCGGCCCGGCGGGTGTTCGTCCTCTGGCGGACCAGGACCAGCCGGCGGCCCGCCGTGGCCGCGGCCCTGGCCGCCGTCCGCGAGCAGTGGGACGCCACGCACTGACGGACGGTCAGGCGGGCCGGCCGACCGGCCGTGGGGGCGGTCCTACTCGGCGAAGCCGATCACCAGCCACATGAACGCCACCCCGAGCACCGTGCAGATCAGCGTGGTGCGGGACGGGTGCGGGCTGTGCGCCTCCGGCAGGATGTCCGAGGTCGCCAGGTAGAGCAGGAACCCCGCGAAGAACCCCAGGTACAGGCCGAGCGCCTGCTCCGGGATGGTGAACAGCAGCGTGATCGCGGCACCCGTCACGGGCGCCAACGCGTCCGCGCCCAGCAGCGTCAAGGCCCGGCGGCGGTCGTTCCCGTACATCCGGGTGATCGTGTAGGTGTTGAACCCGTCCGCGAAGTCGTGCGCCACGACCGCGATCGCCACCACCGTGCCCACCGTGGTGCCCGCCTGGAACGCCGCCCCGATCGCGAATCCGTCCATCAGACTGTGCGTCACCAGCGCACCGGCGGCGGTGAGTCCGACGCCCTGCTTGCCGCCGTGCGCGTGGCCGTGGGAGTGGGCGTGGCCGTGCGAGTGCTCGGCGTACTCCGTCTCGTGGCTCCGGTGGATCGCCACCGCCCGCTCCACCACGTGGATCGCCAGGAACCCGGCAGCGAACATCAGCAGTGCCTGCGGCACCCCGTGCAGCTCCTGCGGCGCCGCGTGCATCGCCTCCGGCAGCAGGTCGAAGGCCACCACCCCGAGCATCAGCCCGGCCGCGAACCCCAGCACCAAGTGCCGACGGTCCCCGACCCGCTGCGCCACCAGTCCGCCGAGCAGCGTCATCAGGAACGCCCCGGCGGCCACCAGCACCGCGGTCATCGACGGCCCTCCCGCTCGTCCGCTCCCGGTGGGGCCGGACGGCTGCGCGGACCGCTGCCCACGGGCACAGACGCCCGGCCCGGACCGGAGCAGAGACCCCCGGCCCTGCCGGCCAGCCTCTCCGCCCCCCGGGCCGCCCGCCCGCCGGACGGTCCGTCAGGGTGACGGCCCCTCACCCCCGGCCCCGGTCCACCGATCCGCCTCGCACCCACCCCGGCCCCTCCTCGTACACCGCCGAACGAAACGCCCATCCTCCCAGCCCGCCCGGCACCACCCACCAGGGGGCCCGGACCGATGCGACCGCGCGGGTACGGCGGGCCGACGGCCCGCCCGAGCGGCGCCGCGGCCGGGTAGGACGGCAGTGCGGCAGTGCGGCCGGCGGCGGCACGGCGCGGCGCCGGTCCCCCTCGCCGCCCGCCCGGGGCCCTGGCACCCTGGCCCCATGGGCAGGTACCTCGGCCGGCGACGGCACCCCCGCGCGGCCGGCGCCGGCGAAGCCGCACTGGCCGGACTGCTCGCCGAGTGCGGGCTGCTGCGCGAACTCGCCGACTCGGCCGGGGTGCGACTGGACGACAGCGAGCGCTCCCTCACCGCCCTCGACCAGCTGCTGCCCCGCTGGCGCGAGAACCCCGGGCTCTCCGACCGCCTGGGCAACGACGCCGGGCTCTACCTCGGCACCGTGCTGCGCCGCACCGTCCCCGGCACCCACTGGCGGCTCGGCCCGGAGGAGCGCCCCCTGCTGGTGCTGCCCGGCGGCCGCGAACTGGACGTCACCGCCCTGGGCCACGGCTGGGCCGACCAGGGCTCGCCGCCGCTCGCCGCGGCCTACCTCACCGCCACCGACGGCTGACCGCCACCGACCCCGCCCGACCGGCCCACTCAGCCCGACCGCCCTCCCGCTACCGCAACGGCCCCGGCCCCGGGTCCTGACCCCGGCCCCGTCTCAGCCGCCGACGCCGAGCCGCATGCCGAGCTGCGTCTCGGTGAGCTCCCGCACGCCGTCGCCGTCCACCAGGTGGATCTGCGGCAGCTCCGCCGCCAGGTCCAGCGCCGCCTCCGCGAACCGACCCGTGGTCAGCCGCAGGCCGCGCTCCGCCCCTTCCTCCCGGA
Source organism: Kitasatospora sp. NPDC001664 (assembly GCF_053596675.1). Lineage (NCBI taxonomy): Bacteria > Bacillati > Actinomycetota > Actinomycetes > Kitasatosporales > Streptomycetaceae > Kitasatospora > Kitasatospora sp. NPDC001664. The sequence continues at coordinate 59,351 of NZ_JBSFGS010000038.1, forward strand.
CCGCCTCGGCCAGCGTCCGCAGCTCCGCCGCCGTGACCTCCGCCCCGTCGGGCCCCGACCCGCCGCGGGGGCGCGAGGCCCAGACCACCCAGCGCCCGGGCAGCGCGCTGCCCTCCTCGCCCACCGCCGTGGCCACCAGCCCGGCCGACCCGCGCAGCCGCACGCTCCACTCCCCCAGCCCGCCCCTGGTCAGCAACTCCCGCACCAGGTGGGCGAACTCATGGGCCGACAGGTCCTCGGCCGTGGGCACCGTCATGCCCGCCTCCGCACCCGGCTCGACCCCGGCCAGACCGTACGGGTCCGGCGAGACCGCCGCCGACAGCTCCCGCAGCCGCACCAGGGCCTCGTCCTGCTCGGCATCCGCGTACAGGCCGCCGTACACACCCTCGTACGCGCCGTCCTCCCGGCCCTCGCCGTCCTCCCGGCCCTCGCCCTCCTCCGGCCCCTCGTCGGCGGCCGGCAGCAGCCGGGTGCGGGCCAGGGCGTCCCGGTCCGCGTCCACGCTGAGCAGGCAGAGCGGAGCTCCTGACGGTGTGTCACGGAGCCAGCCGTTGAGCACGACGCCGGCCAGTATCTCGTCGGTGTCCACCGCGTCCGCCGCCTGGAGCGCGCGCAGCGCCAGCCGGGCGACCAGCCGCAGGTAGTCGTTGGCCCGGTCGGCGAGCGGACGGGGCACCGGCTCCACGGTGTCCTCGGTGGTCAGCCGGTAGCCGTCCAGTGAGGGCACCAGGGCGAGCGGCGGCAGGTCGAGGTCGAGCACCGCCGTCCTGGTCAGCGGGCGGAACACCGCCCGGCACGGCGCGGGCAGGTCCTGCGTCGCCCCTTCGGCCGCCGCCAACGCCCGTTCCAGGAGCGACTCCACGGCGGCCGGCTCGGCCAGCCGGTAGGCCCGGCGGCACTCCTCCAGGCTGTCGTTGTACTCCCGCACCGCCCGGGCCCGGGCCTCCTCCAGGGCCTCGTGCGCCCGCCGCTCCGCGGAGGCCGCGTCGTCCGCCGCGGCCGCCCGGCCGGCCCGCCACTCCCGCAGCGCGCGCTGGTGGCGCAGCCGGGCCTGCGCCAACTCCCGCTGGTAGCCGGAGTCGAGCAGCGGACGGCCCGCGCCGTCCGCGCCCTCCGGCTGCGCGGGCACCGGCGGCGCGAAGTCCTCCCAACGCGGCTCGGGGCCGTCCGGGCCGAGGTCCTCCGCACCCCCGGCGGCCGGGAACGGGCGGGGACGGTAGCTGCGCAGCTGGCTCTGGAAGTCCATCGCGGAGACCGGCAGCGCGGCCCGGCGCAGCAGGTCGGCCAGGTGCTCGTGCTCGGCCCGGACGGCGGCGGTCCGCTGATGGCTGAGCACGGCGGCCCGGCCGCGTGCGGCCACCTCGTCCTCCACCGCCTCCCCCAGCCCTCCCGGGCCGTCCTCTCCCTCCGGCCCGTCCGTGGCACCCGGCTCTCCCGGGCCGTCCGCACCGCCCTCCCCGGCGCCGAGGTCGCGGAACAGCGAGGCCAGGAAGCCCGGTTGGAGCGTGGCGGCGGCGGTACCGTCCGACTGACCCTCAGGTGCGTACTGCATCGGTGGTCGTACCCCCAAGCTCGTCCGGCTGCTGCAGAGCATTGTCCACCGTCCGGGCCGCCCTGGGGGCTGACTCCCGCTGCCGCGCCACCGCCTGGTCGTCCGCCTGATCGTCCGTCAGTTCGTCCGGGTGTTGGTCAGGTGCAGCCCGATGTAGCCGACGTAGATCCGGCCGCTGCCCGAGCAGTCGTCCAGGTAGTGCAGGCGGGGGGCCGTGCGACCGCCTCCGATCCGCAGGTGCGCGCCCATGAACGCGCGCCGGGAGGAGTCCACGCACTCCGGCACCGGGAGCATCCGCTCGCGCTTCCACTTGGTGTGGCTCTCCACCGTCCGGGACTCGCCCCGGACGGCCTTGCGCGGCGGGAAGCGGTGGCAGCCGTCCGGGGTGTGCTCGCACCACTGCTTGAAGTCGCCGTGCGCCTCGCCCCGGACGGCGGCGGCCGCGTATTCCTGGAGCGCCGTCAGCCCCTCCCAGGTGAGCCGCGCCCAGCCGGTGCCGTCGCACTGGCCGTCCAGCGCCACCGCCTCCTTCTGGTCACCGGTGAACTCCAGCAGCGGGAACTCGCCGAAGCGGCCGACCAGTTCGCCGAAGGTGACCGGGCTGCCGTCCGCCGAGCGGGCGGAGCAGAAGCGGCCGGACAGCGCCTGGACCTGCGCGTTGGCCCGGCGCAGGGCGGTGCGCTGCTCCTCGCCCACCGCGAGCAGCAGCCGCTCCCGGCGGCGCGAACGGTGCAGGCTGTGCCGCACCCGCTGGAGCTCGTCGGCCCGGGCCTGGCGCTCGGCGGTGTCCGCCGTCCGGTGGGCAGCTCCGGTCCCCTCCGGCCCGGCTCCCGTGCCGGCTCCCACTCCGGACGCCGCCCGCACCTGCGGGGCGGGCTCGGCCGGCGGCTGGTAGACCGGGACGGCCGCCAACTCGGCGGGCAGCGGGAGCTCGGCGGCCAGCCGGCCCGGCTCGCGGGCCAGCAGCGCGGCGGCCCGCCGGACGTCCTCGTCGATCCGGTGCCGGGGCAGCACCGGGTGCCGGCCGCCGTCCGCCCTCGAGGCCGGATCCACCTCGGGCAGGTAGGTGCGGACCGCTCCGCCGTAGACCTTGTGGTACTCCAGCGCGACGTTGAACAGCGGCAGCGCCTCGTGGTCCAGCAGGTAGAGCGCGGCCAGGCCGGTGAGCTGCCGGGTGAGCTGGCGGCCGGTGCCCTCCAGCCAGACGGCGGGGGTGGTCGCGGGCGGGAGGCTGGCCACCACCACGGGCAGGGTGCGGTCCGGGTCGCAGAGCTCGTCGATCAGGGCCTCCACCCCGGCGGGCCGGACGACCCGGGGGGCGTCGCCGATCCGGACCGGGCCGTCGGAGGCGTCCAGCAGCGGCAGCAGCGCCCGGGCAAGCTCGGGCACCGGCACCCGGCCGCCCGCCCGCAGGCCCGGACCGGACGCCAACTGCTCGGCCTCCAGCCGGACCCAGGTCGGCCCCTCGGGACCGGCCGAGGCCACGGTGAGGGTCAACTGGTCGGTGCCGTGCGGGGCGGGGGTGCGCAGCCGGCGGCGGAGGTAACCGCCGGGGACCTCCCGCAGCTCGCCGAAGTCCCGGTCCAGCAGGACCCTTTCGCCGAGGCGCAGGCGCTCGGCCGGAAGGTCGGCGGTGCTCGGTGGGGGCTCGTCCCGCCCCTCGCCCTTCAGCCAGCCGGCCAGCAGCTGGTCCGCCAGGGCGGCCACCTCCTGCCGGGGGCGCGGGGTGGTCAACGTCATCCGGTACGGCGTGGGGCGGTCCAACCGGCCCGCCTGCGAGGCGGGTTGTCCCGCTCGCCTGCCCTCTGATCGGCTCGTGGAATCGGCCGGGCTGTGATGTGGCGTCATGCGAGGTACCTCCCGTGGTGCGGGGTGGTTGGGGTCTGACGTCCTCCGTCTGCGGGTTTGTCGGGCGGCGCCGCACCGGACTTCGGTGCGGTTCCTTGTTCCAGGAAACGCAGGTGCCCGGAGCGGAAGTTCCAACTCCGGGCATGGTTAATTCGTTCGAGTGTCACTCGGTTTTGGCCCGCGCCTGCTGGGCCAGACTCTTGGACTGGGCTCCCCGGCCCGGCGGACGACTCCGTCAGGTCCTCCGGTCGGGCCGGTCAGGCCTCCACCGGCACCTCGACGTAGTCCCGGCCCACCGGCTCGGCCACCGCCGCGCCCCCGGTCGCCTCGGCCAGCCAGACCTGAAACTCCGTCACTCCGGCCTCCGGCACGCCGACTTCGATCCGCACGTCCGCGGCGTACGCCAGCTCGCGCACCGCGTACCCGGCCGCCCGCAGGTCGTTCTCCAGCCGCCCGGCCCGGGTGTGGTCCGCCCGCACCGCGAGCACCGCCACCGGCCGCCGCTCCAGCAGCCCGAGCGCGTCCACCGCCTCCGAGACGGCGCTGCCGTACGCCCGCACCAGCCCGCCCGCACCCAGTTTGATGCCGCCGAAGTACCTGGTCACCACCGCCACCGTGTCGGTCAGACCGCGCCGGCGCAGCACCTCCAGCATCGGCACCCCGGCCGTCCCGCCGGGCTCGCCGTCGTCGCTGGACCGCTCCCTCGGGTGCTCGCCGCCCACCACGAAGGCGGTGCAGTTGTGCCGGGCGTCCCAGTACTGCTTCCGGATGCCCGCGATGAACGCCTGCGCCTCCTCCTCGTCGGCGACCCGGGCGAGGTGGCAGATGAACCGGGACTTCTTGATCTCCAGCTCGTGCACGCCGGAACCCCGCACGGTGAGGTAGGGCTTGGGGGTCGGCTCCGACATGGGGCGGTGGGTCTCCAGACACGAGAAAAGCCGGCAGGGACGGTGATCGTCCCTGCCAGCTTAGGCGGGCGCGCCGCCGGACCGGGCGCAGGCCGGTGCCGGAGGCGGCCCGCCGCGAGCGGCCGCTCGCGGGCCGCGGCTCAGCGCCCGGCCAGCGCGTCCAGCTGCTTGCGGTCCAGGCCGGTCAGCCCGGTGACCTCGTCGAGGTCCACCGCGCCGCAGTCCAGCCCGCGCAGCACGTAGCCGCTCAGCGCACGTGCGGTGGCGGGCTCGTCCATCACGTCGCCGCCGGCCTTCGCCACGTAGGCGGCCAGCCGTGCCGCTGCCGCCTTCAGGCCCTCGCGGTAGAAGGAGTAGACCGCGACGTAGCGGGTCGGCAGGTGCGCCGGGTGCATGTCCCAGCCCTGGTAGTACGCCCGCGCGAGCGAGCGGCGCACCAGGCCGTGGTGGAGCTTCCAGGCCGCGTGCACCTGCTCGGTGGGACCGGTCGGGATCACGTTGGTGGAACCGTCCGACAGCCGCACGCCGGTGCCGGCCGCCGCCACCTGCATGACCGCCTTGGCGTGGTCGGCCACCGGGTGGTCCATGCTCTGGTAGGCGGCGCTCACACCACAGGAGGCGCTGTAGTCGAAGGTGCCGTAGTGCAGGCCGGTGGCCCGGCCCTCGGCCGCCTCGATCATCAGGGCCACGGTGGCCCGGCCGTCCGGGCCGAGGATCGCCTGGGTGGTCTCGATCTGGATCTCGAAGCCGATCCGCCCGGCCGGCAGCCCGGCCCGGCGCTCGAAGTCCTCCAGCAGCCGCACCAGCGCGGTGACCTGCGCGGCGTAGGTGACCTTCGGCAGGGTCAGCACCAGCCCGTCGGGCAGGCCGCCCTCCGCGAGCAGGGTGGAGAGGAAGAGCTCGAGGGTGCGGATGCCGCGGGCGCGGACCGGCGCCTCCATGCACTTGATCCGGATGCCGATGTACGGCGGGGCCGTGCCGTCCGCCACCGCGGCGGCGACCAGCCGGGCGGCGCGCACGGCCTCCGCGTCCTCCTCCGCGTCCGGACGCGGACCGTAGCCGTCCTCGAAGTCGATCCGCAGGTCCTCGATCGGCTCCCGCTCCAGCTTGGCGCGGACCCGGGCGTGGACGTCGGCCAGCAGCTCGTCGTCCGCGACGCCGAGCGCCTGCGCCAGCCGGGCGGGGGTGGCGGCGTGCTGGTCGAAGGCGGCCAGCGCCTGGGCGCCCCAGCTGCTGACGGTGTCGGCGGCGAAGGCGTCGGCCGGTACGTAGACCGTGTGCACGGGTTGACGGCTGCCGTCGTCTCCCGGGTAACGCCGCGTCAGATCGGCGTCGACCGGAGCGAGCAGCTCCTCGACGGCGGCCAGGGCGGCCTCGGAGAACTTGGCCTGCGACATGCGGAACCCTCCACGCCTTCAACAGTTTGTTGAGGCGAAGGTAACGGCGCGGCTCGCGGACCGTCAATGGCGGATCCTCCGAGAGACCTCAGCCCAGGCCCAGCTCCATGAAACGTTCGTTCAACTTCGGCCAGATCCGCTCCACGTCCTTCGCGACCACGGAACCGTCACGCCCGCTGCCCTCCAGACCGAACTCGGAGGTCAGGAACTCGGCCAGCTGCCGGGGGTCGGGCTGCTGCTCGAACTTCTCGATGTACTGGGTCAGCGCCGCGAAGCAGACCTCCGGATCGAGCGGCACGGCCTGGCCCATCGGACGCCGCTCGGGCTCGACCGGCACCTCGACGGCCGTCGCCTCCTCGAACGGCAGCTCCTCCACGTACCCGGCCGGCACCCCCTGCGGGGCCAACTGCTCCAACCGCACCGGCCGCCGCACCTGCGGCTGCTCCTGCGGGACCTCCTGCACGCGCTGCGGCTGCGGCTGCGGCTGCGGCTGCGGGGCCTGCTCGACCTGCGGCTGCGGCGCCTTGAACCAGGGCGACGGCTGACCGGGCACCCGCGCCGTCTGCACCGGCTCGCTCGGCTGCGCCGGCGAACGGACCGCGCGGGCCGTCCACACGTTCAGCTCCGGCTCGGCCGGGACAGGACGCACCTCCGCCGCGTTCGGATCCTGCGCGTCCCGCAACCGGACCGCCGCCAGCTTCGCCAGCGTCGGCGCCGCCAACGCGGCCGTCACCTGCGCGTCGGACACGGCCTGCGCCTCGGCCACCGGCTTCTCGTGCACGGGAGCCCGCTCGACGGGCACCTGCTGAACGGGCGCCGCATGAACCGGGGTCTGCTGCACCGAGGCTTGCTGCGCCGAGGCGTGGTGCTCCGGAGCAACCTGAGCCGGTCCGCCGACGGCGGGAGCGGAGTGGGCAGCGGCCACGACGGCGGGCCCGGCCTGACCCGCCGTCACCTGAGCCGCCGTCACCGGCAACTCCCGGCCCGGGGCCGGAGCCCCCGTCGGGGAGCTCTCCAGCGGACCGTCGATCCGGTCCAGGATGCTCGGGTCCAGCGGGACCCCGTACTTGGCGAGCTTCAACGGCAACAGCGCCTGGAACGGCGCCGACCGGCGCCAGCCCCGGCCGTACCGGAACCGCAGCTGCGCCCGGTACACCAAGCGGTTCTGCTCCAGCCGGACGGTCTCGTCGTACGACCGGAGCTCCCAGAGCTTCATCCGCCGCCACAGCCGGAACGTCGGCACCGGCGACAGCAGCCAGCGCATCAGGCGGACCGACTCCATGTGCCGGTCCGCGGTGATCGCCGCGATCCGGCCGACCGCATGCCGGGAGGCCTCGACGACGACCACGAACAGCATCGGGATGACGGCGTGCATGGCCATCCCCAGCGGATCGCCCCAGGAGGCGGCGGCGTTGAAGGCGATGGTGGCCGCCGTCAGCAGCCAGGCCGTCTGCCGCAGCAGCGGGAACGGGATCCGCAGCCAGGTGAGCACCAGGTCCAGGGCGAGCAGCACCACGATGCCGGCGTCCACGCCGATCGGGAAGGCGTACGAGAAGGCACCGAACCCCTTCTCCACCGCCAGGTCGCGCACCGCGTTGTACGAGCCGGCGAAGCCGATGCCCGAGATCAGACAGGCTCCGGCCGCGACCACACCGAGCAGGGCGCGGTGGGCGCGGGTGAGGGAGGGACGTGCCATTCGATGATCAACCCCTGGGATTCGGCGGCTGCCGGACTCGGCCGTTGCTGCCGGATCCCCCCGTCGAGGTTCGGGACCACCGCGCCGGCGACCGTCTCGGCCCACCGGATACTACTCGCACGGGCGTTCAGTCGCCGCGCCGCCCTCCGGTCTGGACCACCTCCGCAGGCGTGCCGTTGAGGTGCGCCAACACCGCCAGCACACGGCGGTTGGCGTCCTCCGCCGGTGCCAACCCCAGCTTCGTGAAGATATTGGCAATGTGCTTGGCCACCGCCCCGTCGCTGACCACCAACCGGCTCGCGATCGCCGAGTTCGACCGCCCCTCAGCCATCAACCCGAGCACCTCCCGCTCCCTCGGCGACAGGCACTGGAGAGGCTGCGAACGCGACCTGCTCTCCAACAACTTGGCGATCACATCGGGATCCATCGCCGTCCCGCCCGCCGCAACCCGGCGGATCGCGTCGACGAACTGGTCCGCGTTGAACACCCGGTCCTTCAGCAGGTACCCGATCCCGCCCGTGCCGTCCGCCAGCAACTCCCGTGCGTACAGCTGCTGGACGTGCTGCGAGAGCACCAGCACCGGCAGGCCCGGGATCTCCCGTCGAGCCGCCAGCGCCGCCTGCAGACCCTCGTCCGTGAGCGTCGGCGGCAGCCGGACGTCCACCACCGCGACGTCCGGCCGGTGCTCCAACAGCGCCGCCAGGAGCTCGGGCCCGGTCTCAACCGCCGCGGCGATCGTGAACCCGTGCGCCTCCAGCAGCCGGGTCAGCCCTTCTCGAAGGAGGTAGAGGTCCTCGGCGAGGACAACGCGCACGGCAGCTCCATGGTGATGGTGGTCGGACCGCCCAGCGGACTGCTGACGGACAGGACACCGTCGAAGGTACCCAACCTCCGCTCGATGCCCCGCAGTCCACCGCGCGGCGTCTTGGTCGCCCCTCCCCTGCCGTCGTCCGTGACGGTCACCCGAAGCCGGCCCGCGCGGTGCAGGATGTCCACCCAGACGCGCTGCGCACCCGAGTGCTTGGCCGCGTTCACCAACAGCTCACTGATCGAGAAGTACACCGCCGCCTCCATCGGCAGCTCCGGCCGGGCCGGCAGACCGACCGTCACCTCGACGTCCTGCGTGCTGTCCAGCGCCAGGGCGCGGACCGCGTCCCCGAGGCCGCGCTCGGCCAGCACCGGCGGGTGGATGCCCTTCACCAGGTCACGCAGCTCCTGGAGCGCCTTCGCCGAGGACTCCCGGGTCTCCGCCAGCAGTCGCTTGGCCGCGTCCGGGTCGCTCTCCCACAGGTGCTCGATCGTCCCGAGGGTCAGCCCGATCGACACCAGACGGGCCTGGGCGCCGTCGTGCAGGTCCCGCTCGATCTGCCGCAGCTCGGCCGCCTGACTGCCCACCGCATCGGCCCGGGTCTCCGTCAGCTCGGCCACCCTGCGGGTCAGTTGGATGTTCGACGCCCGGCCGTTCGGGTCCAGGATCCGGCGCGCCAGGTCAGCGTGCAGATGGAGTGCCTGGGGCAGCAGCAGTACCGCGAGCAGCACCATGGCCCCGGCCAGCAGGAGCGAGATGACGAAGGATCCGAGCCCGCCCGACACCGACCCGTAGGTCCGGCTGTCGACGAAGCTGGTCAGCCCGAACAGGGCCCCACCCAGGCCGAGCCCCACCAGCGGCCCCAACAGCACCACCACCGCTGCCGGGTTCACCAGCAACCAGACCATCTCCGCCCGGGTCGCCGGATCCCGCAGCGACCAGTGCACCAGCTGGGCGACCTTCGCCGCCCCGTGACTGCGGTGGTACGAGTACCCCGTCCACCAGTACCCCCGCTCGTCCACCTCCAGCGCGGGCCGCACCGAGTACTCGACCGGCACCCGGACTCCACATCGGCGCTCGATCTGCGACCGGGTCCACCCCGCGTTCAGCCGCACCGCCGGCGAGGCCATCACCACGGCGACGGCCGCCGCCAGCAGAAACGCGAACAGAGCCCCGAAGTCGCTGTACCCCGTCACCGCCATCGTCGTCCCGCCGACCAGCATGGCCCCGAGAACCGGCAGCACCACCCCGGGCGCCGAGCTGACCACGACCGTCAGCGACCACCCGAGGGCACCGGTACCGGAGCGAACTGCCTCCGCGGCAGCGCGATGGAGCGGGGTGGCGGGCTTCGGAGGACTGACTGTGGTCACCTGACGGCTCCTGGAACGTGACTGACTGCTTACGGTCATCAGTGTTGCTCGGAGGTAGGTGTCGGCGCACTGGTCATCCCTCCCCGGTTCGAGGTGGTGCTAGGTCCACCCTTCCCGCCGAGGTGATCCGGCCCGGAAAAGCAGAAAGCCCCCGCCGGGTGACCCGGCGAGGGCTTTCTTGAATGATTGTTCGGCGGCGTCCTACTCTCCCACAGGGTCCCCCCTGCAGTACCATCGGCGCTGTGAGGCTTAGCTTC
>NZ_JBSFGS010000039.1:0-68653 GCF_053596675.1 Kitasatospora sp. NPDC001664
TGGCGGCGTCGGTGCCGGTGCCCATGGCGAGGCCGAGGTCGGCCTGGGCGAGGGCGGCGGCGTCGTTGACCCCGTCGCCGACCATGGCGACCGAGCGGCCCTCCTCCTGCAGCCTGCGCACGGCGGCGACCTTGTCCTCGGGGAGGACCTCGGCGATGACGTCGGCGGCGTCGATGCCGACCTCGGCGGCGACGGCCTTGGCGGCCGCGGCGTTGTCGCCGGTCAGCAGGACCGGGCGCAGGCCGAGGGCGCGCAGGCGGGTGATGGCCTCGGCGCTGGTGGGCTTGACCGCGTCGGCGACCACCAGGACCGCCCGCGCCTGGCCGTCCCAGCCGACCGCGATCGCGGTCTGCCCGGCGGCCTCGGCGGCGCTCTTGGCGTCGGCCAGGGCGGGCGGCAGGTGCTGGGCCCAGTCGGCCAGTAGGGCCTCCCGGCCGGCGACCACGGCGTGGCCCTCGACGATGCCCTGCACGCCGCGGCCGGGCAGGTTCTCGAAGCCTTCGACGGGGGGCAGGGTGCCGAGGCGGTCGGTGGCGGCGGCCGCGACGGCGGCGGCGATCGGGTGCTCGGAGGCGTGCTCCAGGGCCCCGGCCAGGCGCAGGGCCTCGGTCTCCGACACACCGTCAGCCGTGTGGACGGCGAGCAGGGTCATCTTGCCGGTGGTCACGGTGCCGGTCTTGTCCAGCACGATGGTGTCGACCTTGCGGGTGGTCTCCAGCACCTCGGGGCCCTTGATCAGGATCCCGAGCTGGGCGCCGCGTCCGGTGCCGACCATCAGGGCGGTCGGGGTGGCCAGGCCGAGGGCGCAGGGGCAGGCGATGATCAGCACGGCGACCGCGGCGGTGAAGGCCTCGGTGGGGCTGTCGCTGACGAGCAGCCAGGTGACCATGGTGGCCAGGGCGAGCAGGATGACCACCGGCACGAAGACGGCGGAGATGCGGTCGGCCAGGCGCTGGGCGGCGGCCTTGCCGTTCTGGGCGTCCTCCACCAGCTTGGCCATCCGGGCCAGTTGGGTGTCGGCGCCGACCCGGGTGGCCTCGACCACCAGGCGGCCACCGGCGTTGACGGTCGCTCCGGTGACGGCGTCCCCGACGCCGACCTCCACCGGCACGGACTCGCCGGTGAGCATCGAGGCGTCCACCGCGGAGGTGCCCTCGACCACGGTGCCGTCGGTGGCGATCTTCTCGCCGGGGCGGACCACGAAGCGCGTGCCGACGGTCAGTTGACCGACCGGCAGCCGGACCTCGCGGCCGTCCTGGAGCACCGCGACGTCCTTGGCGCCGAGGTCGAGCAGGGCGTGCAGGGCGGCTCCGGCGCGGCGCTTGGAGCGGGCCTCCAGCCAGCGGCCGAGCAGGATCAGCACGGTGACCCCGGCGGCGGTCTCCAGGTAGAGGGTGGAGGAGGCGTCGGCGCCGCCGACCGCGAGGGAGAACTCGTGCCGCATGCCGGGCATGCCCGCGTGGCCCCAGAACAGTGCCCAGACCGACCAGCCGAAGGCGGCCAGGGTGCCGAGTGAGACCAGGGTGTCCATGGTCGCGGCGCCGTGCTTGAGGTTGGTCCAGGCGGCCTTGTGGAAGGGCCAGCCGCCGTGGAAGACCACCGGGCCGGTGAGGGCGAAGGCGAGCCACTGCCAGTTGTCGAACTGCAGTGCCGGGATCATGGACAGCAGCACCACCGGGACGGTGAGCAGGGTGCTGACCACCAGCCGGTCGCGCAGGGGGTCGGGCGCCTTCGCGGGCTCGGTGGTGGCGGGGGCGGCCTCGGTGACCGGCGGGGCGGGCAGCTCGGCGGTGTAGCCGGTGCGCTCCACGGTGGCGATCAGGTCGGCGACGCTCACCTCGGGGCCGAAGTCGACCTGGGCCTTCTCGGTGGCGTAGTTGACGATGGCCTGGACGCCGTCCATCCGGTTGAGCTTCTTCTCGACCCGGGCCGCGCAGGAGGCGCAGGTCATCCCGCCGATGGCGAGTTCCACCCGGTCGTGGACGGCGTCGGGCTCTATGCCCGGTGCGGTGGTGCTCATCGCTGGCTGCTCTCCTCGGGTCGTGCCCCGGGGGCCGGCGGGCGGCCCCCGGAGGGGGTGGGGGCTCAGGCGGTGCGGCCGACCAGCTCGTACCCGGCCTCGTCCACGGCGGCGCGCAGCTGCTCCTCGTCGACCGGGGAGGCGGAGGAGACCGTGACGGTGCCGGCCTTGGCGTCGGCCAGGACGTCGAGGACGCCGGGCAGGGCGGAGACCTCCTCGTGGACGGACTTCTCGCAGTGGCCGCAGGTCATGCCGGAGACGGAGTAGGTGACAGTGCTGGACATGGGTGCCTCCGATGGGCTTCCGCAGGGGCTGGGTTCGACTCTGATAACACCATACCCCCAGGGGGTATTCCCCGCATCGGATGGCGATCAGTGCGCGGTGTTGCGGTCGTCACGTCGCCCGCCGAGAGTAACCGGACGGACACTCTGGGTGCGCGACCGTCCGCAGGGCCGCGCCCCGGGGACGCCGAACGGGCGGTACCCGGAGTATCCCGGGGCCGCCCGTCGGTGGGTGCGTGGTGTGTCAGGTGACCTGCGGTTCGTCAGGTGACCTGGTGTTCGTCAGGTGATCGGAGGTGTGTCAGGTCACCGGGGTCGCCGGGGCCGGCGCCGTCCGGCTCTGCCGGACCAGTGAGCGCAGCCAGCCCAGGCCTCCCAGGGAGATCAGGATCAGCCCTAGGGCGTTGTAGAGGGTGTAGAGGTGCACCTGCTGCTCGGTCGGGGTGGGCATGTAGCCCAGCTCGAACAGCGAGCGCTGGAAGTCGCTGGTGGTGGTCCGGGCGACCAGCCAGACCGCGATGCCGCTCATGCTGTCCCAGAGGGCGTGCAGCAGCGAGACGCCGAGGTAGGTCGCCAGCACCGGGCCGTTGAGCCGGAAGTGCAGGCCGCGCCGCTCGCGGAAGAGCACGCCGCCCATGATCCCGGTCCACAGGATGTGGCCGACCGGGGCCAGGATGCCGCGCAGGATCTCGGTCTCCACCAGGTCCTTGAGTGAGAGCCCCTGGATGGTGAGCACCGCGTTGAAGGCGTAGCCGGCGCTCTCGAAGGCCGCGAAGCCGGCGCCCACCGTGGCGCCCAGCACCAGGCCGTGGCGCAGGCCGCTGACCGGGATCCGGCGGGCGACCAGGATCAGGGCGCCGAGCTTCACGGCCTCCTCGATCAGGCCCACGCCCAGGTACATCCAGACCGAGGGGGAGAGCAGGTAGGTCTCCAGCACCGAGGCGCCCAGCACGCCGATGATGCCGCCGACGCCGAAGCAGGCCGCGATCCGCTCCAGGCCGACGTCGTCGGCGTAGCGCTCGTACGCCCAGACCACGAAGGTCGCCGGGACCAGGAAGCTGCCGAGCAGGACGATGGTCGGCACCAGGTTGCTGTTGTCGGTGAAGAACGTGACCACCACCGTGGCCACCCAGAGCGCCAGGCCGGTCAGGAAGAGCTTCAGCCAGTACGTCGGTTTCGGTGGGGCGGCCGTGCGCGTGCGGACGTGGTCGGACATCGGCGAAGACCCTTCCCTCGGTGAGTGGGGTGAGTGGGCGTCACGTTGTCCGTACGGTATGACAAAAGGGTCATTTCGGGCGGCATTGCCCTCGGGACGCGCGGGTGGTGGGGGGTTTCTCCGCTATGTTCGGTATGTGTCCCGGTTCGTCCGCGCCCAGTCGCCCACGATGCCCAAGGCCGCCGGGCTGCCGCCCGCCCGGCGCGAGCGGGCCCTGCTCGCCACCGACCTCCAGGACCTCTCCCGGCGGCGCCGGGCCACGCCCGCGCTGAGCGCCCTGCTGCTGGTGGTCTTCGCCGACCTGGTCACCGGCCGGGACAGCTACCTCGCCCCGCTGATGGTGGTGGTCCCCTCGCTGGCCGCGCTCACCCTGCGGCCGGTCGAACTGCTGCTCGTCTGCCTGCTCGGCTTCCTGGCGCTGATCGGGCTCGGGCACTACGACCAGGTGGCCGACCTGAACAACGGTCAGTTCCTGTTCGGCGCCGTGGTCAGCTACCTGGTGCTCTCCGTCTTCAGCGCCTGGGTGGCCCGGATCAGGATGCGGCGGGCGGCCGCCTTCGCCGCCGTCTCCTCGGTGGCCGAGGCCGCCCAGCGCGCCCTGCTGCGCCCGCCCGGGCCGGTGGTCGGGCCGCTGCGGCTCGCGGTGCGGTACGCCTCGGCGGCGGACTCCGCCCGGATCGGCGGGGACCTCTACTCGGTGCTGGAGACCCCGAACGGGACCAGGGTGCTGGTTGGGGACGTCCGGGGGAAGGGACTGGGTGCGGTGCAGACCGCGGCGGTGGTGCTCGGCGCCTTCCGCGAGGCCGCCTACGACGAGAGCGGGCTGACGGCGGTGGCGGCCCGGGTCGAGGTCAGCGTGGACCGGCACGTGCCGGACGGGGAGTTCACCACCGCCCTGTTCGCGGAGTTCCGGCGGCCGGGTGTGGTGGAGCTGATGCACTACGGGCACGTGCCGCCGATCGTGGTCTCCCGGGACGGGGCCGTGACGGTGCTGGAGGCCGACGATCCGTGGGTGCCGCTCGGGCTGGGGGCGATGGCGGCGGGAGCCCCGACGAGCATGGAGGCGGCGTTCGGGGACGGGGACGTGCTGGTGCTCTGCACGGACGGGGTGGTGGAGGCGCGGAAGAAGGGGGCGGGGGACTTCTATCCGTTGGCGGAGCGGGTGGGGCCGCTGGTGCGGGACGCCGCGCGCTCGGCGGCGGAACTGGAGACGGCGGTGGGGCGGGTGTACGCGGACCTGCTGGTACACACGGGCGGGGAGCTGGGGGACGACGCGCTGCTCCTGCTCATCAGCCGCACCGACGGCTGACGCGGGCGGTCGCACCGGGCTGCGCCCCGCAGGGGCGCGGGGAACTGCGCGAGTACGGAAGGCGGACCGGCGCTAGATCGGGGCAGGCGAGCCGGTTGCACGTGTTGCCGTTCCCCCGCGCGCAGTTCATCGCGCCCCCGGGGTAACCACGTACGCCCTCGCGCCCCCAGAGGCGTCACCTCGGTCCGGCGTCGGCCAGGGCACGGAAGAGCAGGGCGGTGGAGGTGGCGCCGGGGTCCTGGTGGCCGGTGCTGCGGGGGCCGAGGTAGGAGGCGCGGCCCTTCCGGGCCTGGAGGGGGGTGGTGGCGAGGGCGCCCCGTTCGGCGGCGGTGGCGGCGTCGGCGTAGGAGCCGGTGAGCCGGTAGGCCGCGGCTGCGGGGGCCCAGGCGTCGACCATGGTCTTGTCGCCGGGGGCGGCGCCGCCGAGCCGTCGGACGTCGGCGAGTGCCGCGTCGAGGGCGTCGGCGAACGAGGAGCCGGCAGTGAGGGCGGTGCCCATCGCGCGGAAGGCCTTGCCGTAGAGGGGGCCGGAAGCGCCGCCGACCTTGGAGATCAGGGTGGTGCCGGCCTTGGTGAGGACGGCGCCGGCGGAGTCCAGGCCTTCGACGGCGGGGAGGACGGCGGCGAAGCCGCGCCGCAGGTTGGTGCCGTGGTCGCCGTCGCCGATGGCGGTGTCGAGGTCGGTGAGCTGCTGCTGGTGCTCCTCGACGGCGGCCGCGGCGGCGCGCAGCCAGGCGAGGGCGAGGGCGGTGTCCACGGGTGAGGTCCTCTCAGGGCCGGCGCAGCGCCGGGGTGGTGGCGGGGGCGTCCCAGAGGTCGAGGAGTTCGGGGTCGGCCTTGGTGAGGGTGAGGGAGAAGCCCGCCATGTCGAGGCTGGTGACGTAGTTGCCGACCAGGCTGCGGGCGATGGTGATGCCGCGGTCGGCGAGGCGGTCGCGGACGGTGCCGTGGAGCACGTAGAGCTCCAGCAGCGGGGTGGCGCCGAGTCCGTTGAGCAGGGCGATCACCTCGTCCCCGGCGGTGAGGTCGTGGTCGGCCAGGACGGTGTCGACCACCTCGGCGGCGAGTTCGGCGGCGGGGCGCAGGGGTTCGCGGCGGCGGCCCGGTTCGCCGTGGATGCCGACGCCGACCTCGATCTCGTCCTCGGGGAGGTCGAAGCCGGGTCTGCCGGCGGCGGGGGTGGTGGCGGCGGTGAGGGCGATGGCGAAGGAGCGGGAGGCGGCGTTGACCCGGGAGCCGAGGGCGGCCACCGCGTCGAGCGGCGCGCCCCGTTCGGCGAGCGCTCCCGCGCACTTCTCGACCATCACGGTGGCGCCGGTGCCGCGCCGTCCGGCCGTCCAGGTGGAGTCCTGGACGGCGACGTCGTCGTCGACCAGGACGGTGCGGACCTCGATGCCCTCCTCCTCGGCGAGCTCGGCGGCCAGTTCGAAGTTGAGGACGTCGCCGGTGTAGTTCTTCACCACGAAGAGCACGCCCGCGCCGCTGTGCACGGCTCGGGCGGCGGCCAGCAGCTGGTCGGGCACGGGGGAGGTGAAGACCTCGCCGGGGCAGGCCGCGTCGAGCATGCCGGGGCCGACGAAGCCGCCGTGCAGGGGCTCGTGACCGGAGCCGCCGCCGGAGACCAGGGCCACCTTGGGGGCGGCCGGGCGGGCGGTCCGGTGGATCACGCGCTGCTCCAGGTCCACCGTCAACTCCGGGTGGGCGGCGGCGAATCCGGCCAGCGCGTCGGTGAGCACGTCCTCCGGGGCGTTGATCAGCTTCTTCACCGGTGGTCCTCCCTCGAACGGATCCTGCGGCCGACGTTACGTCAACCGGGAGCACGGGGACGGGAGATCCGACACGCTCGGCGCGAACCGGTCGTCTGGGCAGGCGGGGCGGCCGCCGTTAGGGTCGGGGCATGGGCAACCACGTGGGCGTCGTGTTGGTCTCGCACAGCCCCGGCCTGGCCGCCGGGCTCCGCGACCTGCTGGCCGAACTGGGCTCCGGCCAGGTGGCGGTACGGCTGGCGGCGGGCACCGAGGGCGGCGGGCTCGGCACCAGCTACGACCTGATCGTGCGGGAGGTGGCGCAGGCCTGGAGCCCGGCGGGGGTGGTGGTGCTGGCCGACCTGGGCAGCTCGGTGCTGACCACGGTGGCCGCGCTGGAGGACCATCCCCGGGACGGGGTGCGGCTGGTGGACGCGCCGTTCGTGGAGGGCGCGGTGGCCGCCGTGGTCACCGCCTCGACCGGGGCGGGGCTGGACGAGGTGGTGGCGGCGGCCGAGGACGCCCGGGGCTTCCGCAAGCTCTGAGGACCCGTCAGGTCCTCACTTGGCCTCCGCGTAGCTCTCCACCACGGCGGTGGTGAGCGGGAACCGCACCGGGGTGTCGCCGAAGACCAGCCACCGGGCCTCCTCGGCGCTCTCCTCCACCGCGGCGGCCACCGCCTCGGACAGGTTGGCCGGGGTGTGCACCACCACCTCGTCGTGCTGGAAGAGGACCAGGTGCGGGCGGTCCGGCCCGTCGGCCAGGGCGGTCAGGCGGCGGCGCAGCGCGGCCAGCAGGGCCAGCGCCCAGTCCGCCCCGCTGGCCTGGATCACGAAGTTGCGGGTGAAGCGGCCGCGGGCCCGGGCCGAACGGGCGCCCGCCTCCCCGGCGGTGTCCGGCGCCTCGGTCAGGTCCAGCCAGTCCGCCGAGGGCGGCGGGCAGGTGCGGCCCAGGCGCGAGCGGACCATGCCGCCCTCCTCGCCGGTGCGGGCGGCCGCCTCCACGTAGCCCATCGCGGCGGGGTAGCGGCGGCGCAGGGTCGCCAGCAGCGGGCCGATGTCCCCGCTGGTCTGGCCGTACATCGCGCCGAGCAGGCCGAGCTTGGCCTTCTCCCGGTCGCCCTGGAAGGCGGTGGCGGCGAGCGCCGCGTACAGGTCGCCGCCGGCCGCGCTGCGGGCCAGCCCGGCGTCCTCGGAGAGCGCGGCGAGCACTCGGGGCTCCAGCTGGGCGGCGTCCGACACCACCAGGGCCCAGCCCGGATCGGCCACCACCGCCCCGCGCAGCACCCGGGGGATCTGCAGCGCCCCGCCGCCGCGGCTGGCCCACCGGCCCGAGACTACCCCGCCGACCACGTACTCCGGCCGGAAGCGGCCGCCGCGCGCCCAGGTGTCCTGCCAGGCCCAGCCGTGTGCGGCGTGGATCCGGGACAGTTCCTTGTACCGGATCAGCAGCGGCGCCGCCGGGTGGTCGACGCCGCGGACCTCCCAACTGCGGGTGGAGTTCAGCCGGATGCCCTGGTCGGCGAAGGCCTTGAGCACCTGGGCGTGCGAGTCCGGGTTGAACGGGCGGCCGCCGAGCGCGCGTTGGAGCTCGACGGCGAGCTCGGCGAGCAGCCTGGGCTGGGTGCCGGGCACGTGCGGGCGGGCGCCGAGCAGCTCGGTGAGCAGCCGGTCGTGCAGGTCGGCCCGCCAGGGCAGGCCGTCGCGCGCCATCTCGGTGGCCAGCAGGCCGCCGGCCGACTCGGCCGCCACCAACAGGCGGAACCGGCCGGGGTGCTCGGTCTCGCCGATCCGGCGCAGCTGGTCGGCGTGGACGGCCACCACGGCGGCCAGCGGGTCGGTGCCGGGCGGGAGTTGGAGGCGGTCGGGGGCGAAGAGGCTGTCCTGCTCCTCGCCTCCGGCGGCCTCCGGGAGGTCGGGCGGGACGGGGGAGCCCTGGAGGCGGGCCCAGGCGGCGCCGAGGCTGCGGGGTGCGCCCCAGCGGCCCTCGTGGCCGAGCAGCAGTGCCTCGACCAGGCGCAGGTCGTGACACCTCGCCACCTGCTGCGGCAGCAGCGGCGCGTAGGCGCTCTCGGCCGAGGCGAACACCCAGCGGGGGCGGACCGCCGCCTCCCGCTCCGCCACCGCCGCCGCCAGGTCGGCCACCCTCACCGGCCCGCCCACCGGCCGCCCGTCCTCGGTCAGCTCCACCATCCGCCCGCCGGGGCCGTGCTCCGCAGGCACCACCGCGATCCTCGCCACCACGACGGGGCCTCCTTGCACGTACCGGAACAGACTTTCGGCCCCGACGCTACCGCCCGCCGCCGACAGGGCCGTGGATTGGCCGCACCGGGCTGCGCCCCGCAGGGGCGCGGGGCTCTGCTGATCTGCGGCTCCGCCGCGGGGCGCGCAGGGGAACGGCAGCACGTGCAACTGGCTGACGTGCCTTCAGTTGCAGGTGGGCCGCCTTCCGATTCGCGCAGTTCCTCGCGCCCCCAGGGTGACCACCAGCCCGCGCCGCCCGGGGTGATCAGCCTCCCGCCCCTGATCCAACCGCCAGCGCTCCGGCCTTCCGCGGGCGGTATGGTCGCGGGCATGACGGACAACCCCTTCTTCGCACCCAGCACCCTGGTGTTCGAACTGCCGCCCTTCGCCGCGATCCGGGAAGAGCACTACCTGCCCGCCTTCGAGCGCGGCATGGCGGACCAGCTCGCCGAGACGGCCGCCATCGCGGCCTCCGAGGAGCCGCCGAGCTTCGCCAACACGGTGGAGGCGATGGAGCGTTCGGGTGCCCTGCTGCGCCGGGTCCGGCTGGTCTTCGACAACAGGAACTCCTCGGACACCAGCCCGCGGCTGCAGGAGCTGGACGCCGAGCTGAGCCCCCGGCTCGCCGCGCACCGGGACGCGATCCTGCTGGACCGCGCCCTGTTCGCCCGCTTCGACGCGCTGTACGAGCGGCGGGAGGCACTCGGCCTGGACGCCGAGGCGCTGCGGCTGCTGGAGCGCCACCACGCGCGCTTCGTCCGGGCCGGCGTCCGCCTCGACGAGGCGCAGCAGTTGCGGATGCGCGAGCTCAACTCCCGGATGGCGGCGGCCGAGTCGGCCTTCCGGCAGAACGTGTTCACCGGGACCAGGGCCAACGCGCTGGTGCTGGACGACGCCGGGCAGCTGGCCGGCCTCGCGCCGGGCGCGGTCGCGGCGGCCGCGGCCAACGGCCGGTCGCTGGGCCAGGACGGCGCCTACGTGCTGAGCCTGAAGAACTTCTCCAACCAGTCCGAGCTGGCGGAGCTCACCGACCGCGGCGTGCGGGCCCGGCTGATGGCGGCCTCGCTGGACCGGGCGGTGGAGGGCAACGGCCCGCTGGCGGTCGAGCTGGCCGCGCTGCGGGCCGAGCGGGCGGCCCTGCTGGGCTACCCGAGCCACGCCGCGTACGTGGTGGCGGACGAGACGGCCGGCACCGTGGAGGCGGTGGAGGAGCTGTTCGCCAAGCTGATCCCGCCGGCCGTGGCCAACGCCCGCAAGGAGGCCGAGCAGCTGGCCGCGTTCGCCGAACGGGTCGACGGGGTCACCGACTTCGGGGCGCACGACTGGCAGTTCTACGCCGAGCGGGTCCGCAAGGCCGAGTACCAGCTGGACAGCGCCGAGCTGCGCCCGTACTTCGAGCTGGAGCGGGTGCTGCACGACGGGGTGTTCTTCGCCGCGAACCTGGCCTACGGGCTGACCTTCACCGAGCGGGCCGACCTGGCGGCGTACCACCCGGACGCCCGGGTCTTCGAGGTGTTCGAGGCGGACGGCTCCTCGCTGGGCCTGTTCATCGGGGACTTCTTCGCCCGGGAGTCCAAGGGCGGCGGCGCCTGGATGAACGAACTGGTGCAGCAGTCCGAGCTGCTGGGCCAGCGCCCGGTGGTGGTGAACAACCTGAACATCGCCCACCCGGCGGACGGCGAGCCGGCACTGCTCACCTGGGACGAGGTGCGCACGCTCTTCCACGAGTTCGGCCACGCGCTGCACGGCCTGTTCTCGGCGGTGCGCTTCCCGTTCTTCGCGGGCACCGAGGTGCCGCGGGACTTCGTGGAGTTCCCCTCGCAGGTCAACGAGATGTGGATGACCCGGCCCGAGGTGCTGGCCAACTACGCCCGGCACCACCTGACCGGCGAGCCGCTGCCCGCCGAGCTGGTGGAGCGGATGGCCGCCACCGAGAAGTTCGGGTACGGCTTCCGGACCGTGGAGTACCTGGCGGCGGCGCTGCTGGACTGGGCCTGGCACACCGTGCCGGCCGGGGAGGAGATCGGGGACGCGCGGGAGTTCGAGGCGCTCGCACTGGCGAAGGCCGGGCTGGCCGAGCCGCTGATCCCGCCGCGCTACCGGACCACGTACTTCAGCCACGTGTTCTCGAACGACTACAGCGCCGGGTACTACGCGTACATCTGGTCCGAGGTGCTGGACGCCGACACCGTCCGCTGGTTCGAGACCAACGGGCGCGGCGTCCGGGAGAGCGGCGAGGTCTTCCGGACCGAGCTGCTCTCCCGGGGCGGCAGCGTGGACGCGTTGACCTGCTTCCGGAACGTGGTGGGCCGCGCCCCCGAACTGGAGCCGCTGCTGGCCCGCCGGGGCCTGGACGGCTGACCGTCCTGACCCGTCGTCAGGGGGCCCGCTACCGGCCGGTGATCCGCACCGTGACCACCGTGCCGGGGCGGGCCTGCGGCAGCAGCACCCGGGCGGTGCCGGCCCGGCCGTCCCGGGGCTGCTCCACGTCCAGCACCGAGGCGTGGGCGCCGGAGACGGTGACCTTCGCGCCGCTCGGATAGGCGGTGGCGGGCAGGGTGATCTCGGTCCAGCCGCCGCTGCCGCCCGCGGTGCGCCCGCCGGCGGTGAAGGTGAGGGCGTAGGCGCCGTCCCGGAAGGTCTCGTCCTGCGGGGTGCCGGCCAGCGCCCGGGCGTACGGGGCGAAGGCGGGCTCGTGCCCCGGGGCCGGGAGGCCCTGCGGGTCCAGCGCGCAGTAGCCGCCGTTGCCCCTGCACCAGTACCACATGGCCCAGCCCTCGGCGAAGGCGGACATGGCGGCGGTCTGACGCCGCACCAGCTCGCGGTTGCCGGGGGTACGGGCGCTGGGCGGGCCCCACTCACCGACGATCACCGGCAGCCGGTGGGCCCGCGGGTAGGCGGTGACGGCGGCGGTGTAGTTCTCCACGAAGCCGCCGGACGGGTCCCAGTCCTTCCCGGCCTCGACGGCGGTGTCGTAGAAGTGCGGGGCGTAGCCGATCCGGTCGGCCCCGGAGCGGGGGTCGGCGAACGGCGGCAGCTCGGTCGGCACACCGAGCCCGACCAGGACCGTCGGCTCCACGAACAGCCAGGAGCGGGAGTCCACTTGGCGGACCGCGGCGATCAGCCGCCGGTACATGGCGGGGAGCCGGTCGCGTTCCAGGGCGGCGGAGGCGGCGACCAGCACGGCCGGGTCGGTCGGGTCGCCGGGGATCGGGCCGGACGGCTCGTTGAACAGGTCGTACCCCAGCAGCGAACCGTGGCCGCGGAGTTCGCGGGCCAGCCGGGTGTAGAAGTCGGCCTGCCAGCGGCGCAGGTCGGCGTCGTCGTAGAGGTGGGTGAAGGCGGCCTGCACGGCGGGCTGGTAGTACCCGGCGAACCAGTCGTCCGGGTCGGCCTCGAACGGCAGGCCGTCGTCCCGGGTGGCCCAGAGCGGGATGCCGCGGTCGCCTCCGCCGAACTTCGGCCCGTAGACGTCCTGGTGGAAGTCGACCAGGACCAGCAGCCGGTACTTCTCGGCCCAGTCGAGCACCCGGTGCAGGCGGGCCAGTTCGGCGGGATCGAGCCGGCCGCGGGTGGGTTCGAGGCGGTTCCAGGAGATCGCCACCCGGACGAGGGTGAAGCCCTGGGCGGCCGCCGCCCGTAGATCGGCCTCCGTCACCTCGGCGTACTTGTCCACGTTGAAGCCGCGCAGCTGGACCACCCGGCCGTGGGCGTCGGTGAGGTGGGTGCGGCCGTCGGCGGTGGTCGAGGTGCCGGAGGGGAAGAGCGGTTGCTGCTGGTGGGCCGAGGCGGTGGCGGGCGCGGCCAGGCCCGTGAGGGCGGTGGCGGCGGCCAGGGAGAGAGCGGCGGCGGTACGTCGAGCGCGCACGGGACACCTCGCGGCTAGGGCCTGGGGCCAGTCTGGGTGCGCCGATCCTGCCCCAGCCCCCTGGTGCGCACAAGAGGTGAGGCAGGCTCATGTTACGTGGCGTCAGCCGAGCGCCCCGGGGAGCGCGGCGGCCGCCGCGAGGCGGCCCCAGAGCAGGTCGGCCAGTGCCTGCACCATCCGGGCCCGGGGGCAGGGCCGCTGGTCCAGCCACCAGTCCCCGGCGGCCAGCACCATGCCGGTGATCGCCCGGCCCCAGGTCTCGGAGAGCAGCGGTCCGTCCGCCCCGAGGTCGACCTGGGCCTGCACGGCCTTGGTGATCTCGTCGGCGATCTGCTGGAGCGCGGGCGCCAGCGCCTGCCCGGCGGCCCGGCCCTGGTCGCCGCCCTGGGTGATCAGCCGGTAGACCTGCGGGCGGGACTCGATCCCGGCCAGGTAGACGTCCAGCACGTGCTCCACCCGGTCGCGGCGCTCCAGCGGCTCGTTCAGCGCAGCCCGGACGGCGGCCAGCAGGCCGCTGGTGTGACGCTCCGTCAGGGCGCTGATCAGGCCGTTCCGGTCGCCGAAGTGGCGGTAGAGGATCGGTTTGGTGATCCCGGCCTCGGCCGCGATGGCGTTCATGCTGGCGCCCGGGCCGTCCCGCTGCACGACCCGGTCGGCGGCGTTCAGCAACTGCTCGCGGCGGGGCTCGTCCGGCATGTGCTGCTCCCTGGGCGTGGGGGTGGATGTGGACGTTGACAGGCCTACCAATCAGTAGCAGACTCCGAGCATGTTACCGGGGGTAACACCCCACGGCATGGGACGACACCGCGACCGGAGGCACCCCGCATGAGCACCTTCTCCCTCGACCCCGGCCCGGACCAGCTCGCCGTCCGCGACTGGCTGCACGGCTTCGCCGCCGACGTGATGCGCCCGGCCGCGGCCGAGTGGGACGAGCGCGAGGAGACCCCCTGGCCGGTCATCCAGGAAGCGGCCAAGCTCGGCATCTACTCGCTGGACTTCTACGCTCAGCAGTTCTTCGACCCCTCCGGCGTCGGCATCCCGATCGCCATGGAGGAGCTGTTCTGGGGCGACGCCGGGCTCGGCCTGGCCATCACCGGCACCACCCTGGCCGCCGTCGCGGTGCTGGCCAACGGCACCGACGAGCAGATCGGCACCTGGGCGCCGCAGATGTTCGGCACCCCCGAGGACGTCAAGCTGGCCGCCTTCTGCTCCTCCGAGCCGGACGCCGGCTCCGACGTCTCCGCGCTGCGCACCCGCGCCGTCTACGACGAGGCCAAGGACGAGTGGGTGATCAACGGCACCAAGACCTGGGCCACCAACGGCGGCATCGCCCACGTCCACGTGGTGGTCGCCACGGTGGACCCGGAGCTCGGCGCCCGCGGCCAGGCCTCCTTCGTGGTGCCGCCCGGCACCCCGGGACTGAGCCAGGGTCAGAAGTTCAAGAAGCACGGCATCCGCGCCTCGCACACCGCCGAGGTGGTGCTGGACGGCGTCCGGGTCCCCGGCAGCTGCCTGCTCGGCGGCAAGGAGAAGCTCGA
Source organism: Kitasatospora sp. NPDC001664 (assembly GCF_053596675.1). NCBI lineage: Bacteria > Bacillati > Actinomycetota > Actinomycetes > Kitasatosporales > Streptomycetaceae > Kitasatospora > Kitasatospora sp. NPDC001664. The sequence goes on from NZ_JBSFGS010000039.1 coordinate 14,221, forward strand.
CGAGCGCCTGGCCCGGGCCCGCGAGGGCGCCCGCAAGAGCGGCAAGAACGCGGCGATGGCCACCTTCGAGGCCTCCCGCCCGGCCGTCGGAGCGCAGGCCATCGGCATCGCCCGGGCCGCCTACGAGGTGGCGCTGGACTACGCCAGGACCCGGGTGCAGTTCGGCCGGCCGATCATCGACAACCAGGGCGTGGCCTTCCAGCTGGCCGACATGAAGACCCGGATCGACGCGGCCCGGCTGCTGGTCTGGCGGGCCTCCTGGATGACGGCCACCAACCAGCCGTTCACCTCGGCGGAGGGCTCGATGTCCAAGCTCTACGCGGGCGAGACCGCCAAGTACGTGACCTCGCAGGCGATGCAGCTGCTCGGCGGGAACGGCTACACCCGGGAGTACCCGGTGGAGCGGATGCACCGGGACAGCGCGATCTACACGATCTTCGAGGGCACCAGCGAGATCCAGCGGCTGGTGATCGCCCGGGCCATCTCGGGGATGCCGATCCGCTAGCGCGGTGGTGCCGAGGCGGTGGTGCCGAGGCGGTGGTGCCGGGGCGGTGGTGCCGGGGCGGTGGCGCCCGTGTGGTGACGTTCCGTCAGAACTGCGGGGGCCTGCGCTCCAGGAAGGCGGCCAGGCCCTCGCGGACGTCGGGGGACCGGCGGGACTTCCGCTCCCAGGGGGCGAGGGCGGCGCGGGCGTCCTCGACCCCGGGCCCGGCCTCCAGCGCGGCCTTGGCCGCGCCGAGGGTCTGCGGTGAGCGGGTGGCCAGCATCGCGGCGAACTCGTGTGCCCGGGCGTCCAGTTCGGCCGCCGGGTGCACCTCGTCGGCCAGTCCGAACAGCTCGGCCCGCCGGGCGTCCACCAACTCGCCGGAGAACAGCAGGTACTTGGCCCGGGCCGGGCCGACCAGCCGGGCCAGCCGGGTGGTCGGCACCGCCGGGTAGACCACGCCCAGCTTGGCCGGGGTGATGCCGAGGCGGGCGTCGTGGGCGACGAAGCGCAGGTCGCAGGCGACCGCCAACTGGCAGCCGCCGCCCACGCAGTGGCCGTGCACCACGGCGACGGTCGGGTGCGGGAAGGCGGCCAGCGCCTGCTCGGCCGCGACGTTCTGCGCGTGGTAGGCCTCGGCCCGGTCCGGGTCCGCGTACACCTCGGAGAGCTCGGCGATGTCGGCGCCGGCACTGAAGGTGCCGCCCGCGCCGGTCAGCAGCAGCGCGCGCACCCCGGGGGCGGCGGCCAGCCGGTCGAGCACGCCGGGGAGCGCGCGCCACATCGCGAGCGTCACGGCGTTGCGCCGCTCGGGGCGGTCCAGGACGAGGGTCGCGACCGCGCCGTCCACCGTGGCCCGCAGGCCGGGGACGCCGGTGTCGACGTGCTCGATCCCGGACCGGTCGCTCTCGAACTGCTCGGTCAAGGCCGCCTCCTGGGGGTGGGTCGGCTCAGCCTTCCACGGCGGACGGCTCCGGCACCACGGCGGTGACTGTGATCTCCACCAACTGGCCGGTGTAGCCGAGGGAGGTGACCCCGAGCAGGGTCGAGGTGTGCGGGCCGTCGTGCAGCGCCGAGGCGTCGACCACGTCCCAGACCGTGGAGAGCGGGCCCGGCCGGTCCGCCACCACGTAGACGGTGGAGGCCACCACCCGGTCGAGCGAGCTGCCGACCGAGACCAGCGCCGTCTCCAGGTTGGCGAGCACCTGGTGCGCCTGGGCCACCGGATCGCCCGGGCCGACCAGCTCGCCGGAGGCGTCCAGCGGGACGCCTCCGGCCAGGAAGACCAGCCGCTCGCCGGCCTCGACCACGGCGGTGTGCGCGTAACCGGGCGGCGGGAAGAGGGCGGGGACGGTGCGGTGCTGGGCCATCGGGACTCCGACCGGTCGAGGGGCTGGGCCTGGGCGGGCCCGGTCTGGGTGGGCCGGGCCTGGGTGGGCCGGGCCTGGGTGGGCCGGGCCGGACGACCTCCGATCCTCGGCCGTCCGGCCCGGCCTGTCACCCGGTTTTCCGGGCCGCCCGGGCGCCGCTCTCCGGGGCGGGGCGCCACGTGGTCCACGAGCTGTCGGGCGACCGGGAGCCGGCCGGCGCCCACGCGCTGTCGAGCGCCCACGAGCTGTCAGGCACGGTCGGAGCCTCCCCGCTTCTCGGCCCACTCCGGGGCCAGGATCGCCCAGACCTCGTAGTCCAGCCGCTCGCCGCGGTACAGCGCGGACTTGCGCAGCACGCCCTCCAGTTGGAAGCCGAGGCCCTGGGCCACCGCGCGGCTGCGCGGGTTGACCGAGCTGTTGTGCCACTCGGCCCGGTAGAGGCCGCGCTCGGTGAAGGCGTAGTCCAGCAGGCGGGCGGTGGCGGCGCTGATCAGGCCGCGGCCCTGGCCGGCCGGCTCGGTCCAGGCGCCGATCTCGCAGTTGCCCTGCTCGGCGTCGAAGGCCACGAACATCACGCCGCCGACCAGCGTGCCGTCCAGCCAGATGCCGAACAGCTGGCGGGCGTCGGCGGCCTTCCGGTCGGCGAAGCCCTGGAGCGTGGCGGTGGCCGACTCCAGGTCGGTGGAGCGGGTGGCCCAGGGGACGTACGGGTTGACGTTGTCCCGGGCCCGGTCCATGTGGGCGAGGAACTCCTCGGCCTGCCAGGGCTCCAGTGGGCGGAGCTCGGCGCCCTCGGCGAGGGGTACGGCGAACACGGGGCCTCCTGTGGGCGGATGGTCGTACGTACATAACAAACGTTTGGTAGGTACCCTAGCGCCATGCCGCCCGCCCGTGGAGACCATGCCGCCCGTCGCAACGACGTATCCGCCGCCGTCTGGCGCGTGCTCGCCGAGCGCGGCTTCGGCGGTCTGACGCTCCGCGCGGTGGCGGCCGAGCTCGGGGCCAGCACCGGTCTGCTCACGCACTACTTCCCGAACAAGCGGGCGCTGCTCTCGTACGCGCTGGAGCTGCTGGACCAGGACGCCCAGGGCCGGCTGCCCGCCGCGGAGCCGGCCGGGGCGGCGGGGATGGCGGGGGCGGCGGGGATGGCGGGGACAGCGGGGGCGGCGGGGGTCGACGCCGGGCGGGGAACGGCCGCCCCGGGCGCGGACGGGTTGGAGCGGCTGCGGGAGGTGCTGCTCGGCATCCTGCCGACCACGCCCGAGTCCGTCGCGGGGAACCGGATCTGGGTGAGCTCCTGGGACACGGCCCTGGCCGATCCGGAGCTGACGGCCCAGCACGCGGAGCGCTACCGCAGGGCCAGGGAGCGGAACGCGGCACTGGTCGAGGCGGCGCAGCGGGCCGGGGAGGTGTCGGCGGAGCGGTCGGCGACGGAGGTCGCGGCGGGGGTGCAGGCCTTCGCGCTGGGGCTGGTGGTGCAGGCCCTGCTGTCGCCGGAGGAGTTCCCGGCGGAGCGTCAGGCGGCGCTGCTGGAGGGGTACCTGGAGACCCTCTGAGGGGGTCGGCGGCGGTGGCCGGAGCGGGCCCGCCGTGGCGCGGTGGTGCCCCCAGCAGGATTCGAACCTGCGACCTACCGCTTAGAAGGCGGGTGCTCTATCCGCTGAGCTATGGGGGCGCGGCGACATCCGCCCGGGGAGGGCTTCGGTCGGCGTGCGAGGTCCGGGACAGGATAAGGGAGCCCAGATACTCGTCCGGGTCTTCAAGCACCGTGCCGGGTGTGTCGAGCCGGTTGAGCGGTCCGATAATCGCAGGTGGCGGCCGGGTGCGCAGCGCTCTGACGGCTTCTGGCGGCGGACGTTGTGCAGTCGTTACGGGGCTGTCTCCCCACCTGTTATGGATTCGGTGCGGAGAATGCCCGTGCCCGGTGGCCGGGTGGGGGAGGTTTTCGGCCTAGTGGGCACCGGGTGACGTGCGGGGATGCCGGGGCGGCGCACCGACCGGCGGCGGGGCCGGGGAGGGTCGGCGGGCGGGCGGCCGGGGGCGTCGGGGCGAGGATGTTGTCATGGCCCCGAAAAGCTGGCGTCAGGTCAGTCGGAAATGCGATTGATTCACTCCGGAGAGTGACATCGGTTATCCCCATGCCCGGGTTGTCCACAGGATTTCGGAACTTCTCCGTGCATTTCCGCGGAGGGGGAACCCTCGGTTCTGCGGGCGATTCCGCAGGGTGATTCCCGACGGACGGAGGGTGTTCCGGTGAACGAGTCGATGGTGACCATGATCGGCAATGTCGCGACGGTGGTGAACTACTCGCAGACCGCCGCCGGGGTTCCGGTGGCCAACTTCCGGATGGCGGCCACCGAGCGCCGCTACGACCGGGAGAAGGGCGACTGGGTGGAGGGGGACACCAGCTGGGTCACGGTGAAGGCCTGGCGCTGGCTGGCGGCCAATGTGGTGAGTTCGCTGAGCAAGGGCGATCCGGTGGTCGTGAGCGGCCGGTTGAGGGTCAGGGAGTGGGGCGAGCCGGAGAAGCGGCACTGCGTGGTCGAGATCGACGCCCGGGTGGTGGGTCACGACCTCGGGCGCGGTACCACCGCGTTCCGCTGGGCGGTGCAGGCCAAACCCGAGTTGGTGGGCGGCCGTTCGGGTCGGGACGATCCGGCGGCCGGGCCGCCGCCGTCGCAGCCGGGCGGGCGCGAGCCGGCCCCGGCCGAGCAGGCGGTGCCGGGGTGGATCGTCGCGGCGCTGGACTCCAGGCGGGCGGCCGTGGCGGAGTCGGTGCGGGTCCCGGTGGCGGTTGGTGCGGGTGGGACGGATGGGGAGGGAGGGGCCGATGGTGTGCGGGAGTTGGAGCAGGCGGGTGACGGAAATGCGGGAGGTGATCGAGTAGTCGCCGGATGAGCCGGGCTCCGACCGACTCCGGACACTTCCCGGCCGCGGGAGTGCCGAAGCGGAAACCGTCCTGATTGATCGTGAGAATCTGGCGGATCGTCAGTACACCGTTGTGATCAGCTGCTTGATAACAATATAGATACGGAACCGTCCTGGTTCGGCACGGAGGTTTGCTGGCGCCCGTCGGTCAATAGGATGCGTCTGGTTCAACACAGGTGCGGCGGTGTCACAGGGTGCGTCGCTTTGCAAGGCGGGCTGCCATCGGCAACGCCCAGCCCGGAGGGGTCGAGATGTTCCACAAGCAGGGGCGGGCGTTCTCCCGCATAGGCTCTGTCATGCTCGCGACGAGCATGCTCGTCGGCGGAGCGATGGCCACGGCCGCGTCGGCGGCCGACACGCCGAGCTCGACCGGTACCAAGGCCAAGCTGCTGCCGGGCGTCCGGCACAGCGGCAGCATCAAGTACGACCGCAACGGCGAGGAGCACAAGGTCCAGGGCGGCATCCTGCAGCTCATGACCGAGGACGAGAAGACCCTCGACACGTACTGCATCGACCTCCTGAACCCGACCCAGGAGAGCGCCGACTACAGCGAGACCGGCTGGTCCGCCACCTCGCTGGCGGACAAGCCGACCGAGGCCGGGAAGATCCTCTGGATCCTCAAGAACTCCTACCCGCTGGTGAAGCCGGCCGCGCTCTCCACCTCCAGCGGCATCGAGGGCCTGACCGAGGACGACGCGGCCGTCGCCACCCAGGCCGCGATCTGGCGCCTCTCCGACGGGGTCAACGCGACCCCGATCAACAACGAGAAGGCCGTCAAGCTCGCCGACTACCTGAGCCAGAAGGCGGTCAAGCTCGAGGAGCCGAAGCCGACCCTCACCCTCAACCCGGCCTCGGTGTCGGGCAAGAGCGGCGACCTGCTCGGCCCGATCACCGTCACCACCAACGGCACCGCGGTCTCGCTGGCCCTGGACGAGGCGGGCACCAAGGCCGGCCTGACCATCACCGACAAGAGCGGCAAGCCGGTGACCAGCGCCAAGAACGGCGACCAGGTCTTCGCCAAGGCCGGCGCCGCCGGTGCCGCCGCGGGCAGCGCCGCCATCAAGGCGACCACCACCGCCGCCGAGGTCTCCGTCGGCCGGGCCTTCGTCGGCGTCGGCAAGGAGAACAAGCACAGCCAGACCCTGATCCTGGCGGGCTCGCAGCCGGTCAACGCCGCCGCCTCCGTCACGGTCAACTGGGCCCCCACCGGCCCGATCCCGGCCCCCTCCGCCAAGATCGACTGCATCCAGGGCGCGGTCGTGGTCACCGTCGCCAACAACGGTGACCAGGACTACACCTTCACGCTGGCCGGCCAGACCGTTACCGTCCCGCCGGGCGCCAGCAAGAGCGTCCCGGTCAAGGTCGCCGAGGACACCGCGTACAACATCAAGGTCCCGCTGGGCGGCGGCAAGTTCGAGGAGTTCAAGGGCGTCCTGAACTGCAAGACGGACACCGCCGTGACCCCGAGCCCGAAGCCGTCCGTCTCCGGCAGCAAGAGCGCCACCCCGACCCCGTCGGCCAGCCCGAGCGGTCCGGTCCTGGCCAACACCGGTGGCGGCGGCCAGACCCCGCTGCTCGCGGGCATCGCCGGTGCGCTGGTGATCGCCGGTGGCGCCGCGGTCTACACCCTGCGCCGTCGCGGCCGCCACAGCCGCGCCTGAGCCTGACGGTGACTCAGCCCGCCGAGGGCTGAGCCCCCGCACCGGCCCCGTTCCCTCCGCAGTCGAGGGGACGGGGCCGGTGCCGTCCCGGCCGGGCCCGCCGCGGCAACTCGGGCCGGTCCGGGGAAGGGCGGTTCGGGGCGGGTGCCGCGTTGCGGCAGAATGGAACGCTGCAAGCCGAATGTTCGGCTCCCCGTAGTTGCGGGGCGGTCCCCATCTCACACGACGACGCCGGAGCGATCTCACGTGGCGGAATACATCTACACCATGCGCAAGGTGCGCAAGGCCCATGGCGACAAGGTCATCCTTGACGACGTGACGCTGAGCTTCCTCCCCGGGGCGAAGATCGGCGTCGTGGGCCCCAACGGCGCCGGTAAGTCCACGGTGCTGAAGATGATGGCCGGGCTGGACCAGCCCTCCAACGGTGACGCCTTCCTGTCGCCGGGCTTCACCGTCGGCATGCTCCTGCAGGAGCCCCCGCTCGACGAGACCAAGACGGTCCTGGAGAACGTCCAGGACGGCGTCAAGGAGATCAAGGGCAAGCTCGACCGCTTCAACGAGATCGCCGAGCTGATGGCGACCGACTACTCCGACGAGCTGCTCGCGGAGATGGGCACCCTCCAGGAGGACCTGGACCACGCCAACGCCTGGGACCTCGACGCCCAGCTGGAGCAGGCCATGGACGCGCTGGGCTGCCCGCCCGGCGACTGGCCGGTCACCAAGCTCTCCGGTGGTGAGCGCCGCCGCGTCGCGCTCTGCAAGCTGCTGCTCGAGGCGCCCGACCTGCTGCTCCTCGACGAGCCCACCAACCACCTGGACGCCGAGTCGGTGAACTGGCTGGAGCAGCACCTGGAGAAGTACGCCGGCACCGTCGTCGCCGTCACCCACGACCGGTACTTCCTGGACAACGTCGCCGAGTGGATCCTCGAGCTCGACCGCGGCCGCGCGTACCCGTACGAGGGCAACTACTCCACCTACCTCGAGACCAAGCAGTCCCGTCTCAAGGTCGAGGGCCAGAAGGACGCCAAGCGCGCCAAGCGGCTCAAGGAGGAGTTGGAGTGGGTCCGCTCCAACGCCAAGGGCCGCCAGGCCAAGTCCAAGGCCCGCCTCGCCCGTTACGAGGAGATGGCGGCCGAGGCCGACAAGATGCGGAAGCTGGACTTCGAGGAGATCCAGATCCCGCCGGGCCCGCGCCTGGGCAGCGTCGTGATCGAGGTGGACCACCTCAACAAGTCCTTCGGCGAGAAGGTCCTGATCGACGACCTCAGCTTCACCCTGCCGCGCAACGGCATCGTCGGCATCATCGGCCCGAACGGCGCCGGCAAGACCACGCTGTTCAAGATGCTCCAGGACCTGGAGACCCCGGACTCCGGTTCGGTCAAGGTCGGCGAGACCGTCAAGATCAGCTACGTCGACCAGTCGCGGGCCAACATCGACCCGAAGAAGACCCTCTGGGAGGTCGTCTCCGACGGTCTGGACTGGATCAACGTCGGCCAGGTCGAGATGCCGTCCCGCGCCTACGTCTCGGCGTTCGGCTTCAAGGGCCCGGACCAGCAGAAGCCGGCCGGGGTCCTCTCCGGTGGTGAGCGCAACCGTCTCAACCTGGCGCTGACCCTCAAGCAGGGCGGCAACCTGCTGCTCCTCGACGAGCCCACCAACGACCTCGACGTCGAGACCCTCTCCTCGCTGGAGAACGCGCTGCTGGAGTTCCCCGGCTGCGCCGTGGTCATCTCCCACGACCGCTGGTTCCTGGACCGAGTGGCCACCCACATCCTCGCCTACGAGGGCGACAGCAAGTGGTTCTGGTTCGAGGGCAACTTCGAGTCGTACGAGAAGAACAAGATCGAGCGGCTCGGCGCCGACGCCGCCCGCCCGCACCGGGCCACCTACAAGAAGCTGACCCGCGACTGACGGGTCGGTGCGCCCCGTCCGGCAGCCCGCCCCGCGGGCGGGCTGCCGGACCGCCGCCCGTAAGCTGCCGACGGGTCACGTCGGCCGACGGGCGACCGGAAACCTGAGGAGAGATCGACCGTGGCACGCCACATCTACGCCTGCCCCCTGCGGTGGTCCGACATGGACGCCTTCGGACACGTGAACAACGTGGTCTTCCTGCGCTACCTGGAGGAGGCCCGGATCGACTTCATGTTCACCCAGGCCGCCGCCGCCGGCGCCGGGGAGTTCGCGGGCGGCTCGGTGGTGGCCCGTCACGAGATCGACTACAAGCGCCCGCTGGTGCACCGGCCCGAGCCGGTCACCGTGGAGACCTGGGTGACCAAGATCGGCGGGGCCTCGCTCACCGTGGCCTACGAGATCAAGGACACCGCCGCCGACGGCACCGAGACGGTCTACGTCCGCGCCTCCACCGTGGTCGTCCCCTACGACCTGGCCGAGGGTCGCCCGCGCCGGATCAGCCCGGTCGAGCGCGAGTTCCTGAGCCGCTTCACCGAGGACGCCGACGAGGTCGGGGACCGGTCGCCCGGTGTGGCGGCCGCCGCGGCCTGAGCCCGCGCGCCCGTCGCGGTCCGGGCCCGGGCCTGATCCCGGCCCGCCTGACGGTCCGTCACCGCCCGCCCCTCCGTCACCGCCCGCCCCGGGACCCGTCCGGCGGGCCCTCCCGTCGCCGCCTCCCGCGCGTCGCCGCCTCGTACGCGTCGCAGCCCCGCGCGGAGCCGCCCCCCATGAGTGAGCTGATCCGTTGACCACCCCTGCCCCGCTCCCGCTCGCCGACCAGGGCGAGGCCGCCGGTCTGGCCGCCTTCCTGAGCAGGTTGCTGCGCTTCGACCGGGCTGCGGCCGTCCGGCTGCAGGCGGTGCGGGCGGGTGGCGGCGCGGCAGGTGGTCCGGCGGGCGGCGGCGCCGAGGGCGGTGGTGCGGGCGGTGTGGTGCTCGCGGTCTTCGGCCGGCTTCCGCTGGGCGGTACCGGGGTGCTCGCGGTGCGCAGCGTCCGGCTCGGCGCGGGCGCCCCGGAGTTCGACCTCACCGTCTCCGCCGGGCAGTTGCTCGACGGACTGGACGAGGCGGCCGACGAGCTGCGCCTGCCCGCCGCCGTGACCGGCCCGGCCTGGGCCGGGCTGCTCCCGCCGCGGACCGGCTGGGAGCGGATCGCCGAGACCGCCGCCGCCGAGGTGGCGCCCGAACTGGCCGCCGCCATCGAGGAGTTCAAGCAGCGCAGCGCGGAGGTGCCGGAGCACCACCGCAGCCGGTCGGTGCTGGAGGGCCTAGCCGACGAGATCTGGTCCCGCCCGCTGACCGCGGCTCCCGGGCTACCGCTGCGTGCGGCGCACGCCGCCCAGGTGATCGGCTTCCTCGCCCCCGGTGGGCCGGTCACCGCCCATCGTTCCGGGGCCTGGCTGCGCCTGGGCACTCCGGCCGGCTCCGTCGCGCTGCGGGCGGCCGCCGCTCCGGGCGCGGGTCTGGGCCTCAGCCCGCTGCGCTGACCGGCCCGCGCCGGTCGGGCCGGGTCGGGGCGGACCTGCGCGGACCCGATCGGACCCGACCCCTCCGGCGTCAGCCCGGGGTGTTGATCATCGAGGCGGCGGCGTAGGTCAGGTAGTCCCAGAGCTGGCGCTCGGCGTCGGCCGGGAGCTCCAGGGAGTCGACGGCGGTGCGCATGTGGCGCAGCCAGGCGTCGTGGGCGGCACGGTCCACCTTGAACGGGACGTGCCGCATCCGCAGCCGCGGGTGGCCGCGCTCCTCGCTGTAGGTGCGGGGGCCGCCCCAGTACTGCATCAGGAACAGCGCGAAGCGCTCCTCGGCCGGGCCGAGGTCCTCCTCCGGATACATCGGGCGAAGCAACTCGTCCTCGGCGACGCCCTGGTAGAAGACGTGCACCAGGCGTCGGAACGTCGGCTCGCCGCCGACCTGGTCGAAGAAGGTCACCTCGTCAGTCACTTGACCATGGTCGCAGACCGCCCCGGCGGCCGTACACCAGGTCCATCGGCCTAGGACCGTGGTACGTCGGGTGCGCGGCCGCCGGGGCGGCGGGGTGCTGCGGGCCGGGGTGGTGCGGGTCCTGGCGTACAGGCCGTCAGGAGCGGTGCAGGGTGATCGTGGTCCAGGCGCCGATGTGGACGCGGTCGCCGTCGTTGAGCGGGATGGCGGTGTGCGGGGGCACGGGCTCGGCACCGCCGTTGACCGTGGTGCCGTTGGTCGAGTCCTGGTCCACCAGGACCCAGCTTCCGTCGGCCTGTTCGGCCAGCAGGGCGTGCTGGTGCGAGGCGCCCGGGTCCTCCGGCGGGACGGAGAGGTCGATCTCCGGGACGGTGCCCCGGTGCTGGCTGCGGCGGCCGATCCGCAGCTGTCCCCGGCCGGTGAGCGGTATCCGCCGCTCCGGGCAGTACGGCGGGAAGAACAGCCCGGCCGCCTCCGGGCCGCTGCGGGCCATCATGTCGGTGAAGTAGTCGCGGTCCGCGCTGACCACCGCGATCCAGGTGGACCGGACGGGAGCGGCCGGGGGCTGCTGCGCGGCCGGCGGCTGGAGGTGGAACGAGGTGCCGAACTCGTCACCGGGGGCGGTGCCGGGCTGGGCGTAGGTCGGGCCCGAGTCGAAGGTCTGCAGGGCCTCGGCGCCGGTCGGCTCCGCGAACCGCTCGTGCTTGCGGAACGGATCGCCCGCACCGAACGGCCCCGGCGCCGCGGGGGAGCCGGGCACGCCGGGCACCCCGGGTACGGGGGGTGCGGCCGGGGCGCCCTGGGTGCCGACCGGTGGGAACGGCGAGGGCTCCGGGCTCGGCGCGGGCGGCGGCACCGGGGGCAGGTAGGGGTCGGGCGCCGGGGCCGGCGCCGGCACGGGTGGCTGGTACGGCCCCGGGGCGGGGGCCGGCGCGGGCGGCGGGAAGCCGGGGTGACGACCGGCGCCGGGGTGCTGGGCCTCGGGGTTGGAGAGGGCGTAGTCGAAGCCGCACTCCTCGCAGTACCGGCCGGTCTGCGGGGTCCGGCAGATCGGGCAGGTGACCAGGTCGGTGGTGAGCTCGGGTGCCTGCCCGGGGTGCCCGGCCTGCCCGGGGTGGGCCGGGTGCGGGGCGTGCGCGCCGGGGCCGGCCGGAGGGGCGAACTGCCCAGCTCCGCCCGGGGGTTGGGCGTACGGGTCGGACTGCTGAGGGTGCGGCTGGTAGGGCGCGGAATGCGGCTGCTGTGACTGCTGCGGCTGGTACGCGGCGGCCTGGTGCGCCTGGTGCTGCTGCCCGTGGTGCTGGTGTGCCTGGTGCTGGTGCGGCGCCGGGTGTCCCGGGGCCTGGTGGCCCTGGGGCTGCGCCGGGTGGGCCGCGTACGGGTCGGGCCGGCCGGGCTGGGTGTGCTGCGGTGCGCCCGCGCCGTAGGGGTCATCCGGGCGCCCGAAGTGCGCGGGGGGAGCGACGGCTGGTGCGGGCGCCACCGGGGACACCGGTGCGACCGGCGACACCGGAGGCAGGTGCGGTGCGGCGGTCGGCGGCGCCCCCGTGCCCGGCGCGGGAGTGTGCCCGCTGCCGAACGGTGCGGCCGAGCCCGGCACGGCCAGCCCGGGCGGAGGCGTCATCGGGAAGCCGCAGAAGTCGCACCAGTCCTCGGCCTGCGACTCGTGGCCCCTAGGGCAGATCGGCATCAGGTCCCCCACATTCCAGCGACGTCACGTTCCAGCAGAGTCCAGCACGAGCGGCCCGGTCTCACCGGACCGTCACTTCTTCACCCGGACGGTCTTGGTGGACCGGGTCTCCAGCGTCATCGAGTCGGCTTCGCTCACGTTCTTACGGAACCGAACGGTACCTTCCTTCGGGTCCACCACGTCCACCACCTTCTGCAGGAGCTTGTAGGTGGAGTCGTTCCCCGTCCGGTGGGCGATCCGCACCGCCGCCCCCAGCTTGGCGGTGGCCCGGTCCAGGTCACCGGCCCGGTGTGCCTCCAGGCCCTCCTGGATGGAGGAGGCCAGCTCGGCCTGGCCGGTGTAGTGCGCGACCTGCGGGCTGATCCGGGTGGTGGAGGCGAGGTCGTCGGTCCAGACCGCGCGCACCAGACCCTGGGAGAGCACCTCGGTGCTGCCGTCCGGTCGGGGCAGCACCAGGCTTATCCGGGCGGCCAGCATCTCGTTGCCGACCTCGGCGGAGGGGACCTCCACACAGACGTGGTAGTCGCGGCTCTCGTCGCCCCAGGAGCCGGTCGGGTAGTCCCCGGCGCGCGGTCCGGCCTCGGACCGGTGGTCCGTCAGGTCCTCCAGCGAGGGGGAGACCTGCTTGACGTAGCGGACCACGGCGTTGGCCGGCGTCCAGACCCGGAGGGACACGTCGGCGACCTGCTTGCCCATCGCGGCCTCCATCATCTGCCGGAAGTCCTCGGCCAGGCCGGAGGGTTCGGCGACGATGTCCACGGTGCCGAGCAGGGCGGAGGCGATCTTGCGCAGCTCGGCCACCTGCCAGTCGGTGCCGACGCCGCGGCAGTCCACGGTGAAGTACCCGGCAGCCGACTCCAGGGCGCCCTCCAGGCCGCCCGGCTTCTCGTGCTCGTTGCGCCCGTCGGTGAGCAGGATGCCGTGCCGGATGGTGGACTCGGGGCGGCTGGCGAAGAGCTGACGGGCCTTCAGCAGCCAGGTGCCGATCGCGGTGCCCCCGCCGGCGGAGAGCTTGCGCAGGGCCTCCTTGGCCTGGGCCCTGGTGGCCTCGCCCGCCACCGCGAGCTTTCCGCCGCCCGGGTAGACCTCGGTGGCCTCGTGGGTGCCCGCCACCACGGCGAAGGCGACGCCGTCCCGGATGGTGTCCACCGCGACGGCGGTGGCGGCGCGGGCGTTGCGCAGCTTCTCGGCCGGGTAGTCCATCGACCCCGAGCAGTCCACCATGATCACGACGGCGGCCTGGGCGCCGCCCGCGCCGCCGGAACCACCCGCGCCGCCCGCGCCCTCCGCGGCGTCCCGGGAGACCGGCCGCCCCCCGGTGGTGCCACCGCCGGTCGCGGTCACGGTGACGATCGCGTTCACCTCGCGGGCGCCCTCGGCGAGGTACTCGTTCTGGAAGACGTCGACGCTGAAACTCGGCTCGGACCGGGACAGAACGGCCATCGTTGCTCCTGTCGTGCGGATCGGGTGATCGCGGGTTCGCTGGGTCGGTGGTGGGGCACGGGCGCGGGGGAGCGGGTGGCCGGGGCCGACGGCCGCGGGCCGGGGGCGCCGGCCCCGGGGTGACCGGTCGTCAGGCCCGGTCGGCCGGTTGGAGCTGGAGCTGGAGCTGGAGCTGGAGGGTCTGGTCGGCGGGCCGTTGGAGCTGGATGGTCGGGTCGGAGTGGAGCGGTGCGGCACCGGTCGCGGCGCCGGCCTGGAGGGGAACGGTCTGGAGCGAGGACTCCGGCGGCGGGCTGATCGGCAGCACCGCGACGGTGATGTTGTCGTGCCCGCCGGCGGCCACCGCGAACTCCACCAGGTTCCGGGCCGCGGCGAGCGGCTCGGTCCGGGCGTCCGGGCGGACCCGCTCGGCCAGGTCGGCGGCGGCCTCGGCGTAGTTCCACAGGCCGTCGGTACAGACCAGCAGCACGCCGGGGACGTGCGGGGTGAAGCTCACGGTGTGCGGTTCCAGGTCCTCCGCGTCGGCGCCGAGCCAGCCGGTGATCGCGTGGGCGCGCGGGTCGGCGTACGCCTCGGCCTCGTCCATCAGGCCGATCGCCACCACCCGCGCCGCCCAGGAGTCGTCCTCGGTCAGCCGGTACGGGACGGCCGACTCGCGGTCGTCCGGGATCCAGTACGCCCGGGTGTCACCCACCCAGCCGATGGTGACCAGCCCGGCGGCCGAGACCGCGCTGACGTAGGTGCAGGCCGGGGCGTTGAGGCTGCCGCCGGGGGTGCGGACGCCGTCCTTGGCCAGCTCGCTGACCGCCTTCGCGGCCTCGCCGATCGCCTCCCGCATGGCCTGGTCCGGACGCTGACCGCGTTCCAGCGCCGCGAGCAGGTGCGCCGAGGCGGCCCGGACGGCGGTCTCCGAGGCCTCGTCGGGCCGGGCCGAGGAGGACACCCCGTCGCAGACCACCGCGAGCGCGACCGGCTCGCCGCTGGGCAGCCGGGTGGCGGCCACCGTGAAGGCGTCCTCGTTGCGGTGGTGCCGCAGCCCCCGGTCGGTCACCCCGGCGACGCCCTCCACCTCCCGCTCCTGGTGGTCGCGCGGGCGGGGCTGCACGCCGCCGCAGGATTCGCAGTAGCCGTCGGCGGTCAGCTCCGCCGCTCCGCAGTGCACGCAGGGCACGGCCGCTGACGCTCCGTCGGAAGCGGCGGGCACCGGGGCGGTGGCGTCGGTCACGCCGACGCCGCAGGCGCCGCAGTAGTCGTCCTCGGGGTCCAGCGGCTCGGCACAGCTCGGGCACACGGTCTGCTGCGGCATCGGTTCACACCCACGTCCGGGGGCGGGCACGGTTGGCCCGCTCCACCATCTCGATCCTGATCTCGGCGCGGTCGGTCAACCGTGCCAGTACTCGATAGGAGTGTTCCAGGGCGAAGCGCAGTTCCCGTTCAACGGCGGGTCGGCCGAGCACGTCGATCGTACCGGTGGAGGCACCTCCGCCGGCCTTCCCGGCTCCGCTCGCAGGCTCGTTCCCGGCGCCGTTCCCGGCCCCGTTCCCGGTCCCGTTCGCGGCGTCGGCGGGGGAGCCCGCCAGTACCCAGCCGAGGGCGGCCTCGAGGAGTTCCACCGAGAGCTCCTCGGCGTGTCGGGCGTCCAGCGGAAGCGCCGTCAGCTGCTCGGAGCAGCGCGCCAGTTCCGGGCCGAGCGGGTCGGTCGCGGGCCGGCCGCGCAGGCGGGCCCGCAGGGTGGCGACCCGGGCGGAGGTCCAGTGCGCCGAGGACTCCGGCACGCTCTCCAGGGCCCGGACCGCCCCCTCCCGGTCGCCGGCGGCCAGCAGCACCCGGGCCAGGCCGAAGGCGGCGCTGACGTAGCCGCGGTCGGTGGTGCCGACCAGGCGGTAGAACTCGGCGGCGTCCTCGCCGTTGCCGAGCAGCTCGGCGCAGACCGCGAGGGCCAGCTTGGGGGCCTGCTCGCCCGGGAAGGCGTCGTAGACCGCGTCGAAGGACTCGGCGGCCGCCGCGGCCCGGCCGGCCACCAGCTCGAACAGGCCCCGGTGCCAGACCACCCGCCAGTCGTCCCCGTGGTCCTGCTCCAGCGCGAGCAGTTCCTGCTCGGCGGCGACCGTCGCGGCGGCCTCCCGCGAGCCGGGCGCGGGGACCTGCACGGGCGGTGCGCCGGGGACCATGACGACCGAGGCGGGCTCGGGGGTCCGCGGGTCCCCGGCGAGCCGCTCCAGATGGGCGCGCAGGGCGCGCAGCCGCAGCTCCGGCGAGGGGGACGGAGCGGTGGCCAGCGCGGCGAGCGCCTCGGTGGGGCCGCTCGTGCTGAGGGTGGCCAGCAGGCCCGCGTAGGGGTCGGACGGGTCCACCAGCGGCACCGGCAGGGCGAGCGCGGCGGCGGCCGGGGCGGGCGGAGCCGGCGTCAGCTCGCGGTCCACCACCCGCAGTTCCGGCCCGAAGAGGGTGGAGAGCGCGGGCCGGGGGCGGCCGTCCTGGAGGCTGAGCAGTTCGCGCAGCACGCCGGTGAGCTGCCCGGCCATCTCCTCGGCGGAGCCGAAGCGGCGGGCCGGGTCCGGGTCGGTGGCCCGGACCAGCAGCCGGTAGTACGACTCGTACCGGGCGAACAGCTCGACCTGCTCGGGGCCGGGCAGCTCGTACCGGAAGCGGGTGTTGTAGCCCTGGAAGTCGAAGGTCAGCACGGCCAGGGTGCGGGCCACGGTGTACAGGTCCGAGGCGACCGAGGGGCCGTCGGTGGCGATCTCCGGGGCCTGGTAGCCGAGGGTGCCGTAGATCGGGCCGTCCTCGCCGATCCGGCAGACCGCGCCGAGGTCGATGATCTTGAGCGAGTCCTCGCTCTGGATCACGTTGTCGATCTTGAAGTCGCAGTACACCAGCCCGCGGGCGTGCAGGTAGCCCAGCGCGGGCAGCGCCTCCAGCGCGTACGCGATGGCCTGCTCGACCGGGAGCGGGTCGCGTCGGCCCTCGATGGTGCGGCGGTCGTTGGCGATGTCCTTGAGCGACAGGCCGCCGACGTACTCCATCACGATGTAGCCGTCGGTGGAGCCGGTCCGCAGGTCGGGGTGCTCGACGAAGTTGATGATGCGGACGATGTTCGGGTGGTCCACCTCGGCCAGGAAGCGGCGCTCGGCGATGGCCACCGCCAGGGCGTCCTGGTCCCCGGTGTCGAGCAGGCCCTTGAGCACCACCCAGCGGTCGTTCACCCGGCGGTCGGCCGCCAGGTAGATCCAGCCCAGGCCGCCGTGCGCCAGGCAGCCCATCACCTCGTACTGACCGCCCACCAGGTCGCCCCGGGTGAGCTTGGGCGTGAAGGAGTACGGCGTGCCGCACTTGGTGCAGAAGCCGTCGGCCCGTCCGGGGCGGCCGTTCTTCTCCCGGCCCACCTCGGCGTCGCAGTTGCTGCAGAAGCGCTTGCGCTCCGGCACCTGAGGATCGGTCAGCACCGCCGAGGCCGGGTCGGCCGCGGGGACCACGGGGACGTTCACCAGGCCCGCGCCCAGGTTGCCGCGCCGCGCCGTCCCGGTGGAGCCGCTGCCGGTGCCGCTGCGCACCGAGACCGAACGGCCGCTGCCGGTCCGGGTGGAGCGGTGCGAGCGGGAGCGGCCGGACATGGTCCGGGAGGAGCGGGAGGAGGTGGTGCCGGAGTGCGACCCGGTCCGGGCCGACGGGACGGCGCTCACCCGGCCGGTCTCGGCGGCCAGACCGCACTCGTCGCAGTAGCCGTCCGGGTCGATGGTCCCGCCGCAGCCGCGGGTGCAGGCGCTCCCGGTGACCGGCAGGCCGGGGACGACCCGCCCGCTGTCCGGCGCGCCGGCCGAGGACCCGGTGGCCGAGGATCCGGTGGCCGACGACGCCGTGCCGGTCGGCGCTGTGCCGGTCGACGCCGTGGTGGTCGAACCGAGCGGCGCCAGGCCGCAGTTGTCGCAGTAGCCGTCCTGGTCGATCGTCCCGTCGGAGCAGTCCGGTCGGACGCAGTTCTCACCCATCGACGCCATCCCCCTGTCCATCCGGTATCCGGTCCTGTGGTTGTCCGGCGGCCGCCGCGGCGGGCTCGACGGGCGCCGGCGCCGGTGCGGGCGGCCGCAGCGCCTGCTGGAAGCGGACCACGGCCTCCGCCGCCGCGCGCAGGTCGCAGGGCGCGCTCCACAGCAGCCAGCGCGCCTTCTCGAAGCGCTCCACCACCACCGGGTCCTCGGCCAGCCCGAGCCGGGCCGCCATCGCCTTGTACGCCTCCAGGCGGCCGCGCAACTCGGCCCGCACGGCGAGCGGTTGGGCCACCTCGGTGAGCGACTGGCGGGCCCGGCCCAGCTCCTTGACCGCCACGTCCTCCAAGGCGTCCAGCAGCGGCGCCAGCCGGTGCCACTGGCCGCTCTGCTGCAACTCGACCGCGAGGGTGACCCGTTCGCGCAGCGCCGAGGCCGGTCCCGGGACCTGGGGCACCTCGGTGGCGGCGATCTTGGCCAGCACCTCGCCCCGGGCCCGGCGGGCCTCGGCCAGCGTGGCGTCGGCCCGGCGCAGCAGGTCTCCGACCTGCTGCAGGCGGTCCTGGGCCTCGTCGCGCAGCCGCAGCAGCCCGTCCAGCTCCAGTCTGAGCCCGTCCAGCGCCCGGCCGGCCCGGTCGAACCGCTCGGTGTCCGCGGCCCCCGCCAGCACCCCCGCCATCGCGGCCCCGGGCGAGACGGTCCCGGTGCGCTGCGAGGGCACCCGGCCCGGCCGCCAGAACGCCAGCGGATCGGACCGCACCTCGGACCGCAGCTGCGTCAACTCCCCTTCCAGGCCGTCCAGGTCATCGGCCAGCGGGTGCGCCCCGCTGCGCACCCCGACCGAGCCGGAGAGCATCCGGACCCGGCCCAGCTCGGCCAGCAGCAGGTCGATCCGGGCGGGCAGCGCTGTCCAGACCGCGTCCGCCGGGGCCACCACCTCGTAGACCGCGGCGTACCAGGCGTTCATCCGCTCCAGCAGCTCGGCCAGGCTGATCTGCTCCACCAGACGGACCGGCACCGGCCCTGCGGCGTCCGGCAGTTGGCCGCCGGAGACGGTCACGGCCGGGCCGCTCAGCAGCTCGGTCAGCTCGGCCAGCTCCGCCCCGCCGGGACGGTTGCGCCGGGCCCGGACCGCCCGGGCCGAGGCCAGCGCCTCGGCGTAGCGGTCGAACAGCGCCCAGAGCAGCGCCAGTCCGGGCTCGGCCACCGCCCAGCGCTCCTGGGTCCGCCCGCTCAGGACGGCGCCCTCCAGCAGCCGCCGGCCCTGGTGCTCCTGGAGGGAGAGCAGCGCGGCTTCGACCGCGTCGCGCTCGGCACCCAGCCGGCCCAGCTCGCGGTCCACCTCCTCCCGGCTCATCGCCGGCCCGGCAGCTCCTGCCAACGCCACGTCATCCCTCTCTCGACCAAGACCACATCACCGAACGAACCACGAACCTCGAACCACGAACCTCGAACCACGCACCAGGAGCCGCGCACCACGCACCGCGATCCACGGGCTCGGCGCCGACGACGCTACGGCAGGTAGGGAGCCGAGGAGGCCCCCATGCTCGCCGCCAGCCAGTGGTCGTAGGAGGCCTGCCAGCCGCCGTTCGCCCGGTAGTCCACCAGCACCTGGTTGACCAGCGCCACCAGGTCGGTGTCCTCCTGCTTCAGCCCGATCCCCATCCGGGTCGAGCCGAGGTTCTCCTCGACCATTCTGGCGGTCGGGTCCTGGGCCACCTGGGCGGCGGCCAGCGAACCGTCCGTCAGGGTGGCGTCCACCTTCCCGAGCTGCATCAGCACCAGGCAGTCCAGCTGGTTCTCCACCAGGGTCACCGAGGCGGTGCCGTACTCGGGCTTCTTCAACTCGGTGTCGGAGGAGGACTGCTGGGCCGCGCAGGCGCGCTTGCCCTTCAGGCCCTCGGCCACCGTCCTCGCCTGCACCGCCTTCGGGACCACCAGCCGCTGGCCGTTGGCGAAGTAGGGCGCGGAGAAGGCGATGTCCTTCCAGCGCTCGCAGTTGATGGTCATGGTGCGGACGATCAGGTCCACCTGGCCGGTGCGGATCGCCTCGATCCGCTTCGGGGTCTGCACCGTCCGGTAGGTGATCTTCTCCGGGTCGCCCAGCACCGCCTTGGCGACGGCCTTGGCCAGGTCGATGTCGAAGCCCTCGATCCGGCCGGTCTGCGGGTTCCGGTAGCCCCAGTTGAAGCTGTTCTGGTCCACGCCGACCACCAGGGTGCCGCGGTTGCGGATCTCCTGGACCTTGCGGCCCGTCAGCGAGGAGCTGGGCGCCACCGTCTTCTCCGCGCAGTCCTCGGTCACCGGAGCCGCCGGAGCCGCCGGAGCCGCCGGCGCGGCGAGCGCCGCGGCGGGCACCGCTTCCGGGCCCGCCGGCCCGGCCGGGGCCGCCCGCAGGCCCACCGTCAGACCGGCGGCGGCCAGGGCCACCGCCACGCCGCCCGCCGCGGCCGCGAGGGTCGTTCCACGAACCGTTCGTTCCGTGTGCACCGTCAACTCCCCCTTACCGGTACTCCGCCAGGCGGCGGCCCAGGCCCACCACGACCCCCGCCGCCGCGAGCAGCGTCAGCACGCCGAGGCCCCAGGCCAGCGCGGCCAGATCGCCGTCCACCCCGCGGGCCGCGCGGTCGAACGCCGCCTGCTCGGCAGCCGCGGCGCTCCCCAACTTCCGGTCCAGTTCGGCGAAGACGGCTGCCGAGCTCTCCGCCCCGCCGCCGCTGCCGACCACGATCCGCAGCGAGGCGCCGTAGTCGTCGCCGCTCTCGGACTTCCGGTGCAGGGCGTCCCAGCGCAGGAAGTCGTTCGCGGCCTCCGTGACCGCGTTGCGGGCCCCGCGCGGCGATTCGTCCAGGGCCCGCCCCAGGGTGCCCTTAACGGCGGTCCGGGCCTTGCCGTCCTCCACGGGAGCTCCGGCCAGGGCGGCGGTGTAGCGGGCCCAGTCCTTGTCGTAGCCGTCCGAGCCGCCCCGGGAGACCAGGTCCAGGTTCTCCGCCGCCCGGGCCTGGAGGGTCTCGATCCGGGCCTGGTTCAGCACCCGCAGCGGCGCGGCGCCGTTGCCCCGGCTCTCGCCGAGGTCCGCCTGCGCCACGGTGGTGCCGACGGTGAGCCAGGCCAGTCCGGCCAGCACCGCGGCCGTGGCGCCCAGCATGCCGGGGTTGAAGACCCGGTTGGTCCGGCGGAGCAGCAGGACCTGGCACCAGACCAGCGCGGCCAGCACCAGCAGTCCGAGCACCGCACCGGCCCACGGGACGGACCGGGCGTCGGCGTAGTCCGCGTCCAGCCGTCGGTTCTCCGCCTCCACCAGCTTCTGGGCGACCGGCAGCAGCTCGGTCTGCATCTGCTTCGAGGCGTACCGCAGGTAGGCCCCGCCGAGCGGCAGGCCCTGCCGGTCGTTGGCCCGGGCGGTCTCCACCAGGCCCGCGTACGCCGGGAGTTGCCGGTTCAGGTCGGCCACCCACTGCTGGGTCTGCGCGCTGCTGCCGCCGGTGCCGGTCCGGGCCGCGGCCCGGGCGAGCAGCTCCGCGGCGGTGGCCAGGTCCTTCTCGTACCGGGCGCGCAGCTCCGGAGGGGCGTCGGAGGCCAGCAGGAAGACCGCGGCGGCGGTGGTGTCCGCGTCGGCCAGCGAGCGGTACACCTCGGCGGCGTCCTGGCTCATCGGCTGACTGTGCGTCACCACCTGCCCGGCGGCCCGGGCCCGGACGCTCACCTGCCAGGCGGTCAGCGCCCCGAAGGCCAGCACCAGGACGGTCAGCACCGTCATTGCGGCCCTCAGCCGCGCCGGCGCGGTGCCGGTCAGCCGTCTCAGCCGGTCCCGGTCCAGCAGCCGCGCCGGACCTCCGGAGGTCCGGGCCGCTTCCGTCCCTGCTTCCGTCCCCGCCCCGGCCGCGGCCTCGCCGCCGGGTGTTCTCGGTATCGGCGGACGCCCGCCGTGCACCACCGGTGTCGCCACCTGCCCCAACCTCCCCCTGGGACCCGCCCCGCCTCCGGGACCGTCCCCCGCGAGCAGTATGGCCGCCGGGTCCGGCCGCCACACGCGAGTTGCGCCGCTCTTGAGCTTCCGGCAGCCTCCGCGCTCTACCGGCGACGCCGGACGCACCCTATGCGGTTCCTGGCGATCAAGGCCATGGGGGGTGGGGAGGGGTTCGTCCTACGATGGGGGCCATGCGCCTGATCGGAACCATCGCCCCGGACCGCCCGCTGCTCGTCGTCGCGGTCGAGGAGGAGGCCGCCCACCTCGGCGGCGAGCTCCCCGTCCTGCTCACCGGCATGGGCAAGGTCAACGCCTCGGTGGCGCTGGCCACCGTGCTGGCCCGCGGCGAGCGGCCCTCCGAGATCGTCAACCTGGGCACCGCGGGCGCCCTGCACCCCGGCCTGGAGGGCACCCACCTGGTCTCCCGGGTGATCCAGCACGACCTGGACACGCCCGTCCTGCACTCCCTCACCGGCCGCACCTTCGGTGCCGAGATCGTCTTCGAGGGCGTGGCCGACGGCCCGGTGCTGGCCACCGGCGACCTCTTCGTCTCCGACGCCGACGCCCGCGACCGGCTGGCCGCCCGGGCCCACCTGGTCGACATGGAGGGCTACGCGGTGGCCACCGCCGCCCAGCGGGCCGGGGTGCCGGTGCGACTGGTCAAGCACGTCAGTGACGAGGCGGGCGCGGGTGCGGCCCGCACCTGGCGCGAGTCGGTGGACGGCTGCGCCGAGCTGATGGCGGCCTGGGTCCGCAGCCACCTGCTCTGATCCGGGCAGCGGTGCTGACGCCCGGTCAGGCAGCCTTCAGCACCTCCTCGGTGCGGACCACCTTGGCGAACCGCATCGCGTGCAGCACCGCTGCCGTGCTCCGGGCCAGCACCTCGGCCGGCACCGGCTCGCCGTCCGGGCCCGCCATCGCGAAGGTGTGCATGGCGTCGATCGGGAAGACGACGTCGTAGCCGAGGTTGCCGCCCATCCGGGCGGTGGTCTCGTTGCAGACGTTGGTCATGATGCCGGCCACCACCAGCTGGGTGGCGCCGCGCAGTCGCAGCCACTCGTGCAGGTCGGGGGTGCCGTAGAAGGCGCTGTTGACGGTCTTGGTGACGTGCAGGTCCGGGGCCGCGGCGGCGACGAAGGGCTTGAGGGCGTAGCCGGGGGAGCCGACCGCGAGCGGACCGCGCGGCGCGCCGTGCTGGACCGTCACCACCGGGCGGCCGGTGCGCTGCCACGCGTCGAGCAGTTCGCCGATCCGCAGCTCGGCGTCCGGGTTGTCCCGGGGGCCCCAGAACTCCTCGTCCTCGAAGCCCTGTTGGACGTCGATCACGATCAGCACGGCGTCGGGGGCGAGGGTGAGCGGGGCGTCGAAGGCGCTGGTGTTCGTCATGGCTCCATCCTCCGGCCGGCCTCCGGAGGGCGGTGAGGGGGCCGAGCGCCGGTGATCGATAGATTCCTGCCATGCGAACGGTGGGCTGCCTGGTGCTGGACGGTGTACGGGCCTTCGACTACGCGGTGGTGGGGGAGATCTGGGCGTCGCGGGGCGGGAGCCGTCCCGGACTGCCGGAGTTCGAGCTGCGGGTCTGCGGCCCGGGCGGTGGCCCGGACCGCGGCCCGGATGTCCGGCCGGTCCGGATGGGCGGCGGCCTGGAGCGGTGGCCGGACCACGGGCTGGACGCGCTGGCCGGCTGCGACCTGGTGGTGGTCCCCGGCGTCGAGGACCCGTCCGCCTCCACCCCTGGGCCGGTGCTGGACGCACTGCGCGCCGCGCACCGGGCCGGCGTGCCGCTCGCCTCGCTCTGCGCCGGGGCCTTCCTGCTCGCCGAGGCGGGGCTGCTGGACGGACGCCGGGCCACCACGCACTGGCACCTGGCCGGTGAACTGGCCCGCCGCTACCCGGCGGTGACGGTGGATCCGGAGGTGCTCTTCACCGGCGACGGACTGATCTGGACCTCGGCGGGCGTGGCGGCCGGGATCGACCTCTGCCTGCACCTGGTCCGGGCCGCGCACGGGCAGGGGGCGGCGGCCGCGATCGCCCGGGGGATGGTGACGGCGCCGTTCCGGGCGGGCGGGCAGGCGCAGTTCATCCCCTCGCCGGTTCCGGTGGCCGGCGAGGATCCGCTGGCCGGGGTGCGGGCGGCGGTGCTCGGTTCGCTGGAGCGGCCGTGGACGGTGGGGGAGTTGGCGCGGATGGCGGTGATGTCGGAGCGGTCGTTCGCGCGGCGGTTCGCGGAGGCGGTGGGGGTGCCGCCGCTGCGGTGGCTCTCGGAGCAGCGGGTGCTGGCGGCGCAGCGCCTCCTGGAGGAGACGGACCTGACGGTCGAGGAGATCGCGCTGCGCTGCGGCTTCGGCTCGGCGGTCTCGCTACGGCCGGCCTTCACCCGCCGCGTGGGGGTCGCCCCGCGGGACTACCGGCGGAGCTTCAGCGCACGGCCATAGGCGGAGCCAGGTGGTCACCCCGGGGGCGCGGGGCCCTGCTGATGTGCGGCTCCGCCGCGTGGGCGCGAGGCGGAAGACGACGACCCGTGTGCCGGGTACGGACACTCACTTGCAAGTGGCTCTCCGTACCCGGCACACGGGTCTCGTTCTTCCGCCTCGCGCAGTTCCCCGCGCCCCTGTGGCCCCCTTGCGGGGGCTACAGGGGCGCAGTTCCCCGCGCCCCTGTGGCCCCCTTGCGGGGGCTACAGGGGCCGTCAGGCGGCCAGGGCCGGGGTGGGGAAGGCGCTGCGGAGGTGCTGCTGGGCCGCGGCCCCGGCGTCGAGGTGGTCGAGGCCGAGGAGGGCGGCCCCGAGGACGGGCGGGGCGACCACGACGCGGGGTTCGGCCAGGGGGGCGGTGGCCGCGAGGCGGGCGATGACGTTGTCGAGCAGGAGCGGGTGGCGGGCGGCGAGGACGCCGCCGCCGAGCACCACCGGGGCGGCCTCGGCGAGCAGGTCGAGCCGGCGCAGGGCGACCACCGCGAGGCGGGTGATCTCGTCGGCCTGACGGTCGATCAGTTCGAGGGCGATGGGGTCGCCCTCGCCGGCGACGTCGAACAGCACCGGCACCAGCTCGTGCAGCCGGCCCTGGTCCAGCTCGTCGAGGTGGATCGCCTCGGCGACCGCTCCGGCGGTCGGCAGCCCGAAGTGGGCGGCGATCGCCGGGGCGAGCGCGGTCGGCCGGTCCCGGCCGTCCTCGGCCCGGACGGCGTACCAGAGGGCCTCCTGGGAGAGCCCGCCGCCACCGCCCCAGTCACCGGTGAGCTTGCCGAGCGCCGGGAAGCGCGCGGTACGACCGTCCGGCAGCAGGCCGACGCAGTTGATCCCGGCGCCGCAGACCACCGCGACCCCGAGCGGGCCGTCGGTGCCGGCCCGGAGCAGGCCGAAGGTGTCGTTGGCGACGTGGTTGGTCAGGCCCCAGGGCCGGGTGGAGAGGGCGGCGAGCAGCGCCTCCTCCTCGACCGGCAGGTCGGCGTTGGCCAGGCAGGCGCTGACGTGACTGGTCAGCGCCCCGCCGTCCGTCCCGAGCCGGACCGGGTCGAGTCCGGCCTGGACGGCCACCGAGGCGACCAGTGGGGCCAGGCCCTCGATGGCCGCCTCGGCGCCGATGCTCTGCGGCTGGAAGCCGCCGCCCCGGGCCCGGCCGAGCACGACGCCCGTGGCGCTGACCAGTGCCACGTCGGTCTTGCTGTTCCCGGCGTCGACGGCCAGGACGCCTGCGAGCTGTGCCTGCTGCTCCATCGGATCCTCACTGCTGGGGGCGTTCCGGACCGACTGCCCCGGCCCGGCCTGCCTCGGGAAGCTGACGCCCGACGGGCCGCTCGTGCCCGCCGGACCGCGGGTGCCCGCCGGACTGCTCATGCCCATGCGAGGTGGGCCCGGTTGTGGGCGATCAGACGGTCCGTCAACTGGTCCGCCAGCTCGATCTGCCCGACCAGCGGGTGGGCCAGCAGGGCGTCGAAGACCCGGTCCCGGCCGCCGCGCAGCGCGGCGTCCAGGGCCAGGTGCTCGTACGCGGTGACGCCGGCGATCAGGCCCGCGTACAGCGGCTCCACCGGCCGCTGCGGCAGCGGCCGCACGCCCGCCGCGTCCACCTCGGCCGGGACCTCGATCACCGCGTCGTCGGGCAGGAAGGGCAGCACGCCGTCGTTGCGGGTGTTGACCACCTGGACGGTGGTGCGGCCGTCGGTGCCCAGCAGCGAGGCGATCAGCTGGACGGCCGCCTCGGAGTAGAACGCCCCGCCGCGCTTGCTCAGCAGCTCCGGCTTGGTGTCCAGGGTCGGGTCGGCGTACATCTCCAGCAGCTCGGCCTCGATCGCGGAGACCGCGGCGGCCCGGGAGCCCTGGACCTTGAGCTCCTCGACCACCTGGTCGTGCTGGTAGAAGTAGCGCAGGTAGTAGGAGGGCACCACGCCGAGCCGCTGGATCACCGGCAGCGGCAGGTGCAGGTCCTCGGAGATCTCCTTGCCGAAGCCGGCCAGCAGCTCGGGCAGCACCTCCCGGCCCGACGTGGCGTCGGGGGAGTCGAGCAGGGTGACGCCGCGCTCCCAGGTGAGGTGGTTGAGGCCGACGTGGTCCAGCCGGACCAGCTCGGGGGCCACGTTCAGGTGGGCGGCGAACTTGCGCTGGAAGCCGATCGCCACGTTGCACAGGCCGACGGCCTTGTGGCCGGCCTGCTGGAGCGCCCGGGTGACGATGCCGACCGGGTTGGTGAAGTCCACGATCCAGGCGTCCGGGTTGGCCCGGCGGACCTGCTCGGCGATGTCCAGCACCACCGGGACGGTGCGCAGCGCCTTGGCGAGGCCGCCGGCGCCGGTGGTCTCCTGGCCGACGCAGCCGCATTCCAGCGGCCAGGTCTCGTCCTGGTTGCGCGCGGCCTGGCCGCCGACCCGGAGCTGGAGCAGCACCGCGTCCGCGCCCTGGACACCGGCGGCCACGTCGGTGGAGGTGGTGACCACCGCGTCGTGGCCCTGCTTGGCGAAGATCCGGCGGGCCAGCCCGCCGATCAGCTCCAGCCGGTCGGCGGCCGGGTCGATCAGCACCAGCTCGCCGATCGGCAGGGTGTCGCGGAGCCGGGCGAACCCGTCGATGAGTTCGGGCGTGTAGGTGGAACCGCCACCGACGATCGCCAACTTGAGTGCGGACATCAGCCCTTGACCCCTGTCAGTGTCACGCCTTCGATGAAGGCTTTCTGTGCGAAGAAGAAGAGAACGATCACCGGGGCCATCACCAGCAGGGTGGCTGCCATGGTGAGGTTCCAGTTGGTGTGGTGGGCCGCCTTGAAGGAGGCCAGGCCGTAGCTGAGGGTCCAGGAGTGCTCGTTGTCGCTGGAGTAGATCTGCGGGCCGAAGTAGTCGTTCCAGCAGTAGAAGAACTGGAACAGCGCGACGGCGGCGATGGCCGGCTTGGCCATCGGCAGCACCACCCGCAGCAGGGTGCGCAGTTCGCCGCAGCCGTCGATCCGGGCGGCCTCCACGTACTCCTTGGGGATGGTCAGCAGGAACTGCCGCAGCAGGAAGATCGAGAACGCGTCGCCGAAGGCCATCGGGATGATCAGCGGCCAGAGCGTCCCGCTCAGGTGCAGCTGCTTGGCCCAGAACAGGTACATCGGGATGATCACCACCTGCGGCGGCAGCATCATCATCGAGACCACCGCCAGCAGCGCCAGCCGCCGGCCGCGGAAGCGGAAGCGGGCGAGCGCGTAGGCGACCGGCACGCTGGACACGATGGTCAGCACGGTGCCGAGCCCGGCGTACAGCAGGGTGTTGCCCCACCACTCCAGGAAGCCGGGGGTGCGGAACACCGCGACGTAGTTGCTCCAGACCCACTCGTGCGGCCAGAGGTCCGAGGTGAGTGCCTGACGGTCCGTCATCAGCGAGGTGAGCAGGACGAAGACGAAGGGCAGCACGAAGAACAGCCCGGCGGCCAGCGCCGTGGTGTGGACGGCCACCCAGTGCAGGGCGGCCCGGCGGCGGGCGACCCGCAGCGCGGCGCCCTGGCGGGTCAGCGGTACGGAGACGGTGGCGGCCATCAGTCCTCACTTCCCAGCAGACCGGACTTCCGGCGCATCAGCACGGCGGTGAACGCCATCGAGAGGGCGAACAGCACCAGGGCCACCACGCAGGCGGAGCCGTAGTCGGAACGCTGGAAGCCCAGGTTGTAGACCATCTGCGGCAGGGTCCAGGTCGAGCCGTTGGGGTAGCCGGGCTCGAACTGCTGGCCGGAGCCGCCGATCACGCCGCTGGCGACCTTCCCGGCCACGATCGCCTGGGTGTAGTACTGCATCGTCTGGATGACCCCGGTGACCACCGCGAACAGCACGATCGGGGTGATGTTCGGGAAGGTGACGAAGCGGAACTTCTGCCAGGCGCCCGCGCCGTCCAGCTCGGCCGCCTCGTACTGCTCCTTGGGCACGTCCAGCAGGGCGGCCATGAAGATCACCATCAGGTCGCCGATGCCCCACATGGCCAGCATGGTGAGGGCCGGCTTGGACCACTCCGGGTCGGTGAACCAGCCGGGCTGCGGCAGGCCGAAGCTGCCGAGCAGGTCGTTCACCGGGCCGGTGCCGGGGTTGAGCAGGAAGGCGAAGGCCATCGTGGCGGCCACCGGCGGGGCCAGGTACGGCAGGTAGAACAGCGTGCGGAACAGGCCGGCGCCGGTCTTCACCTTGGTGATCAGCAGGCCGATGCCGAGGCCGAAGGCCACCCGCAGGGTGACCATGATGACCACCAGCCAGAGGGTGTTGCCCATCCCCTGCCAGAACGAGGGGTAGTGGTTGAAGACGTAGTTCCAGTTCTTCAGCCCGCGGAACTCCGGCGGGTCGATGCCGTTGTACTTCATCAGCGAGAAGTACGCGGTGGAGACCAGCGGGTAGACGAAGAAGACGCCGAAGCCGATCAGCCAGGGGCTGAGGAAGGCCAGGGTGCGCAGGCCCTCCCGGCGGCGCTTGCTGCGCAGCGCCGCCGGGACGGGGTTGGTGCCGAGGAGCGTCATGTCACTTGGCCTGGTCGACGGCCGCGTCGATCTCCTTGGCCGTGGCGGTGAGCCCGGCCTTGAGGTCGGAGGCCCGGCCGGCCTCCACCTCGTAGGAGAAGTTCTGCAGGCTGACCTGGAACGCGCCGCCGTTGATGGAGGCCGGGGCGCCGTTGGAGGCCGAGTTCTTGGCGATCTCCAGGAAGGTCTTGAAGTTGGCGTCGGCGGTCAGCTTCGGCGAGTCCAGCGCGGCGAAGGTGCTCGGCACGTTGTGGATCGCGTTGGCGAAGTTCACCACCGCGTCGGTGTCGGTGGTCAGGTACTTCACCAACTCCCAGGCGGCGGTCTGCTTCTTGCTGGTCCGGGCGATGCCGACGATGGTGCCGGTCTGGTAGCCCTTGCCGTAGCTGGCGGCCTGGTCGTCCGGCACCGGGAACGGCGCGGTGGCCCACTCGAAGTCCGGCTTCTCCTCGGCCAGCGAGGCGGTCCGCCACTCGCCGTCCAGCGACATCGCCACCTGGCCGGTGTGGAAGGGGTTCTTGGCGCTGAACTCGTCGCCGAAGCCGGAGCGGTACTTCTCCAGCTTCTCGAAGCCGCCGAGCTTCTCCACCAGGGACTTCTGCCAGGTCAGCGCCTGGGCCACCTTGGGGTCGGTGTGCACGGTGGACTTGCCCTGGGCGTCGAAGTACTCGACGCCGTACTGGCTCAGGTAGTGCGGCAGCGCGGTCTCGTAGCCGTGGTAGTTCGGCATGAAGCCCAGCTGCTTGTAGGAGTCGCCCTCGGTCTGGGTCAGCTTGACCGCGGCGGCCTCGAACTCGCTGAAGGTCTTCGGCGGCGCGGTGATCCCGGCGGCGGCGAAGGCGGTCTTGTTCCAGTACAGGCCGTAGGCGTCGCCGAGCAGCGGCAGCGAGCACTGGTTGCCCTGGAACTGGCTGTACTTGAGCATCGCGGCCGGGAAGGTCTTGGCCGGGTCGATGCCGCTCTTCTGCAGCAGCGGGTTGAGGTCGATCCAGGCCTTGGAGTTGCAGAACTTGCCGACGTTGTCGGTGGTGAAGGAGGAGACCACGTCCGGCGCGTCCGGGCCGCCGGCCCGCAGGGCCTGCTCGACCTTGTCGTCCTCGATCCTCGGGACGACCTTGACCTTGATGTTCGGGTGGGTCTTCTGGAAGGCGGCGATGTTCTCGTCGATCGCCTTGGTCTCGCTCTCCTGGCTCCAGCCGTGCCAGAAGGTGATGGTGACGTCCTGGCCGGAGGCCGACTCGTCCGTGGTGCCGGAGTCGGGGGTGCCGGTGCAGGCGGTGGCGAGCAGGGCCAGCACGGCGCTGCCTGCGGCGGCGGCGAGTACGCGGGACGGTCTGCGGGGGGAGCGCATCGAAGGTCCTCCTGGGGGAATCCGGGCAGGCCGGACCGCCCTGTGGGCGGGCGGTGGCGTGGTGACGGTGGGTCAGGCAGTGGAGGCGGAGCAGGTGGTGACGACGGATCCGGTGGTGCGGGTGGTGACGGCGGATCCGGTGGTGCGGTGTCGGGTCAGTGGGTGGTGAAGACCGTCTCCCTGGCGGTGGCGAGCGCGCGTTGCAGCGCGCCCTGCAGGACGGGGGAGCCCGGGACGGTGCTGGAGCGCACCTCGGGACGGGGGACGGAGGTCCGGGCAAGCTCGGCCTGGACCAGCTCGCAGAGCCGGTCGCCGCCGGCCGCCACGGTGCGCCCGGCCAGGACCACCAGCTCCGGGTCGACCACCGCGACCACCGCGGCCAGGCCGACCGCCAGCCGGGCGGCCAGGGTGTCCAGGAAGTCGTCGCCGGCCCCCTCGGTGCGCAGCGCGGCCCCCACGGCGGCCTCGGCGAGCGCCTCGACGGTGGAGTCGGCGGCGGTCACCTCCAGGCCGTGCTCGCGGGCCAGCGCGATCACCGCGTCGGCACCGGCCAGGTCCTGGAAGCCGCCGGTGTTCTTGCGCGGGTGGTGCACCACCGGCGAGCCGGGCACCGGCATGTAGCCGATCTCCCCGGCGCCGCCGGTGAAGCCCCGGTGCAGCCGGCCGGCGATCACGATCGCCGCGCCCAGGCCCTCCTCGGCCCAGAGCAGCACGAAGTCCTCGCTGCCCCGCGCCGCGCCGAAGGCCTGCTCGGCCATGGCGGCCAGGTTGACGTCGTTCTCGACGGTCACCCCGGAGCCGAGCGCCTCGGTCAGCTCCTCCAGCAGCCGGGGCGAGTGCCAGCCGGGCAGGTGCGAGGCGTACCGGAGCCGGCCGCTGCCGGGGTCGAGCGCGCCGGGCACGCCGACCACCGTCTCCAGCAGGCTGCCCGGGGCCAGCCCGGCCTCCCGGACGGTCTCGGCCAGCACCTCGGCGGTGCGGGCCACCGCCTCGGCGGCCGGCCAGCCCTTGGTCGGGGTGACGCGCTCGGCCAGCGTGGAGCCGGTGATGTCGGCCACGGCGGCGCGCACGTGCGTGGTCGTCACGTCCACCCCGGCCACGTGGCCGGCGGCGGGGTTCACCTGGTACAGCTGCGCGTTGGGCCCGGGGCCGCCGGCCGTGGTGCCGACCGGCAGCACCAGGCCCGCGCTCTCCAGCCGCCCGAGCAGCTGGGAGGCGGTGGGCTTGGAGAGGCCGGTCAGGGTGCCGATCTGGGTCCGGGAGAGCGGGCCGTGGGCGAGCAGCAGCTCCAGCGCCGCACGGTCGTTGATCGCGCGCAGCAGGCTCGGGGTGCCGGCCAGGGGGGTGCGGGTGTTGTCGGTCACGCCCAGAATCCTCCCTGCTCTGGCCCCGGCCGTGCGGCTCGGGGCCTCCCGTTGGACTGTTAGGAAAGTTTCCAATCCCTGGGAGGAAGCTATTCGCCTAGGCCAGGGGGTGTCAACGGGGCGTCGCCCGCAGGTTGCCGAAGCGTTACCCAGCACGCGCCGGGACCCCGCCACCGGAGGGGTGACGGGGTCCCGGCGCGGCCGCTGCTACTCGGTGCCCTGGGCGGGGATCGGCTTGGTCGCGAGCGAGGCGGGGGAGGTCGGGTCGGCCAGGGCGGAGGGGGCGGTGCCGGCCGCGGCGGCAGCGGCGGTGGCGCTCTCCGCCGACTTCGCCGCTGCGGCGGCCGCGGCCGCGGCGGCCGTCACGGTCTCCTCCTTGACCTTCACCCCGGCGCCGTCCAGCGCGGTCTTCAGGCGCTGGCGCAGGGTGCGGGAGACCAGCAGCGCGTTCCCCGGCGACGTGCGGGCCTCGACCCGGACCGTCACCGAGTCGAAGGCCACCGACTCCAGCCCCAGCACCTTGACCTGACCCCAGATCAACTCGTCGAACGGGCTCTCCTTGGAGAGCCGCTCCGCCGTCTCCTTGATCAGCTCCTCGACCTTGGCCAGGTCCTCCTTGTAGCCGACCTGGACGTCCACCGAGGCGGTGGCCCAGCCCTGGCTCATGTTGGCGATCCGCTTCACCTCGCCGTTGCGGATGTACCAGATCTCGCCGTTGGCCCCGCGCAGCTTGGTCACGCGCAGGCCCACCTCCAGCACGGTGCCGGTGGCCACACCGGTGTCGATCTCGTCGCCGACGCCGTACTGGTCCTCCAGGATCATGAAGACCCCGGAGAGGAAGTCGGTCACCAGGTTCCGCGCGCCGAAGCCGATCGCCACGCCGGCCACACCGGCGCTGGCCAGCAGCGGCGCCAGGTTCACCCCGAGCGCGGAGAGCACCATCAGTGCCGCGGTCCCCAGGATGGTGAAGGAGGTCACGCTGCGCAGCACCGAGCCGATCGCCTCCGAGCGCTGCTGGCGCCGTTCGGTGTTGACCACCCCGCTGTTGGCCAGCAGCCCGCTGAACCGGCCGGTCTCGGCCTCGGCCTCGGCGGGGCGCACCATCCGCGCTATGAACTTGGTGATGATCTTCTGCAGCACCGCGCGGAGCACCAGGGCGAGCAGCACGATCAGCACGATCCGCAGGCCGCCCTCCAGCCAGCCCTGCCAGCTGCGGCCGACCCACTCCGTGGCCTGCTTGGTGGCCTCCGCGGCCTCGGCCGGCGAGGTCGGCAGGTTCGTGAGCGGGTCCGCGGTCGGGCCGGGGGAGGGGGAGGCGTCGGCGAGGAGGCCGAGCGTGCCGGAAGCGGTCACGGGCGGAGTCCTTCCTTACTCGGTGCTACGGCTGGGCGAAACGCCAGCCTAGCCCGGCCCGCAGGGGGCACTTCCCGGTGCCGGGGGCGCGGGGCTCCGCCGTGTGGGCGCGTGGTGGGTGGTGGTCACCCCGGGGGCGCGGGGCTGTGTTGATGTGCGGCTCCGCCGCGTGGGCGCGTGGTGGGTGGTGGTCACCCCGGGGGCGCGGGGCTGTGTTGATGTGCGGCTCCGCCGCGTGGGCGCGTGGTGGGTGGTGGCTACCCCGGGGGCGCGGGGAACTGCGCGAGGCGGAAGGAGGTGACCTGTCTGCCGGGTGCGGTCGCTCACCTGCAAGTGGAACGCCGTACCCGGCACCCGGGTCCGTGACTTCCGTCTCGCGCAGTTCCCCGCGCCCCCGGCCGCACCACCGGCCGCGCCTCGGCCGCACCACCGGCCGCGCCCCGGGCCGCGCCCTCCGGTGCCCGGCTCTTACGCCGAGGGGCTGGTCGTGGGGTGGGATGCGGGAGGTGGATGGGCATACCGGGTATGACGGAATCCACATCGGATCCGTTTCGCAGGAGTGGTGGCGCCCCACGACGGCGTGAGGCGACACTTGTGGAGATCGCGGCGGGGCACCCGCCCGCGGTCGACCGCTCGTCCCGGCGCGAGCCACGCGCCGCAGGCGTCCAAGGAGGCCTCCGTGCCGCATGTCCTGGTCCTCAACGCGTCGTACGAACCGCTGGGTGTGGTCTCGATGCGACGCGCTCTCATCCTGGTCCTCAACCACAAGGCGGTCTGCCTGGAGGATTCCGGGATCACTCTGCACAGCGCCACCAGCGCCGTTCCGGCGCCGTCCGTCGTCCGTCTGACCCGCTTCGTCCGGGTCCCCTTCTGCGGCCCGGTCCCGCTCACCCGCCGGGCCCTGTTCGCCCGCGACCACGGTCGCTGCGTCTACTGCGGGGCCGCCGCCACCAGCGTCGACCACGTCATCCCGCGCAGTCGGGGCGGCCAGCACCGGTGGGACAACGTGGTGGCGGCCTGCCGCCGCTGCAACCACACCAAGGCCGACCGTCACCTGACCGAGCTCGGCTGGCGGATGAAGCGTCCGCCCGCCCCGCCCACCGGCCTGGCCTGGCGGATCATCGGCACCGGCATCAAGGACCCGCGGTGGCGGCCCTACCTGGAGCCGTACGGGGCCACCGAGCAGTTCCGCGAGTACGAGCACCACGACCATAGCCGCCCGCGCGGCGAGCCCGAGCCGCTCTCCGCCTGACCTTCCGCCACCGACGACACCGACAGCACCGACAGCACCGACGCCACCGACAGCTCCGACGACGCCACCACGACCGACGACAGGGCCACCCCTCGGTACGCCTCATGGGCCGCCGCACCACCCGCAGCGCGGGCGGTGCGGCGGCCCGCCGTACGTCCGGGGCCGTCCGGGGGAGGCCGTCGTCCGCGCGGGTGACCGGACCTGACGGAGTATCGGCCCGGGATTGGCAGGCCCGGAGCGGCGCTCCCTAGCGTCTTCGGCATGACCCCCGACCCACCGGGACGCTCAGGAGTCGCTGCCGTGCCGGGCGTAGTGCCGGGAGGCCTTGGCCCGGTTCCCGCAGACGGACATCGAGCACCAGCGGCGGGTGCCGTTCTTCGAGACGTCGTAGAAGTGCAGCACGCAGTCGTGGTTGGCGCAGGGGCGGATCCGCTCCGGACGGTCGCCGAGCAGGCGCAGGTAGTCCTCCGCCGCCGTCCAGGCGGGCAGCCACTCCGGGGCGTCGGTCTCCACGGCGGTGGCGGGGCCGTGGTCGGTGAGCAGGTGGCGGACCCGGCCGTGGGACAGGACCTCGTTGAGGGCGGCGCGGGCGGCCGGGTCCTCGGGTGCGCGCACCGCCGCCGCGATCGCGTCCCGGGCCTGTCGCAGCCGTTCCAGGGCCTCGGGGGTGGCCTCGGGCACGGTGTCGCCGAAGGCCTGACGGGCCGTCGGGAAGTCGAGCCAGGCGGCCAGGCCCTCGGTGCTGTCGAGCAGGTCCTGCGGCCCGGACTGGGGCTTCCAGCGGGTGTTCAGCAGATCGATGGAGAGCGGTTCGCCGGCCAGGGGGCGCGGGTCGGCCGTGGTCGACGGGGCCATCGGGCTCCTCCTCACGTGCGCGGTGAAAAGCGAAAGACTAGCAATACTAACCGGTAAACGGAAGTTAGTCGGTTTGCTGCCCCGGAATCTAACCACTAAAGTCGCTTTCAGCGGTTCGGGAACGTATCCGGGCCACCTCTATGAAGGCACGTGATCACCATGGGTAACTTCAAGTCGCTGCAGACCGGCCACGTGGGCCTGAACGTCACCGATCTGGACCGCTCGATGAACTTCTACGGGAAGGTCTTCGACTTCGAGGTGCTCGGCGAGGGCAAGGAGACGGACCGCCGGTTCGCCTTCCTCGGCCGCGACGGCAAGCTGCAGGTCACCCTCTGGCAGCAGAGCGCCGCGGCCTTCCCGACCGCCTCGGCCGGCCTGCACCACCTGTCCTTCCAGGTGGAGACGGTCGACGAGGTCAAGGACGCCGAGGCCGTGCTGCGCGACCTGGGTGCGGAGTTCGCCTACGACGGCGTGGTCCCGCACGGTGAGGGCGCCTCCTCCGGCGGCATCTTCTTCACCGACCCCGACGGCATCCGCCTGGAGATCTACAGCCCGTCCGGTGCCGAGGGCCAGGAGGCCCCCACCACCGGTGCCCCGACCTGCGGCTTCTTCTAAACCGCCCCGCCGCACCGACCCTGCCGCACCGACCCCGCCGTACCGATCCCGCCGATCCGACCGGAAGGACAGAGACCGTGACGACCGCCTACCACCGTGGGGAACTCGCCGTTCAGGACCGGGCGGAGCTCAGCCAGCAGGCCGGGTTCTCCCTCGGCGGGATCGGCACGGTCATCCCGCCCGTGGCCGCGGAGTTCCTCACCGGCCAGCCGATGGTCGTGATCGGCGGCGCCGACCGCGACGGCCGGATCTGGGCCACCCAGGTGAGCGGGACCCCCGGGTTCCTCCGGGCCCCGGACGAGCGGACGCTGACCGTCGCCGCCCGTCCGGGGCCGCAGGACCCGCTGGCCGCGACGCTGGCCGGTCCGGCCCGGATCGGCATGATCGCCATCGAGCCCGCCACCCGGCGCCGGATGCGGATCAACGGCCGCTCCGTCCCGGACGGCGACGGCCTGCGGGTCGACCTCGACCAGGTCATCGCCAACTGCCCCAAGTACATCCAGAAGCGCGACCACCGCCCGCTCCCCGTCGAGGAGGCCGCCGGCCGCCGGCCCCGCGCGCTCGACTCGGCGGAGCTGACCGAGGACCAGCAGCGGCGGATCCGGGAGGCGGACACCTTCTTCGTGGCCACCGCCTCGGACGGCGGCGACGCCGACGCCTCCCACCGGGGAGGCAGCCCCGGGTTCCTCCGGGTGCTCTCGCCCACCCGGCTGCGCTGGCCGGACTACGTGGGGAACGCGATGTTCCTGACCCTGGGCAACCTCGAACTCAACCCGGCCGCCGGGATCCTCGTCCCCGGCTGGGAGTCCGGCTCCTCCCTCCACCTCACCGGCACCGCCCGCACCGTCTGGGACCCCGAGCTGATCGCCGAAGTCCCCGGCGCCCAGCGCCTGGTGGAGTTCGACGTCACCGCCGTCCGGGAGGTCCTGGACGCGGCCCCGCTGCGCTGGAGCGCCCCGGAGGCCTCCCGCTTCAACCCTCCCGTCACCCCCGTCAGCTGACCCTCAGAGGAGTACGGACATGCGGATCACCGTCGACATGGACCTGTGCGAGAGCCACGGGCAGTGCGTCTACGCCGCGCCCGAGGTGTTCTCCTTCGACGAGGACGACTACCTGGTCTACCAGGCCGAGCCCGCGGACGGGCTGCGCGACAAGGTGGAGAAGGCCGCCGCCGTCTGCCCGGTCCGCGCCATCGCCACCGCCGCGGCGGGAGGCGCGGACCGGTGAGCGGCGGCCTGCGACGCGTGCTGGTGGTCGGCGCCTCGCTGGGCGGGCTGCGGGCCGCCGAGGCGCTGCGGGCCGGCGGCTACGACGGCGCGCTGACCCTGGTCGGCGCCGAGCCGCACCCGCCGTACGACCGGCCGCCGCTCTCCAAGCAGCAGCTGGCCTCGGAGGATCCGGCGGACGCCACCGCCCTGCCCGTCCCGGAGGGGCTCGGCGCCGAGTGGCTGCTCGGCACCCCGGCCGTGGCGCTGGACCCGGACGGCCGCACCGTGAAGCTGGCGGACGGTCAGGAGCTGGGCTGGGACGGCCTGGTGATCGCCACCGGTTCGGCGGCCCGGGGCTGGGACGGCCCGGTGCCGCAGGGCGTGCACACCCTGCGCGGCCGCGACGACGCCCTCGCCCTGCGGGCCGAACTCCGGCCGGGGCGCAGGCTGCTGGTGGTCGGGGCCGGGTTCCTCGGCGGCGAGATCGCGGCCACCGCCCGCTCCCGCGGGCTGGAGGTCACCGTGGTGGAGGCCGCGGTGCAGCCGCTGGCCCGGGCGATCGGTGCCGAGGCGGGCGGCTACCTGGCCGCACTGCACCGGGAGTCGGGGATCGACCTGCGCACCGGCGTCACCGTGACGGCCTTCCGCGGCGGCGCCCGGCTGACCGGGGCGGTGCTCTCCGACGGCACCGAACTCGCGCTGGACGCGGCGGTGCTGGCGCTCGGGGCGGTGCCGAACACCGGGTGGCTGGAGGGGGCCGGCCTGGCCCTGGACGGCGGGGTCGGCTGCGACGCCGCGCTGCGGGTGCTGCGGGCGGACGGCTCGGTGCTGCCCGGCGCGGTGGCGGCGGGCGACGTGGTGCGCTGGCCGCACCCGTTGGCCGGCGGCGCGCGGGTGGCGCTCGGGCACTGGACCAACGCGGTGGAGCAGGCGGCCGCGGCCGCGCGCACCCTGCTGCACCCCGGAGCACCGGAGCCGTTCACGGGAGTGCCGTCGTTCTGGTCGGACCTGCACGGGGTGAAGGTCCGCTCGGTCGGCCTGCCGGCCTTCGCCGACGAGGTCCGGGTGGTCGAACACGACCTTCCGGGGCGGCGGTTGGAGGTCTCGTACCACCGGGCCGGCGCGCTGGTCGGCGCGCTGACCGTCAACCGGGTCGGCCGGCTGGCCGGCTACCGGCGGGAGTTGGAGGAGGTGCTGCTCGGTGCGGTGCGCTGACCACCGCACCGAGCAGGCTGACCTACGGTCAGAACTTGCAGTACTTCGGCGCCTCGCGCTCGTAGCGGAGCGGGGTGCCCTCGGGCAGGACGTAGGTGAGGTGGAGCTCGATCGGCTCGGTGCCCAGGTTGACGCCGTTCAGGGGGACGTCGCCCTGCTTGATGAACGAGCTGCCGGCCGGGAAGGTCTCGACCTTGCAGTCCGCGCTGCGGCGGGTGATGGTGCCCTTGACGACCGTCAGGAAGACGATGCCCGGGTGCACGTGCCAGCCGGTGTCGCCACCGGGCTGGATCGTGAGGGTCTGCTCGATGACCCGGCTGACGTTCTTGACCTTGACGTTCTGGGGCTTCACGAACTTGCCCTCGGCGGTGGTCTTCGCGGTGATCAGGTGGCCCGGGCTGGCGGAGGCGACGCCACCGGCGCCGAGCAGACCGGCGACCAGAGCGGCGGCGACCACAGTGCGACGGCCACGACGAGTACGCGTGCTGTTCACGTCCATATCTCCAGGGGGTATAACGTGCGGGGGAGTCGGTCGGAGGTATTTCCGACGGCAGGGACGCTAGGCGATTTGCCGAAGACACATCAAGGCTTATCGGATGCATATGTCAGGTCCCCGGGAAATCTCAGGAACGATGGTCCGTGCCGGTATCGGAAATACCGATGGCTGATTCGCTGGAAAACTCTGTCTAAACCTGTCGACAGGCCCTAGATTCCTTCTCGCAAGCCTCCTAGCGAAAAGGAACCGCCCAGATGAACCGCACCACGAGGACTCGCCGTTCCGTGCTCAAGGCCGCCTGTTCGGTCCTGGCCATCGGCGGTCTGGTCTCGCTCGTCCCGCAGAGCGCCAACGCTGTGGAGGACGCCGAGACG
This sequence comes from Kitasatospora sp. NPDC001664, assembly GCF_053596675.1. Lineage (NCBI taxonomy): Bacteria > Bacillati > Actinomycetota > Actinomycetes > Kitasatosporales > Streptomycetaceae > Kitasatospora > Kitasatospora sp. NPDC001664. The sequence goes on from NZ_JBSFGS010000039.1 coordinate 52,693, forward strand.
TCGGCCGTCCACCGCACCGACCACGTCATCTACTGGAACAACGTCCTGATGGACGCCTTCCGCACCACCGGTGGCACCCCCGGCCCGCTGGGCCGCGGCGGCGCGATGATGAACCTCGCCATCTACGACGCCGTCAACTCGATCCAGCAGATCGGCCGCCCGTACCGCACCCTGGTCCCGAACAGCCGCGGCTACAACGGCTCGCTCGAGGCCGCCATCGACCAGGCCGCCTACAGCGCGCTGAAGGCGGCCTTCCCGGCGATCAACTTCGACGACGAGCTGAACACCGCCGTCTCGCTGCGCCGCCCGACCAACGCGATCAACATCAACCGCGGCATAGCCATCGGCAACGCCGCCGCCAACGGCATCATCACCGACCGGGTCGGCGACGGCGCGGACGACAACACCCCCTACGTGGTCAACAACACGCCCGGCTACTGGCGGCCCACCCCGGGCAGCGCCCCGGTCCCGCACTCGCCGAACTGGGGCAAGGTCAAGCCCTTCGGCCTGGTCTCCGGCAGCCAGTTCCGCCCGACCAGCCTGCCCTTCGGCTACACCACCATCCCGGCCTTCATCGCCAGCCCGGAGTACGCGGCCGGCGTGGACGAGGTCCGCCGCCTCGGTGGCGCCACCTCGACCGAGCGCACCGCCGACCAGACCGAGCAGGCCCGCTACTGGGCCAACGACGTCAACGGCACCTACAAGCCGATCGGCCACCAGTACGTCCAGTCGATGGACGTCTACCAGCAGCAGCACCCCTGGGTCGACTCCACCGCGAGTGCCCGCCTGTTCGCGATGATCTCGGTCGCGATGGCCGACGCCGCGATCGCGATCTGGGACTCCAAGTTCGACACCGAGAACGACCTGTGGCGCCCGGAGTCCGCGATCAACTTCGCCGACACCGACAACAACCCGCTGACCACCGCGGACCCGAACTGGCGTCCGCTCTCGATGACCCCGCAGGGCGTGCACTTCTCCCCGCCGTTCCCGACCTACGTCTCGGGCCACTCCGGCATCGTGGCGGCCTGGGCCGGCGCGATGAAGAACTACTTCGGCTGCGACAACATCCCGTTCAGCAGCGGCACCGACGACCCGAACGCGGTCGGCGTGGTCCGCCACTTCACCAGCTTCACCCAGGCCGCCCAGGAGAAGGCCAACAGCCGCCTCTACGCCGGCGTGCACTTCCGCTGGGACAACCAGGCCGCCCTGGAGATGGGCTACAAGGTGGCGGCCGAGGTCAACAAGAACGTCCTGTAACCCATCTGACGAGGAGTAATGCCGTGACCAGCCGGTACGCACAGATCGCCTTCACCACGGAGACCAAGCGCCATCAGCAGGCGCACGGGAGCGCGCGCAGCTACGAGCGGATGGCCGCCGGGGCGGAGGGTGCGGACCAGCTGGGTCCGGACGAGGCCTGGTTCATCCAGGAGCGCGACAGCTTCTACCTGGCCAGCGCCAGCGCGACGGGCTGGCCGTACGTCCAGCACCGGGGCGGGCCCAAGGGCTTCGTCAAGGTGCTGGACGAGCGCCACATCGCCTTCGCCGACTACCGGGGCAACAAGCAGTACATCACCACCGGGAACCTGGACCACGACAGCCGGGTCTCGCTCTTCCTGGTCGACTACCCGCACCGTGCCCGGCTGAAGGTCTACGGCCGGGCCCGGGCGGTGGACGTCAACGAGGACCGCGCCCTGATCGAGGCGGTCCGCGACAAGGAGTACCCGGGCGTGCCCGAGCGGGTCATGGTGATCGAGGTCGAGGCCTTCGACTGGAACTGCAGCCAGCACATCACGCCCCGGTTCACCAAGGAGGAGATCGAGACGGCGGTCGAACCGCTGACCACCCGTCTCGAGGAGCTGGAGCGGGAGAACGCCCGGCTCAAGGCCCAGTTGCTGGGCACCGCCTGACGGTCCGCCAGGACCGGCCAGGGCCCCACGGCCGGAAGCCCTCGTAGCGACGCTACGAGGGCTTCCGGCCGTTCGACGTGCGAGGGGGGACGCGCGGGGCGTACGGCCCGTACGGGTCGTCAGGCGGAGCCCACGGGCTCCCCGGTGAGCTGCCCGACCCGCCGCGCCAGCTCCAGCAGGGCCACCATCGCGGCCGGCTGCCAGGCCTGGTCGCGCCAGAGCATCCAGACCGCCCGCCGCATCCGCGGCAGCTGCTCCTGGAGCACCACCGAGCCGAGCTCCACCTCGCGGGCCACCGACTGCTCGGGGAGCACCGCGATGAACGGACCGCTGCGCATCAGCCCGAGGGCGCTGCCCACCGAGCCGGCCGACATCACCTCCAGGGTGAAGCCGTACTGGTCCTGCAGGGCCGTCTGCACCTGCTCCTGGGACGGGCAGCCGTGGTCCACCTGGAGGATGCGCGCCTCCCGCAGGCGGCCGACCGGATCGCCCTCGGCGCTCGGCAGGCCCAGCGAGCCGATGCAGACCAGGTCCAGCTCGTGCAGCCGCTCCCGGACCACGCCGGCCGGCGGCGGCTCGGAGGGCTCGGCGGTGCTGGTCATCATCAGGCCGAGGTCGAGGCGGCCGGCCGCGACCTCCTCCGGGATCCGGGTGGAGAGCATGCTGAGCGGGGAGACGGTCACCCGCGGGTACCGGTAGCGGGCCTCCCAGATCAGCCGGGACACCTCGCGGTCCACCAGCGAGCCGGTCGCACCGACCGACACCTGGCCGGTGACCTCGCCGTTCTCGGCGAGGGCGGCCGACAGCTCGTCCACCGCCGAGAGCATCCGGGCGGCGTACCCGTGGAAGATCTGGCCGGCCTCGGTGAGCCTGACCCCGTGCGGCAGCCGCTGGAACAGCGGGGTGCCCACCTGGGCCTCCAGCACCCGGACGTGCGCGGTGATGGTGGACTGCGAGTAGCCGAGCTTGCGGCCCGCCTTGGTGATGCTCTGCAGGCGCGAGACTTCCCAGAAAGTCCGCAGCTGGTACATGGCTATGTCCACTGCGCCTCCTCTCGCTATCGAGTTCCCCTCATCCTGCGCGAGTGCACACCGCCCCCACAGCGACAAGATCTGACTGTGTCACGTGCCATCGGCTTCTCGCTTGCCTCCCCATCGGGAAGGCCGGGGGGCCAGGGGTCTCCCCGGGCCATACATTTATTACAGGCAAGGGGAACGGGAAAAAGAAAAGCCCCGGCCACAATCCAGATAAATCCGAGAAGGGGATTCCCATGGCTGAGATCGAGTTCATCCAGAATGTCTTCCGCAGCGGTTTCGACCTCACCGACATCGAGTGGACGACCTGGGCCGAGCCGGGCCGCGCGGGCGTCGAGCACCACGTCCTGTGGGCCCCGAACGCGGAGACCGGCGAGGAGTCGGTGGGCCTGCTGCTCCGCTTCCCGCCCACCGCGCACGGCGACTTCCACGAGCACCTCGGCTACGAACTGATGCTCGTCCTGGACGGCCAGCTGGACCACAGCGACGGCGACTCGTACGTGAAGGGCGACCTGATCGTCGAGGGCCCGGGCACCCAGCACCAGATGTCCAGCGCCTCCGGCTGCACGGTGCTGGCGATCCGCACCCGCCCGGCCTCGCCGCGCACCCCGCAGCACCCGATCCGGCCGGTCGCCGCCGCGCTGACCTCCTGACCGGCCCGGCCGGCCGGCCCGGCGGGGACCCCCGCGGGCCGGCCACCCCGGCCGCCCCACCGCAACTCCCGTGACGCACCCGCCGGCTGACAGCAGTTCAGCGGCCTCCCCGCACCCCACCCAGCAGAACGTCAGAGAGAAGCCCATGTCATCGCTTACCCCGACCGGGGCGCACCTGCCGGCCCAGCGCCAGCGCAGCGGCCGCCGGGTCCTGGTCTCCAGTGTCTCCTCCGACTCCCACACCTGGAACCTCGTCTTCCTGCAGCTCCTGCTGGAGGAGATGGGCCACGAGGTCGTCAACATCGGCGCCTGCGTCCCGGACGAGCTGCTGATCTCCGAGTGCCGCCGCCACAACCCCGACATGGTCGTGGTGAGCAGCGTCAACGGCCACGGCTTCCTGGACGGCCGCCGGATGATCGGCCGGCTGCGCGACGAGGCCGACCTGGCCGACCTGCCGGTCGTGATCGGCGGCAAGCTCGGCATCCGCGGTGGTGAAGGCGGCGGCTACGGCGCCGAGTTGATGGCCGCGGGCTTCACCGCGGTGTTCGAGGACGGAGAGGGCGTGGCGGACTTCCGCCGCTACCTGGAGACCCCCAAGCCCGTTGCGATCGTCGGAGGAGCGGCATGAGCGCCCTGGCCACCACCATCCCCGCAGGCGGCGTCCGCCGCCTGCTGTCCACCGCCCCCTTCGGCGACACCGTCGCCGCCGCCGCGGCCGCCGGCCGGCTGGTCGTCCAGCCCCGGATGGGCATGCCCAGCGTCCCGGTGATGCTCGGCGGGCTCCAGGCGGTCGCCGCCGCCGACGCCACCACGGTGGGCACCATCACCCTCGACAGCTACACCCGGGTTGGCGACCACGACTCCGCCCGCAAGGCCCTGCGCGAGGGCTCGGACCTCAACGGCTTCCCGATCGTGGCGCACGGCGCCGACGTCACCCGCGAGATGCTGGCGAACATCGGTGCCCCGGACTTCGCGATCCAGGTCCGGCACGGCTCCCCGCTGCCGCTCGGCATCGTGCAGGCCCTGCTGGACGCCGGTCTGGACGCCACCGAGGGCGGCCCGGTCTCCTACTGCCTCCCCTACTCCCGCACCCCGCTCGCCCAGGCGGTGGACGCCTGGGCCGCCAGCTGCGAGATGCTCGCCGAGCGGGTGCAGGGCGCCCACCTGGAGAGCTTCGGCGGCTGCATGCTCGGCCAGCTCTGCCCGCCCAGCCTGCTGGTGGCGATCTCCGCCCTGGAGGGCATGTTCTTCCGCCAGCGCGGCCTGACCTCCATCTCGCTCAGCTACGCCCAGGGCACCAGCTTCGACCAGGACGTGGACGCCATCGCGGCGCTGCGCCACCTGGCCGGCCAGTACCTCGGCGACACCCAGTGGCACGTCGTCCTCTACTCCTACATGGGCGTCTTCCCCCGCACCGAGGCCGGTGCGCTCGAACTCCTCCGCGGCAGCGCCACGCTGGCCCGCACCACCGGCGCCGAGCGCCTGATCGTCAAGACCCCGGCCGAGGCCCACCGCATCCCCACCGTCGCCGACAACATCCTCGCCCTGGGCGAGGCGGCCCGGGCCTCGGAGGGCGTCCTCCCGCAGCCCGGCTCGATCACCGACAACCCGGTCTACGCCGAGGCCCGCCTGCTGGTCGAGGCCGTCCTGGAGCTCGACCCCGACATCGGCCAGGCGCTGCGCAAGGCCTTCGAGAAGGGCTACCTGGACGTCCCCTTCTGCCTGCACGCCGACAACGCCCAGCGGGCCCGCAGCTTCATCGACGGCGACGGCCGGCTCCAGTGGCTCTCCACCGGCCGCATGCCGATCGCGGCGACCAAGCCCGCCGGCTCCGCCCGGCTCGGCGCCGACGACTTCCTCGGGATGCTCTCCCACGTGCAGCGCGGCTTCGACCTCGCCGCCCTGGAGACCGAGTACAGCCGCCCGACCCTCACCTCGACCACCTCGATCGCCAAGGACGCCAAGTGACCACCGACCGCAACTCCCAGGCCCCGCTCTCCCTCGGCATCATCGGCTCCGGCCCGCGCGGCCTCTCGGTCCTGGAGCGCCTGGCCGCCCGGCTGAACGACGGCGAACTGAGCGGCCGTCAGGTCCGCATCCACCTGATCGACGCGGTGGAGGTCGGCTCGGGGCGGGTGTGGCGCACGGACCAGGACGACTGGTTCACGATGAACACGGTGGTCGGCCAGGTGACGATGTACTCCGGTGACCCGGACGGCGGCCCGGCCCGCCCCGGCGCCGGCCCCTCGCTGGGCCAGTGGATCGCCGAGCGGGCCAGAACCCACGGCGAGCCGCTGCTGGGCCCGGACGACTACGCCTCCCGGCAGCGCTACGGCCAGTACCAGCAGGCCGTCTACCGCTCGATCGTCGAGAACCTCCCGGAACGGGTCGAGTTGGTGTCCGTCAAGGCCCGGGTCACCCAGGCCTCGCCGGCCGCCGAGGGCGGCTACGTGCTCGAACTGGACGCCGCCCCCTACCTGGTGGAGGTCGACCAGCTCCTGCTCGCCACCGGCCACCCGACCAACAAGGCGGACGCCTTCGAGCGCGGCATGTTCGCCTTCGCCGACCGCCACCCGGGCCTGGCCTACCTGGCCGGCGACTCCGCCGCCGACATGGCGTTGGACCAGCAGACCGTCCGCCCCGGCTCCACCGTCGCGATCCGCGGCCTCGGCCTCTCCTTCTACGACGTGATGCTCAGCCTGACCGTCGGCCGCGGCGGCACCTTCGCCACCGACGCGGACGGCACCCTGCGCTACCTGGCCAGCGGCCTGGAGCCGAAGATCGTCACCGGCTCGCGCAGCGGCCTGCCGATCCCGGCCCGCGGCCGCAACCAGAAGAACCCGAACCACAGCCACAAGCCGCGCTTCCTCACCTCGGCCGCGGTGGCCGACGCCCGCAAGCGGCGGATCGAGGCCGGCGGCAGCGGCCGCCTGCGCTTCGACGAGGACGTCCTCCCGCTGCTGATGCAGGAGGTGGAGGCGGTCCGCGCCGACTCCCAGGCCCGCTCCGGCGGCGCCCCGCTGGCCCCGCTCGACCTGGACGCGCTGGCCCGCCCGTTCCGCGGCAAGGAGTACGCCGGCCCGGAGGACTTCCGCGCCGAACTGCTGACCATCATGCGGGAGGACCTCGATGCGGCCCAGCTCGGCAACGCGGACGGTCCGCTCAAGTCCGCCCTCGACGTCCTCCGCGACATCCGCAACGTGGTGCGCGAGGCGGTCGACTACGGCGGCCTCCAGCCCGACTCCTACGTGGAGGAGTTCCAGAAGAAGTTCCTCCCCGTCAACTCCCTGCTCTCCGCCGGACCTCCGATCGAGCGGGTGGAGCAGCTGGTGGCGCTGATCGAGGCCGGCGTGGTCGAGGTGGCGGGCCCCGCCACCGAGTTCGAGGCCGACGAGACGGCCGGGAAGTTCCGGATCTCCTCCCCGCAGGTGGCCGGCTCGGTGCACCACGCCGAGGTGCTGGTCGACGCCCGGATCCCCACCCCGGACCTGCACAAGGACACCTCCCCGCTGACCACCTCGCTGCTGGCCGACGGCCTGATCGGCGAGTACGTGATGACCGACCCGGCGACCGGCGCGAGCCACGCCACCGGCGGCCTGAACGTCACCGAGGCCCCGTTCCGGGTGATCGACGCCGGCGGCCGGATCCGCTGCGACCTCTACGCCCTGGGCATCCCGACCGAGCACACCCGCTGGTTCACCCAGGTCGGCAGCGGCAAGCCGGGCCTGAACACCCTGTTCCGCCGCGACGCCGACTCGATCGCCGCCGCCATGCTCGACCTCGCCGTCACCACCACCGTCCGCCAGTCCGCCACCGTCACCGCCGGAGGAGCCGCGTGAACACCGCCGGCCGCAACCCCAACGCCACCGCCGCCTTCCGCGCCGCCCGCAACGTCCTGCTGGACAACGCGCACGACCTGGACACCGCCCGCGAGCAGTTCCAGTGGCCCCAACTCCCGCAGTTCAACTGGGCGCTGGACTGGTTCGACGTGATCGCCGCCGAGGGCGGGGACCGCACCGCCCTCCGCCTGCTGGGCGAGGGCCCGGCCCGCGAGGTCAGCTACGCCGAGCTCTCCCGCCGCTCCGACCAGGTCGCCAACTGGCTCCGCTCGCTGGGCGTGCGGCGCGGTGACCGGCTCCTGATGGCCCTGCACAACCGCCTCCCGCTCTACGAGACCATGCTCGCCGCGATCAAGCTGGGCGCGGTGGTGGTCCCCACCTACGCCACCGCCACCACCGACGACCTGGCCGACCGGCTGGACCGCGCCAAGGTCCGCCACGTGCTCACCGAGGACTCGCTGGTCGAGCGCTTCGCCGACCTGCCGGGCGGCTGGACCCGGATCAACACCGGTGCGCGGGTCGAGGGTTGGGCCAACTACGCGGACTCCGAGACCGCCCCCGAGGCCTTCGACCCGCAGGGCGCCACCCGCGGCGACGACCCGCTGTTCGTCTACTTCACCTCCGGCACCACCTCCCGCCCCAAGATGGTGCTGCACACCCACACCAGCTACCCGGTCGGCCACCTCTCCGGGATGTACTGGAACGGGGTCCGCCCCGGCGACGTCCACCTGAACATCTCGGCCCCCGGCTGGGCCAAGCACGCCTGGAGCTCCTTCTTCGTCCCCTTCAACGCCGAGGCCACCATCGTGGTCCTGGACTCCGCCCTCTCCACCCCGACCGCCGTCCTGACCACCCTGCGGGAGCAGGGCATCACCACCTTCTGCGCCCCGCCGACCGTCTGGCGCGGCCTGCTGGCCGAGGGCCTCGGTGAGGCCCCCGCCACCCTCCGCGAGGCGACCTGCGCCGGGGAGCCGCTGGAGGCCACCCTGATCAACACGGTCGAGGAGACCTGGGGCGTCTACGTCCGGGACGGCTACGGCCAGACCGAGACCACCGGCCAGATCGGCCACACCCCCGGCCGCCGCCCGCAGGCCGGCGTGATGGGCCGCCCGCTCCCCGGCTACCGCCCGGTGGTGGTGGACCCGAAGACCGGCCGCCCGGTCGCCCCCGGCGGCGTCGGCGAGCTCTGCCTGGACCTGACGGTCCGTCCGACCGGCATCATGGTCGGCTACGCCGGCGACCAGAAGAAGACCGAGGCGGCCTTCGCCGGCGGCTACTACCACACCGGTGACCTGGTCCGCCTGGGCGAGGACGGCGAGCTGAGCTACGTCGGCCGCGACGACGACATGTTCAAGTCCTTCGACTACCGGATCTCCCCGCTGGAGCTGGAGCGGGTGCTGCTGGGCCACCCGGCCGTCGAGCAGGCCGCCGTGGTGCCGGTGCCGGACCCGGTCGGCATGTGGATCCCCAAGGCCTTCGTGCTGCTCGCCCCCGAGTGGACCGAGCGCGAGGACGCCGCCGAGCTGCTCTTCGAGCGGGTCCGGGCCGAGCTGCCGGCCGAGAAGTGGGTCAAGGTCCTGGAGTTCGTCACCGGGATGCCGACCACCATCTCCGGCAAGATCCGCCGCGCCGAGCTCCGCACCCTGCAGACCCTCGGCCACGAGGAGCACCTGCTGGCCGCACTGGCGGTGGCCAACTGAGGCCCGCCGCGCACCACCACGGGACCGCGCCGACCCCCTGAGAGCACGAGGGGGGCGGCGCGGTCCCGTTTCCGGCACCTGGGGCGGCGGTCACCTCCGGGGCGCTCCCGTCAGCCCGTGGTGACGCCGTACAGCTGCACGGAGGTGAGCGCGTACCCGTACTTGGTGGCCCGGGTGACGCCCTGCACCCGCAGGTACCGGGTGCCCGGGGCGTCGAAGCGCACCGTCTCGGTGCCGCCCCGGCCGTCCGCCACGGTGGCCACCGTGGTCCACGAGACCCCGTCCGCCGAGGCCTCCAGCCGGTACGCGGAGGCGTACGCGGCCTCCCAGGCCAGCACCGCCGAGCCCAGCCGGACCGGCTCCGGCAGCTCCAGCTGCACCCAGGCGTCGTCCTTCGCCGGGGCGGACCACCTGGTCCGCGGATCCCCGTCGTTGACCGCCGAGGCGGGCGTCTTCGCGGAGTCGGCGCCCGAGGCGGCGGCCGTCGCGCGCGGCGCCAGGTCGGGCCCGCCGGTCGGCGGCACCACCCGCACCCGCAGGGTCTGGCGCACCGTCATGCCCTGGGCCGCGAAGACCACGGGCACCTCGTACGTCCCGGTGGGCGTCCCGGCCGCCGCCGTCACCTGCAGCGGGGCGGCGATCCGGCCGCCGCGCGGCACCGCCAGCTCGGGCACCGGAGCCACCGTCAGGCCCTGGGCCACGACCGGCACCTCGGCGGTGAGGCGGCCGGTCACCCCGTCCGGGCGGCCGGACTCGACCACCGTGTTGGTCTGCGCCGGGGCGGCGGCGCCGGCCACCACGTCCAGCACCGGAACGGAGAGCGAGAGCCGGGCGGCCGGGGTGTCCTGGTACCAGGGCACGATCTGGTTGACCACCGGCGGCTCGCCGCCCGGCGCCCAGCTGAGCCGGATGGACGTCACCTGCCGCCCGCCGGCGGACAGTTCGTTCCAGCCGGGGCGGACCGGCCCGGCCGGCACCCAGGTGCCGTCCGGCAGCCCGAGCTCCACGGTGCCGGAGGCCTTCACGGTCGGGTCGGTCAGCACGGTGACCCGGTCCAGCGGACGGGCCGCGCCCAGCTCCACGGTGAGCGGGGCGTCCCCGGCGGCCGGGGCGGTGGCCGCCCGGTAGGCGGTGTCCGGGTTCCCGTCCAGGACCGCCGCGGCCGAGGAGCCGGGCTCGGCCAGCGGGCCGCCGGTCACCGTGGCCGGGGTCTCGCCGGGCGCGGCCACGCTGAACTCGCGCACCGCCACGGCGGTCTTCTGCCCCGAGGTGGCGCGCAGCCGGACGGCCTTGGCCACCACCCCGGGCGGGACGGCCACGGTGAGGTCCTGACGGCCGTTCAGATCGGCCAGCGGCCGCCAGCCGCCCTCGCCGGTGCTGTACTCCAGCACGCCCTCGCGCAGGAAGTCGCCGGCCGCGCTGCGGGCGTCCGGCCCCTGCCCCCAGCTGCCCATCAGCACCGTGACGCTGCCCAGCGGGCGGCCCGGCCCGAGGTCCAGGCCGATGGTGTCGCCGGTCTGCGGCGGGGAGGCGGTCCAGTAGAAGGTGTCGGCCGAGTCGTCGGTCATCAGCGAGGGCCGGTGGTCGTGCGCGGTGCCCAGGGTGGTGGTCGGCGAGACCGGCCCGGCGCTCACCCCCGACCAGCTGTCGGCGGCCCGGACCGCCCGGTCCAGGAACGGATCCAGCACCCCGGCACCGACCGTGGCGCCGCCCTGGCCGAGCCGCTCCCGCTCGCCGCGCAGCGCGACCCGCTGCTGCCAGGCCGCCGAGCCGTCCCCGCCGCGCTGGGCCAGCAGCATGTCCACCGCGGCCAGCCCGGCCCGCCCGTACCCGGCCAGTTCGGCGAGCCACGGGTCCGCCTCCACCCCGACCTGCTCGGTGGCCAGCGCCTGCCGGGCCCCGGCCATGGTGGCGAAGGCGTCCCGCAGCGGAGCCGCCGCCTCGGCCAGCTTCGCCCGGTCCGGCGCGGCCCCGCCGGTCGGCTCCAGGGCCGCCCAGAACCGCTCGGCCAGCGGGGTCAGGTAGCCCGACTCGCCCTTGGCCAGCACCGAGGAGGAGCTGTGCCCGGCCAGCGCGGTGAGCGCCGCCAGGCCCTGCGCCGAGCCGGCCAGCGGGCGCAGCGCGGCCCGCCAGGAGTCCGCGGGCCGGTAGCCGGCCGGGTTCCAGCCGAAGTCGGCGGCGGTGGCCAGCGGCACCTGCGAGGCCACCGGCTGCTCCATCGCGGCGGTCAGCAGCGCGGCCGAACCGGTCGCCACCCCGGCCTCCCGGCCCTGGTACGCGCCCAGGTAGAGCCGCTCCGGCGCCGAGTCGTTGGCCGGGTAGCCGTCCAGCGTGACCAGCGGCCGCCCGGCCGCCCGGGCCGCCTCCGCGGTGGCGGCCGCCGAGATCTTCGCCGGGATCACCGCACCGCCGCTCCAGGCCACCTGGACGTCGGCGGGCAGCGCGGCGGACAGCGCCTTGCGGTACGGCGAGACGGCCGCCTTCTGGTAGTCCGTCGGCACCACCGTCAGCGGCAGCTTCCCCTTGGTCAACCGCTCCCGGACCTTGCCGACCAGCGCGGCCTGTGCCTTGGCGGCGGCCTCCGGGCCGGTGCCGAAGCCGCGCCGGTCGGTGCCGCAGTGCCACTCGTCGAAGGAGACGTCCAGGAACTCCAGTTGGAAGGCCCCGAAGCCCAGCCTGCGCAGCCCGTCCAGCTTGGCCAGCAGCGCGTCCACGTCCCGGCCCGAGCTGTAGCAGAAGGACTGGCCCGGATCGATCGAGTACCCCAGCGTCACGTGGTTCTGCCGGGCCGCCTCGGCCAGCCGGCGCAGGTCCTCGGCCTCCGCCTCCGGGTACGGGTCGCGCCAGCGGGAGAGCCGGTAGCGGTCGGCGCCCGGCGCGTAGAGGTAGAAGTTCTGCTTGGTCCGGCCGAGGAACTCCAGCTGCGCGATCCGCTGGTCGGTGCTCCACGGGGTGCCGTGGAAGGACTCCGCCAGACCGCGCACCGGCGCGCCCGAGGGCCAGTCCCGCACCGTCACGCCCGGGAACGCGAAGCCCCTGCCGTCCGCCGCCGGGGCCAGCAGCTGACGCAGGCTCTGCGCCGCGTGGTACGTCCCGTCCGCGTCCACCCCGGCCAGAACCACGGTGCCGTGCGGGCCGCCCTCGCCCGGCACCTGGCCCGCCGCCAGCAGGTAGCCCCCGGCGGGCAGCCCGTCGAAGGAGAGCGCCTCGGTGTCCTTGCGCCCGGCCGCCTGCGCCAGCTCCCGCAGCGCCCGGTCGGCCGCGCCGCCGGCCAGCTCGGCCGGGCCGCCCACGTACACCGTCAGGCTCCCGGGCGCCGGGTGCTCCGGCGGCCCGGGCAGCGGGGTGATCTCGGTCGCCCCGGCCGAGGTGAGCAGGGACCTCAGCAGGTCGACCGCCGGGCCGTCCGCCTTCTCCGCCGCCACCAACTGCACCGTCGCGGGAACGGCCACCGGCTGCCCGCCGGAGGTCAACTGCTGCGGCTGCGGGAAGAGCTGAGGGTCCGCCAGCGAACCCAGTGGGGTGCGCTCCGCCGTGCTGACGGGCCGTCCGGGGGAGGGCTCCGCGTACGCCGTGCCCGGCGCGGCCACCAGCAGCCCGCCCACCACGGCCGCCGCCGACAGCGTCGCGGCCAGCTGCAGCGTCGCCCGCCGCGGGCCCGGGCGGTGCCGCCGCTCGGCCCGGACGGAGGCCAACAGCGGTGCGGTGCCCTTGAGATCGGCGATCAGGCGGTCCGCGGCGCGCGGCGCCAGCTGACGGGCCGTCCGCGCCGTGGCCCGGCGGGCCGCCAGGGCGGCCGGGTGGTACAGCACGTCACGGAGGGCCGCACTCTGCTCGATCTGCTGCCGCAGCAGCCTCCCGGCGGCCACCGACACCCGAGCCTGCACAGGACCCTCCTCGCCCACATCGCCCCAGTCCACGTGCCCCCGGCGGCACAGCCCATCAGCAAGCCGAAACACTGTCAACGCCCGCGCCCACTATGTCCGCTATGCGGCAATGTCCGTCCGCCCACACCGACCGCGCCGCGGGCGGTGGTCACCCCGGGGGCGCGAGGCTCTGATGATGTGCGGCTCCGCCGCGTGGGCGCGCGGCGGAATGGCACAGCTGGCTGACGAGAGTGGTCACCCCGGGGGCGCGGGGAACTGCGCGCGGGGGAACGGCAGCTCCTGCAACTGGCTCGCCTGCCCCGATCTCACGCTGGTCCGCCTTCCGCTTCGCGCAGTTCCCCGCGCCCCTGGCCGCCCTCCGGGCGGCTCACGGGGCGGGCGGCGGCGTGTCGGGTCGGGTCGGGCGGGGCGGGCACGGGTAGGACTGGGGGTGTCCGTACGGTTACACCGAGCGCAGGAGCCCTGAAGTGGCCGCTTATCTCGACCGTGACGCCGCCGACCCGCAGCAGGCCCCGGCCCAGGAGCCGCCGCCCTCACCGGAGTTGGCCGCCCTGGCGCACGCGCACGGAGTGGACACCACGTACGACGTCGGCGCCGGCCCGGTGCCGGTCGCGCCGCACACCCTGGTCGCCGTCCTGGCCGCCCTCGGCGTGGACGCCTCCACTCCGGCCGCCGTCCGCGCGGCGCTGGAGCGCCACCGCGCCGACCTCGCCGCCCGCGTCCTCCCGCCGTGCGTGGTGGTCCGGGCCGGCCGCCGCACCGCGCTGGACGTCCCGGCCGGCGCCCGCCTCTCGGTGGAGCTGGAGAGCGGCGGCACCTGGACGCTCGCGCCGTCCCGCTCGCACTGGCTGCCCGCCGACCTGCCGCTCGGCCGCCACCGCCTGACCGTCCGCACCACCGACGGCCGGGCGGACTCCACCCCGCTGATCGTGGCCCCGCAGCGGCTGCCGGAGATCGGCCGCCGGTCCTGGGGCTTCCTGGCCCAGCTCTACTCGGTGCTGTCCGAACGGTCCTGGGGCATGGGCGACCTGGGCGATCTGGCCGAGCTCGCCGCCTGGTCCGGCCACGCCCTCGGGGCCGGCTTCGTCCAGCTCAACCCGTTGCACGCCGCCCTTCCCGGCGCCCCCTCCGACCCGTCCCCGTACCGCCCGTCCTCCCGCCGCTTCACCGATCCGGTGCACCTGCGGATCGAGGCGGTCCCCGAGTACCCGTACGCCGACCACCGGCAGCTCGCCGAACTCGGGGAGCGCGGAAGGCGGTTGAGCCAGGAGGTGTTGGCCCACGACGGCCTGGTGGACCGCGACGCGGTGCGCGCCGTCAAGCTGGAGGCCCTCGAACTGCTGCACCGCGTCCCCCGGGGCCCCGGCCGCGAGGCCGCCTACCGGGCCTACGCGGCGCGCGAGGGCAGCTGGCTGGAGCGGTACGCGCTCTGGTGCGCGCTGGCCGAGGTGCACGGCGACGACTGGCACCACTGGCCGAAGGGCCTGCGCCACCCGGACAGCCCGCACGTCACCAAGGCCGCCCAGGACCTGGCCGAGCGGGTCGAGTTCCACCGCTGGCTGGCCTGGCTGACGGACCACCAGCTCGGCGAGGCCCAGCGGGTCGCCGAGGAGGCGGGCATGCCCGTCGGCCTGGTGCACGACCTGGCGGTCGGCGTGCACCCGGACGGCGCGGACGCCTGGGTGCTGCAGGACGTGCTGGCGGCCGGCATCTCGGTCGGCGCCCCGCCGGACGCCTTCAACGCCCACGGCCAGGACTGGGGCCTGCCGCCCTGGCGCCCGGACGCGCTGGCCGCCGCCGGGTACGCCCCGTACGCGGAGCTGCTGCGGGCGGCGGTGCGGCACGCGGGGGCGGTGCGGATCGACCACGTGATGGGGCTGTTCCGGCTCTGGTGGGTGCCGGAGGGGCTGCCGCCGACCCAGGGCGCGTACGTGCGCTACGACGCGGAGGCGATGCTCGGGGTGCTGGCCCTGGAGGCGCACCGGGCCGGCACGTACGTGATCGGCGAGGACCTGGGCACGGTGGAGCCCGGGGTGCGCGAGGAGTTGACGGCCCGTGGGGTGCTGGGCACCTCGGTGCTCTGGTTCGAGCGGGACTGGCGGGCGGACGGGGCGATCCTGCCGCCCGAGCGCTGGCGGGCCGCCTGCCTGGCCACCCTGACCACCCACGACCTGCCGAGCACGGCGGCCCGCCTCTCCGGCGAGCACGTGGAGCTGCGCCACCGGCTCGGCCTGCTGGGCCGCCCGTTGGCCGAGGAGCAGGCCGAGGCCGCCGCCGAACTGGCCGACTGGCAGGCCGAACTGACCCGGCTCGGCCTGCTGGCCGAGGGGGTGGAGCCGACCCCCGAGGCCCTCTACGCCTTCCTGCTGGCCACCCCGGCCGAGCTGGTCGGGGTCTGGCTGCCCGACCTGGTGGGGGATCCGCGCCCGCAGAACCTGCCCGGCACCTGGGACCAGTACCCGAACTGGCGGCTGCCGGTGGCCGACCGGAGCGGACGCCCCGTCACCCTGGAGCAGCTGGCGGCCTCGGACTCCGCCGCCCGGCTGGTGGAGGCGCTCGGAAGGCGCACCCCGGCGAGCGGTGCCCGATAAGCGGCCGGTACCTTGGGAAACGTGGACAAGAGGAACGCTTTGCGAGCCGGTGCGGTCACCGCCACGGCGACGCTGATGATGCTGCTGACGTCGCCCGCCGCCCTGGCGCTGACCCGGGACGACGGCGACGACCCGGGCTCCGGCATCTCCGTGGCCCAGACCCTCGGCCTGTTCGTGGCCGCCCCGCTGGTCGCCTTCGCGATCATCGCCGGCCTGGTGATGATCCCGTCCCTGGGCAAGGGCAAGAAGTAACCCGACCCGCCACCCGCACCAACCGAAAGGGCGACGGCCTCGGTCACGTGCAGCCAGGCCTCCAGGTCCGCGAGCCGTGCCTCCAGGGCCGGGCGCAG
>NZ_JBSFGS010000040.1:0-68477 GCF_053596675.1 Kitasatospora sp. NPDC001664
ACGCCGGCACACCACCCGCATCGCCTCCGCCAGATCCCCCGCGAACACCTCCCCCAACAGATGCGCCACCACCTCGGTGTCCGTCTCCGAGCGCAGGGTGTGCCCCCGCCCCGCCAACTCCTCCCGGAGCTCGGCGAAGTTCTCGATGATCCCGTTGTGCACCACCGCCACCCGCCCGTGGTCGTCCAGGTGCGGATGCGCGTTCAGGTCCGTCGGACCGCCGTGCGTCGCCCACCGGGTGTGACCGATGCCGACCGTCCCGGCGGGGAGCGGTCGCTCGGCGAGCGCCTTCTCCAGATTGACCAGCTTTCCGGCCCGCTTCTCGGTGGCGAGGGCCCACCGTCCGTCAGGTCGCGGTGTCTGAACCGCCACACCGGCCGAGTCGTAACCGCGGTACTCCAGTCGCCGTAGGCCCTCGACGACCACGTCCATGGCTCCCTGAGAGCCCACATAAGCCACAATTCCGCACATAAGGTCAGCATATGCGCGCCCCCCGTGACCGGCCCTCCGCCGCTCGTGACCGACACCACAGCACCCGCCCGCCCCGGAACGGCCCACAATGGAGCACGTGCTGACCGAACTCTGTACGAGGGGCGCTCCCGCGACGCCCACCCCCTCCCCGTACGTGGATCTGGACCGGGCCGAGTGGAGCGCCCTGCGCGAGCGCACCCCGCTGCCGCTGACGGCCGAAGAGGTCGAGCAGCTCCGAGGCCTGGGCACCGCACTCGACCTGGACGAGGTCCGGGACGTCTACCTGCCGCTGTCCCGGTTGCTGAACCTCTACATCCACGCCACCCACGAGCTGCGCGGCGCCGTCGGTACCTTCCTGGACACCCCGGACACCGAGCGCACCCGCACCCCGTTCGTGATCGGCGTGGCCGGCTCGGTCGCGGTCGGGAAGTCCACCACCGCCCGCCTCCTCCAGGCCCTGCTGGCCCGCTGGCCCGAACACCCCCGGGTCGAGCTGGTCACCACCGACGGCTTCCTGCTCCCCAACGAGGAGCTCCGCCGCCGGGGCCTGATGGCCCGTAAGGGCTTCCCCGAGTCCTACGACCGCCGGGCCCTGATGCGCTTCGTGGCGGACGTGAAGGCCGGCAAGGACCGGGTCACCGCCCCGGTCTACTCGCACCTGGTCTACGACATCGTGCCGGACGAGCGCCTCACCGTGGAGCGCCCCGACATCCTGATCGTCGAGGGCCTCAACGTGCTCCAGCCGGCCCTGCCCGGCACCGACGGCCGCACCCGCCTCGCGGTGGCCGACTACTTCGACTTCTCCATCTACGTGGACGCCCGCACCGACGACATCGAGCGCTGGTACCTGTCCCGCTTCAAGAAGCTCCGGGACACCGCCTTCCAGGACCCGAACTCCTACTTCCGCCGCTTCACCGAGGTCCCGGAGGAGGAGGCGATGGAGTACGGCCGCCAGGTCTGGCGCACCATCAACAAGCCCAACCTGCTGGAGAACGTCCTCCCCACCCGCGGCCGGGCCACCCTGGTCCTCCAGAAGGGCGCCGACCACAAGGTCCGCCGCGCCCTGCTCCGCAAGCTCTGAGCCGCGCCGGCCCCTGAAACGCCCTCAGGCCCCCACCAGAGGTGGGGGCCTGAGCACTGCTCAGCTCCGGGCACTCAGCCCAGGTGCGTCCGCACGGCCTCGGCCAGCCGCTCCGCGACGGCCTTGGACTGCACCTCGTCGGCCGCCTCCACCATCACCCGCACCAGCGGCTCGGTGCCCGAGGGGCGCAGCAGCACCCGCCCGGTGGCGCCCAGCTCGGCCTCGGCGGCCGCGACGGCGGCGATCAGCTCGGCGCTGGTCGACACCCGGCTCTTGTCCACGCCCTTGACGTTGATCAGCACCTGCGGCAGCCGGGTCATCACGGCGGCCAGGTCGGCCAGCGGCTGCTTGGTGGCGGCCACCCGGGCACCGAGCATCAGGCCGGTGAGGGTGCCGTCGCCGGTGGTGGCGTGGTCCAGCAGGATCACGTGGCCGGACTGCTCGCCGCCCAGCGCGAAGCCGTGCTTCTTCATCTCCTCCAGCACGTAGCGGTCGCCGACGGCGGTCTGCACCAGCTCGACGCCCTCGCGCTCCATCGCCAGCTTGAAGCCCAGGTTGGACATCACGGTGGCCACCGCGGTGTTGCGGCGCAGGGTGCCGGCCTCCTTCATGGCCACGGCGAGGATCGCGATGATCTGGTCGCCGTCCACCTCGTTGCCGTCCGCGTCGGCGGCCAGGCAGCGGTCGGCGTCGCCGTCCAGGGCGATGCCCAGGTCGGCCCGGTGCTCCTTCATCGCCACCCGCAGCTTGTCCAGGTGGGTGGAGCCGACGCCGTCGTTGATGTTGAGCCCGTCCGGCTCGGCACCGAGCGTGTAGACCACCTCGGCACCGGCCCGGGCGAAGGCCTCGGGGGCGACCCGGGCGGCCGCGCCGTGGGCGCCGTCGATGACCACCCGCACGCCGTCCAGGCGGTTGGGCAGCACGGCGACCAGGTGGGCCACGTACCGGTCGAAGCCCTCGGTGTACTGGCGGACCCGGCCGACGGCCGCGCCGGTCGGGCGCTTCCAGTTCTCGTCCGTGCCGACCCCGTAGCGGCGGTAGTGCGCCTCGATGGCGTCCTCGATCGCGTCGTCCAGCTTGTGGCCGCCGCGGGCGAGGAACTTGATGCCGTTGTCGGGCATCGCGTTGTGGCTGGCCGACAGCATCACGCCGAAGTCGGCCCCGAGCGCACCGGTGAGGTACGCCACGGCGGGGGTCGGCAGCACGCCGACCCGCAGCACGTCCACGCCGGCGCTGGCCAGCCCGGCGATCACCGCCGCCTCCAGGAACTCCCCGGACGCCCTCGGGTCGCGGCCCACGACCGCCACCGGGCGGTGGCCGGCGAAGGCCCCCGCATCACCGAGCACGTGCGCGGCCGCCACCGAGAGGCCGAGTGCCAGTTCGGCGGTCAGGCCCTCGTTGGCCACACCGCGCACGCCGTCCGTACCGAAGAGTCGTCCCACGTTTTCCGTCCTTCGTCACCGTTGCACCGGAATTCTGACAGGCAGAATCTCTCGCGTTCACCACCCTCCGCACAGGCGCTCGAACGCGGAAAGCACGACGCCCCGGAGCACACGGGGTGCTCCGGGGCGTACAAGCACACCCCGGGGGTGCGGACCATCGAAACGGTACGCCCCCCGGCGGGGATGCTTAGCGCTTGCTGTACTGCGGCGCCTTGCGGGCCTTCTTGAGACCGGCCTTCTTGCGCTCGACGGCGCGGGCGTCACGGGTCAGGAAGCCGGCCTTCTTGAGGGCGCCGCGGTTGTTGTCCACGTCGGCCTCGTTCAGGGCGCGGGCCACGCCGAGGCGCAGCGCGTAGGCCTGACCCGAGACACCGCCACCCGCGATGCGGGCGACGACGTCGTAACGGCCATCGAGCTCGAGGAGCTTGAAGGGCTCGTTCACGGTCTGCTGGTGCACCTTGTTGGGGAAGTAGTTCTCCAGGGTGCGACCGTTGATCTTCCACTTGCCGGTGCCCGGGACGATCCGGACGCGGGCAATGGCCTCCTTGCGACGGCCGAGGCCGGCGCCGGGGATGGCCTCGCCGAAGCGGCCGGCCAGGGACTCGGAGGTGTAGGTCTCCTCCGAGGTGTAGTCGCCCTCGACGTTCTCGTCGAAGTCGACCTCAAGGGTGCTCTCGATGGCAGTCTCGGCCACGATGTTCCTCAGCTTTTCAGTGATGGGGGCTTGGTGGCCGGAATTACTGCGCGACCTGGGTGATCTCGAACGGCACCGGCTGCTGGGCAGCGTGCGGGTGCTGGTCGCCCGAGTAGACCTTCAGCTTCGAGAGCATCTGACGGCCCAGGCTGTTCTTGGGGATCATGCCCTTGATGGCCTTCTCGACGGCCTTCTCCGGGTTGTTCGCCAGGAGGTCGTCGTAGCGGACCGCGCGGAGACCGCCCGGGAAACCGCTGTGGCGGTACGCCATCTTCTGGGTCTTCTTGTTACCCGACAGGTGCACCTTGTCCGCGTTGATGATGATGACGAAGTCACCCGTGTCAACGTGCGGCGCGTAGATCGCCTTGTGCTTGCCCCGGAGGAGGTTGGCGGCCTGGGAGGCCAGGCGGCCGAGCACAACGTCTTGCGCGTCGATGACGTGCCACTGACGCTGGACGTCGCCGGGCTTGGGGCTGTACGTACGCACGGTCGTAGCCTCTGCTTTTCAGTGAGTGAGTCCTGACAGGAGCACCTGGGCGGGGGATCAGCCCGGTTCCACTTGGACGCAATTCAAGGGGAAGCCGCTGGTCATCGGCCTTGGTGTCTCCGGCGTACCGACCTCTCACGTGAGATGGAGCGAGCCAATACGCACAACAAGGGCCCAGCCTACCGGCAGGGTCCGTACGGGTCAAAAACGCTCGGCCTAGCGGTCCCGCTGCACCCGGGTCTCGTCCCAGACCGGCTCCTTGGACTCGTAGACCCGGCCGTCGGAGCCGAAGACCAGGAAGCGGTCGAAGGTCTTGGCGAACCAGCGGTCGTGGGTCACGCACAGCACGGTGCCCTCGAAGGCCTCCAGGCCCTGCTGGAGCGCCTCGGCGCTCTCCAGGTCCAGGTTGTCCGTCGGCTCGTCCAGCAGCAGCGCGGTGACGCCGTCCAGCTCCAGCTTCAGGATCATCAACCGGGCCTGCTGGCCACCGGAGAGCGACTCGAACTTCTGCTCCTCCTGGCGGTCCAGCTCGTACCGGCGCAGCGCCCCCATCGCGGCGCCGCGGCTGAGCGCGTGCTCCTCCTCGATGATCGACCTGACGGTCCGTCCGAGCAGCTCCGGATGGGCGTGGGTCTGCCGGAAGTGCCCCGGCACCACCCGGGCGCCGAGCTTGAACGAGCCGGAGTGCTTCACCGTCTCGTCGCCGGCCAGCAGGCGCAGGAAGTGCGACTTGCCGGAGCCGTTGGAGCCCAGCACGCCGACCCGCTCGCCGTAGAAGACCTCCAGGTCGAAGGGCTTCATCAGGCCGGTGAGCTCCAGCTGCTCGATGGTGAGCGAACGCACACCGGTGCGGCCGCCCTTGAGCCGCATGGTGATGTTCTGCTCGCGCGGCGGCTCCTCCGGCCGGCCCGCCTCCTCGAACTTCTTCAGCCGGGTCTGCGCCGCCGCGTACCGGGTGGCCAGCGCATGGCTGACGGAGGCGGCCTGACGGAGGTTCACCACCAGCTTCTTCAGCTTGGCGTGCTCCTCGTCCCAGCGCCGGCCCAGCTCCTCGAAGCGCTCGAAGCGCTCCTTGCGGGCCTCGTGGAAGGAGTCGAAGCCCCCGCCGTGCACCCAGACCGAGCTTCCGCCGCCACCGAAGCCGGTCTCGACGCTGATGATCTTGTCGGCCGAGCGGGAGAGCAGCTCGCGGTCGTGCGAGATGAAGAGGACGGTCTTCGGGGTGGCCTTGATGGCCTCCTCCAGCCAGCGCTTGCCCGGCACGTCCAGGTAGTTGTCCGGCTCGTCCAGCAGCAGCACCTCCTCGGGGCCGCGAAGCAGCGCCTCCAGCACCAGGCGCTTCTGCTCACCGCCGGAGAGGGTGTTCAGCCCGCGGAACTGTGCCCGGTCGAAGGGCATGCCCAGCGCGGCGGTGGTACAGACGTCCCAGACCGTCTCGTAGTCGTACCCGTCGGCGTCGGCCCAGTCCGAGAGCGCCTGCGCGTACGCCATCTGCGACTTCTCGTCGTCCTGCGCCATCATCGCCAGCTCGGCGGCGTCCACCGCCTTGGCCGCGACAGCGATCCGCGGCGGCGCCACCGACACCAGCAGGTCCCGTACCGAGGCGTCGGCGGGCAGCGCCCCCGGGGTCTCCCGCTGGTCCTCCCGCCCGGTGGTCCCGACGAACTGGCGCATCACGCCCAGCCCGCCGCTCACCGTCACCGAGCCGCCGTGCGGCTGGGTGTCCCCCGCGATCATGCGCAGCAGCGTGGTCTTCCCGGCCCCGTTGGCGCCCACCAGCGCCACCGCGGAGCCCTCGCCGACCCGGAAGGACGCGTCGTCGAACAGCACCCGCCCGTCCGGCAGGTAGTACTCCAGGTGCGAAATCTCGACGTGTCCCATGGCAGGGATTGTGCCGCCTTCCGCCCATACGGCCCAAACGGATTTGGCCACCCCCGGCAGGGCAGCGCCCCAGGGGCGCGAGGAACTGCGCGAGTACGGAAGGCGGCCCAGCGCGAGATCGGGGCAGGCGAGCCAGTTGCAGGTAGTGCCGTTCCCCCGCGCGCAGTTCCTCGCGCCCCTGCGGGGCGCAACCACCTACGCCGCGGGGGCCTCGACACCCGGGAGCGTCCGCATCCGCCGCGCGAGGCGGTTCCGCTCCGCGAGCTGGTCGTCGGCCGGGTAGCCGACCTCCTCCAGCGTCAGCCCGTACGGCCGGACCACGTTCACGGCCGAGTTCCTGACCCGTCCGGCCAGCACCTGCCCCGGGAAGTCCACCGGCCGGTGCCCGTCGCCGACCAGCAGCATCGCCCCGACCAACGACCGCACCATGTTGTGGCAGAAGGCGTCCGCCCGCACCGTCGCCACCGCCAGCGACCCCTCCTGCGAGGCGTAGGAGTCCACCGGCACCCGGTCCCACCGCAGCTCCAGCAGCGTCCGGATGGTCGTCGCACCCTCCCGCTTCTTGCAGTAGGCCGCGAAGTCGTGCTCCCCCAGCAGCAGCCGCGCCGCCTCGTTCATCTTCTCCACGTCCAGCGGCCGGTCGTGCCACAGCACGTGCCCCCGCAGCAGCGGGTCCACCCCGCCCGGGTGGTCGGCGACCCGGTACGCGTACCGCCGCCAGACGGCCGCGAACCGCGCGTCGAAGCCCGACGGCGCCTCCGACACCCGGTAGATCCGCACGTCGCCCGGCAGCCGCCCGGCGAGCCGCCGCAGCAGCTTCTCGCCGTGCTCGGCCCACAGCTCCGCCGGCAGGTCCACGTGCGCGACCTGGCCCCGGGCGTGCACCCCGGCGTCGGTCCGGCCGGCCACCGTGAGCGGGAAGAGGTCCTGACTGCGCGTCACGATCTGCAGCGCGCTCTCGATCTCCTCCTGCACGGTGCGCCGGCCCCGTTGCCGCGCCCAGCCGGAGAACTCGGCGCCCTGGTAGGCCAGGTCGAGCCGGATCCGCACGTACCCGTCCGCCGGGCCGTCCTTGACCGGGGGCTGCTCGGCGCAGTCGTTCACCACGTAAGTACTCCTAGAAAGGGAACGGGCCCGCCCCCCGGTGAAGGGAGCGGGCCCGGACGTCACCTGAGAAGGTGTCAGGCCTTGTCGGCCTCGACCTCGGTGGCCTCGGTCTCCTCGACCGCGGTCTCCTCGGCCTTGGCGTCGGCCTCCTTGACGGCACGCTTGGTGGCCGCCTCGGCCTCGCCGACGGCGGTCTGCGCGACGGTGAGGGCCTCGACCAGCTCGATCACGGCCATCGGCGCGTTGTCACCACGACGACCACCGATCTTGGTGATGCGGGTGTAACCACCGGGGCGGTTCTCGTAGCGGGGGGCGATCTCGGTGAAGAGGGTGTGCAGCACCGACACGTCGGTGATCGTCTTGCGGACGATGCGACGGTTGTGGATGTCGCCCTTCTTCGCCTTGGTGATCAGCTTCTCGGCCAGCGGGCGCATCCGACGGGCCTTGGCCTCGGTCGTGGTGATGCGGCCGTACTGGAACAGCTCCCGGCACAGACCGGCGAGCAGCAGCGGCTCGTGGTGCGGGCCGCCGCCGAGGCGGGCACCCTTCGTGGGACGCGGCATGCGTAACTCCTTGAATCACCGTCACCGGCCGTATCAGGTACCGGAACGGGCGTACGGGCACTGTGCCCGTACGGCTTTCATGAAGCGGAGCGGCCCGGTTGGGGGCCGCCCCGCCACAAATCTCTTAGTACTGCTCGGTCTCCGCGTAACCCGCGTCGTCCAGGTCGTCGGCGCCGAAGGCGTCGGCGGCGGCGGTCGGGTCGAACCCGGGCGGGCTGTCCTTGAGCGCCAGGCCCATGCCGGCCAGCTTCGCCTTGACCTCGTCGATCGACTTCGCACCGAAGTTGCGGATGTCGAGCAGGTCGGCCTCGGAGCGGGCGACGAGCTCACCCACGGTGTGGATGCCCTCGCGCTTGAGGCAGTTGTACGACCGAACGGTGAGCTCGAGCTCCTCGATCGGCAGCGCCAGGTCGGCGGCCAGGGCGGCGTCCGTCGGGGACGGGCCCATGTCGATGCCCTCGGCGTCGATGTTCAGCTCGCGGGCGAGACCGAACAGCTCCACCAGGGTCTTGCCGGCCGAGGCCATGGCGTCACGGGGGCGCATGGCGGGCTTGGTCTCGACGTCGACGATGAGCTTGTCGAAGTCGGTCCGCTGCTCGACACGGGTGGCCTCGACCTTGTAGGTGACCTTCAGCACGGGGCTGTAGATCGAGTCGACCGGGATGCGGCCGATCTCCTGGCCGGAAGCCTTGTTCTGCACGGCGGAGACGTAGCCGCGACCGCGCTCGACGGTCAGCTCCATCTCCAGCTTGCCCTTGCCGTTCAGGGTGGCGAGGACCAGCTCGGGGTTGTGCACCTCGACACCGGCCGGCGGCGCGATGTCGGCGGCGGTGACCACACCCGGACCCTGCTTGCGCAGGTACATCACGACCGGCTCGTCGTGCTCCGAGGAGACGACCAGCTGCTTGATGTTCAGGATGAGGTCGGTGACGTCCTCCTTGACGCCCGGCACGGTGGTGAACTCGTGCAGGACACCGTCGACCCGGATGCTGGTGACAGCGGCGCCGGGGATCGAGGAGAGGAGCGTGCGGCGGAGAGAGTTGCCGAGGGTGTAGCCGAAGCCCGGCTCCAGCGGCTCGATCACGAACCGCGAGCGGAACTCGTCGACGACCTCTTCGGTCAGCGAGGGACGCTGAGCGATCAGCATGTTTTCAGATCCTCCAGTTGGACTCGGCACCCACTATTTGATGCCGAACAGAACCAGCGTACGGGGTCCGGCCTCAGACCGGACCCCGTACGAGGTTTAAAGCACCCAGACTGCCCGAAGGCGCAGCGTCAGACGCGGCGGCGCTTCGGCGGACGGCAGCCGTTGTGCGGGGTGGGGGTGACGTCCTGGATCGAGCCGACCTCGATACCGGCGGCGGACAGCGAACGGATCGCGGTCTCACGGCCGGAACCCGGGCCCTTGACGAAGACGTCGACCTTGCGCATGCCGTGCTCCATCGCGCGACGGGCAGCGGCCTCGGCGGCCATCTGCGCGGCGAACGGGGTGGACTTGCGCGAGCCCTTGAAGCCGACGTGGCCGGCGGAGGCCCAGGAGATCACGTTGCCCTGCGGGTCGGTGATCGAAACGATGGTGTTGTTGAACGTGCTCTTGATGTGCGCGTGGCCGTGAGCGACGTTCTTCTTTTCCTTGCGGCGGATCTTCTTCGCGCCGGCAGCCTGACGACCCTTGGGGGGCATAAGTCTGTTCTCCTACTGAGGTGGTCGGTCCGCTAACCCGCGGGCCGGAGGGATGTCCGGTTAACGGGCGGACTACTTCTTGCCCGGCTTCTTCTTGCCGGCAATCGCGCGACGCGGGCCCTTGCGGGTACGCGCGTTGGTGTGGGTGCGCTGACCGCGGACCGGGAGGCCACGGCGGTGACGCAGACCCTCGTAGCAGCCGATCTCGACCTTGCGGCGGATGTCGGCGGCAACGGCGCGGCGGAGGTCACCCTCGACCTCGAAGTTCGCGTCGATGTACTGGCTCAGCTTGACCAGGTCGTCCTCGGTGATGTCGCGAACGCGGACATCCGGGTTGACGCCGGTCTCGGCGAGCGCGAGCTGCGCGCGGGTGCGGCCGATGCCGTAGACGTAGGTCAGAGCGATCTCGATCCGCTTCTCACGCGGGAGATCAACGCCTGCGAGGCGTGCCATTCAAGGCTCCTGTGGTTCTTTCAGAGGTCTGACGCGCTACCTACTCCGACACCTCTCGGTGTGGGAGCCCCGGCCTCTGAGCCGAGGGTGGCAGTCCGTCCCCGGAGGGGACGGATCGGGTAGCCCGCGTATGACGTTTTTTCGCGTCGCGCGAAGTACTACGAGAAATGCGGGGTGAGGCTGGTCAGCCCTGGCGCTGCTTGTGGCGCAGGTTGTCGCAGATCACCATGACCCGGCCGTGACGGCGGATCACCTTGCACTTGTCGCAGATCTTCTTGACGCTCGGCTTGACCTTCATGGTTCAGGTTCTCCGGGTCTAGATCTGACAGATGCTTGTTACTTGTACCGGTAGACGATCCGGCCTCGAGTCAGGTCATAAGGGCTGAGCTCCACGACGACCCGGTCGTCCGGGAGGATGCGGATGTAGTGCATCCGCATCTTGCCGCTGATGTGCGCGAGGACCTTGTGACCGTTCTGCAGCTCCACCTTGAACATGGCGTTCGGCAGGGACTCGATCACGGTGCCCTCGATCTCAATGGCGCCTTGCTTCTTTGCCATGAACTACGAGATCCACCTTCCGGGGAACGGCTACCGTATGCGGCACGCTCGTGCGAACCTGGGTTCACCCCCGCCCGAGTGGGTAGAGGGCGTGCAGAAGCACGCTACGAGTGAGCCGACGGTCCATCGTACGCCACGGGCCCAGCCACGCCAAAACCGGCTCAGAGGCTGGTGACGACCAGCGGCTCGACGTGCGCGGTGCAGTGCGCACAGCGGCGGGCCGCCTCGGGGATCTCGCTCAGGCACTCCGGGCACGGGCGCTTCGCGGCCTTCGGCTTCTTCGGCAGGTAGCGGGCGGTCGCCTTGGTGACCGGCAGCACCACGCAGAAGTACAGCACCGCGGCGGTCAGCAGGAACGCGATCAGCACGTTCAGGAACTGGCCGTACGGGAAGGTGACCTCCAGCACGGTGAAGCTGTACGAGCGGAAGTCGCCGGCCGCACCGACCACCACGCCGACCAGCGGGGTGAGGAACGCGGCCACGAAGCCGGTCACCACCGCGGTGAAGGCCGAGCCGATGACCACACCGACGGCCATGTCGATCACGTTGCCGCGCATCATGAAGTCGCGGAATCCCTTGAGCACTTGCTCGTCCCCTTTTCAGCGGTTGTCAGCTGCTAAAAATAGGACAAACGGCCTGCAGGACGAAACCTGCAGGCCGTACGTGTGTCGAAGGGCTCAGCCCAGGGGATCCGGGGCCGCCACCACGCCCAGCTTCGCCAGCTCGGCCTTGCCGCCGTCGAAGGCGGTCAGCACCAGCGGGCCCTGCTCGGTGACGGCCACCGAGTGCTCCCAGTGCGAGGCCCAGGTGCCGTCGTTGGTGACGACGGTCCACTCGTCGTCCAGGATCGCGGTGTGGGGGGTGCCGAGCGAGACCATCGGCTCGATCGCCAGCACGGTGCCCGGGATCAGCTTGGGGCCCTTGCCCCGGCCGGCCACGTAGTTCAGCACGTGCGGCTCCATGTGCATCGCGGTGCCGATGCCGTGGCCGCCGTAGCCCTCGGTGATGCCCCACTTGCCCTTGGGCGGGAGCGGCTGGCGGCGGACGAAGCCCTCGATCGCCCGGGAGACGTCGACCAGGCGGTTGCCCTTCTTCATCTGGGCGATGCCGGCCCACATCGAGCCCTCGGTCACCTTGGAGAGCAGCTCGTTCTGCGGGGCGGTCTCCCCCACCGCGACGGTGATCGCCGCGTCGCCGTGCCAGCCGTCGACGATCGCGCCGCAGTCGATCGAGATGATGTCGCCCTCCTGGAGGACCCGCTCGCCGGGGATGCCGTGCACGACCTCCTCGTTGACGGAGGCGCAGATCACGCCGGGGAACCACAGACCGCCGTGGTGCGCGCGGAAGTTGGAGGTCGCACCGTGGCCGGTGATCACCTTGTCCGCGATGTCGTTCAGCTCCTGGGTGGTGATCCCCGGGGCCACCGCCTCCCGGCAGGCCTTCAGCGCCTCGGCCACGACCAGCCCGGCCACGCGCATCTTGGCGATCTGCTCGGGGGTCTTGATCTCCACCATCTGGGTTCCACGCCTTCCGTCCGTACTACAGCTACTCACCTACGGTACGACGCGACGACGGCCGGGAAGTCCACGAGGGGCTTCCCGGCCGTCGTCGTCAGACCGTCAGGCGTTCTTCTTCAGTGCGCCGACCGCGCGCTCGGTGACCTCGTCGACCTTGCCCAGCGCCGAGATGGTGACCAGCAGACCCTGGTCCGCGTAGTAGCCGATGATCGGCTCGGTCTTGGTGTGGTACTCCTCCAGGCGGACCCGGACGGCCTCTTCGGTATCGTCCGAGCGCTGGTACAGCTCGCCGCCGCACTCGTCGCAGACGCCCTCGGCCTTCGGCGGGTTGTAGACCACGTGGAAGACGTGGGCGCCGTTGTTGCGGCAGAGCCGGCGACCGGCGATCCGCTTCACGACCTCGTCCTCGGGGACCTCCAGGTCCAGCACGCCGTCCAGGGCGATGCCGGCCTCGGCCAGGATCTCGTCCAGGGCCTTGGCCTGGCCGAGGTTCCGCGGGAAGCCGTCCAGCAGGAAGCCGTTGGCGGCGTCGTCCTGGAGCATGCGGTCCTTGGCCATCCCGATGGTGACCTCATCCGGTACCAGGCGACCCGCGTCCATGTACGCCTTCGCCTCGAGCCCCAACGGGGTGCCCTGGCTGATGTTGGCGCGGAACAGGTCTCCGGTGGAGATGTGGGGAATGGACAGGGTCTTGGCCAGGACGTGCGCCTGAGTACCCTTCCCGGCCCCGGGAGGTCCGACGAGGACGATACGCATCAGCGGAGGAACCCTTCGTAATTACGCTGCTGGAGCTGGCTCTCGATCTGCTTCACAGTTTCGAGTCCGACACCGACGACGATGAGCACACTGGTGCCACCGAACGGGAAGTTTTGGTTCGCGTTGAAGGCGACCAGGGCGATCATCGGGATCAACGCGATCAGGCCCAGGTAGAGCGACCCCGGCCACGTGATACGGGTCAGCACGTAGTTAAGGTACTCGGCCGTCGGTCGGCCGGCCCGGATGCCCGGGATGAACCCACCATACTTCTTCATGTTGTCGGCAACTTCTTCGGGGTTGAAGGAGATGGCGACGTAGAAGAACGCGAAGAACACGATCAGCACGAAGTAGGTGGCCATGTAGATCGGGTGGTCACCGCGGACGAAGTTGGTGTTGATCCACTGCGCCCAGCCGGCCTGGCTGTTCGTCAACTGCGCCACCAGCGCCGGGATGTACAGCAGCGAGGAGGCGAAGATGACCGGGATGACACCCGCCTGGTTGACCTTCAGCGGGATGTAGGTCGAGGTGCCGCCGAAGGCGCGGCGGCCGATCATGCGCTTGGCGTACTGGACCGGGATCCGGCGCTGCGCCTGCTCGACGAAGATGACCAGGATCACGACGACGACGCCGATCGCGATCACGCTGAAGAACTCGACCCAGCCGCCACCGATCTTGCCGGAGAGCTTGATCGCCCACATCGAGCCCGGGAAGCCGGAGGCGATGGAGGTGAAGATCAGGATGGACATGCCGTTGCCGATGCCGCGGTCGGTGATCAGCTCACCGAGCCACATGACCACGGTGGTGCCCGCGGTCATGGTGATCACCATGGAGGCGATGCGGAAGATCGACTGGTCCGGCACCACCTGGTTGGCGAGCGAGCAGCCCGAGAACAGGGCGCCGCTGGAGGCCGTCGCGACGATGCCGGTGCCCTGGAGCACGGCGAGCGCGATGGTCAGGTAGCGGGTGTACTGGGTGATCTTCGCGGTGCCGGCCTGGCCCTCCTTCTTCAGCGCCTCGAGCCGCGGGATGACCACGGTGAGGAGCTGGAGGATGATGCTGGCCGTGATGTACGGCATGATGCCGAGCGCGAAGATCGTCAGCTGGAGCAGCGCGCCACCGCTGAAGAGGTTCACCAGGCCGAACAGACCACTCTGCGACTGGTCCTTCAGACACTGGTTGACCGCGACGAAGTCGACGCCCGGTACGGGAACGTGGGCGCCCAGCCGGAACAGCACCATGATGCCCAGCGTGAACAGCAGCTTCTTGCGCAGGTCGGGCGTCTGGAACGCCCGCGCGAACGCACTGAGCACGGTGCCTCCTGCGCCTCCCGCACGTCGTCGGCGGAAGGGTCGGTCCTGAATGGGTGTGTGGGGATTGCAGCCCCCGTGGGCCCCGGGTTTCTCCGGACGGCACAGGCAAGCCTGGGCGCAGCCTACAAGGGAACTCCACGGACTCTAACAGTGCTCGGCCACCCGAAAGAAGCGCGTACCACCCCTCCCCCACGCACGGGGGACGGGATGCCCGTTTTGACACACAAAAGTCAGCGGAAAATCGGCCGGGAAAGCACGGAACCCCGCCCCTCCCGAAGGAGGAACGGGGTTCCGAGGAACGTCAGCGGGCTCAGATGAGCTCGGTGACCGAACCGCCGGCGGCGGTGATCTTCTCGGCGGCGGAGCCGGAGACGGCGTCGACCGTCACCTGCAGCGCGACCGCGATGTCGCCCTGGCCGAGGACCTTGACGAGCTCGTTCTTGCGAACGGCGCCCTTCGCGATCAGGTCGGCCACGGTGACCTCGCCACCGTTCGGGTAGAGCTCGGCCAGCTTGTCCAGGTTCACGACCTGGAACTGCTTGTGGGCCGGGTTCTTGAAGCCCTTCAGCTTCGGCAGGCGCATGTGGAGGGGCATCTGGCCACCCTCGAAGCGCTGCGGAACCTGGTAGCGGGCCTTGGTGCCCTTGGTACCACGACCTGCGGTCTTACCCTTGGAACCCTCACCACGACCGACGCGGATCTTGTCGGTCTTGGCACCGGGGGCCGGGCGCAGGTTGTGGATCTTGATCGGCGAGTTGTCTGCCATTTCAGTCCACCTCCTCGACCGTGACGAGGTGACGAACGGTGTGGACCATGCCGCGGATCTCCGGGCGGTCCTCCTTCACCACGGTGTCGTTCAGCCGCTTGAGGCCGAGCGAGCGCAGGGTGTCACGGTGGTTCTGCTTGCTGCCGATGTACGACTTGGTCTGAGTGACCTTCAGGCGAGCCATCAGGCGCTCACCGCCGCAGCGGTACCGGCGGCACGGGCGCGCAGCAGCGCGGCCGGGGCCACGTCCTCCAGCGGCAGGCCACGACGGGCCGCGATCTCCTCGGGGCGCACGAGGCCCTTCAGAGCGGCAACCGTGGCGTGCACGATGTTGATGGCGTTGTCCGAGCCGAGCGACTTCGACAGGATGTCGTGAACGCCGGCGCACTCCAGGACGGCACGCACCGGGCCACCGGCGATAACACCGGTACCGGGGGACGCCGGCTTCAGGAGCACGACGCCGGCGGCCTTCTCACCCTGGATCGGGTGCGGGATGGTGCCCTGGATACGGGGGACCTTGAAGAAGTTCTTCTTGGCCTCCTCAACACCCTTGGCGATGGCGGCCGGAACCTCCTTCGCCTTCCCGTAACCGACACCCACGGTGCCGTCACCGTCGCCCACCACGACCAGCGCGGTGAAGCTGAAACGACGACCACCCTTGACAACCTTGGCGACACGGTTGATCGCGACGACGCGCTCGACGTAAGCAGTCTTCTCGACGGCGGGGGCGTTGCCCCGGTCGTCGCGCTTACGGTCACGCCGCTCGCCACCGCCGGTGCCGCCGCCGGCGCCGCTGCCGCGGCGCTGGGGTCCAGCCATTGGTATTACCTCTCTCGTTTACGTCCGTCGACTGGGTCGACGAGCGGCTTAGAAGTCGAGCCCGGCCTCGCGGGCCGCGTCCGCCAGGGCGGCGATGCGGCCGGCGTACCGGTTGCCCGCGCGGTCGAAGACGACCGACTCGATGCCGGCGGCCTTGGCGCGCTCGGCGACCAGGCTCCCGACCTTCTTGGCCAGCTCGGTCTTGTCGCCCTCGTTGCCCTTGATGGACACGTCGAGGGTGGACGCCGACGCCAGGGTGTGACCCTTGGCGTCGTCGATGACCTGGGCGACCATGTGACGGTTCGAGCGCGTCACAACGAGGCGCGGACGCACCTCGGTGCCGACGACGCGCTTGCGAACGCGGATCGCGCGGCGCTTGCGGGCGGCGTTCTTGTAGCCGTTGCCCTTGCCGATCTTGACAGAGACAGTCATGGCTTACTTACCACTCTTTCCGACCTTGCGGCGGATGACCTCGCCCGCGTACTTGACACCCTTGGCCTTGTACGGGTCGGGCTTCCGCAGCTTGCGGATCTTCGCGGCGACCTCGCCGACCTTCTGCTTGTCGGTGCCGTCCACGTGGAACTTGGTGGGCGACTCGACGACGAAGGAGATGCCCTCCGGCGCCTCGACCAGGATCGGGTGGCTGTAGCCGAGCTGGAACTCCATGTCGGAGCCCTTCGCGGCGACACGGTAACCAACACCGCTGATCTCGAGCGACTTGCGGTAGCCCGCGGTCACGCCGGTGATCATGTTCGCCACCAGCGTGCGGGAAAGGCCGTGGAGGGCCTTCGACTGACGCTCGTCGTTCGGGCGGGTGACGAGCAGCGTGCCGTCCTCGCCCTTGCCGATCTCGATCGGCGCGGCGACGACGTGGGTGAGGGTGCCCTTGGGGCCCTTCACCGAGACCGCCTGGCCATCGATGGTGACGTCCACGCCGGCGGGAACCGGGATGGGCAGCCGTCCAATGCGAGACATTGCTGTACCTCCGTTTCCCGAATTACCAGACGTAGGCGAGAACTTCTCCGCCTACGCCCTTCTTGGCAGCCTGCTTGTCCGTGAGGAGACCCGAGGACGTGGAGATGATCGCCACGCCCAGGCCGCCGAGGACCTTCGGCAGGTTGGTGGACTTTGCGTAAACGCGCAGACCCGGCTTGCTGATGCGCTTGATGCCGGCGATGGAGCGCTCACGGTTGGGGCCGAACTTGAGCTCGATGGTCAGCTTCTTGCTGACCTCGCCCTCAACCGGCTCCTCAACCTTGTAGGAGGAGATGTACCCCTCCTGCTGCAGGATCTCGGCGACGTGCGCCTTGAGCTTGCTGGCCGGCATCGCCACGGTGTCGTGGTACGCCGAGTTCGCGTTACGCAGACGCGTGAGCATGTCTGCGATGGGGTCGGTCATGGTCATGATGGCCTCAGGCCTCTCTCGCCGTGGTTTCTCCGCGCCAGGTCCCCCCGACGCACTCGTGGAGTGCGGCGGGGGCACAGACGCAGGGGACCTGCGACGTAGTAAGACTGGGTGCGAGCCCTCTCACAGAGGGTCGCGGACAGCACACAACTGACCGCGACAGGGGGCCCGACCCCACTACCTTACGGGATTCCGTACGGCTCCCCCAAAACGGGGGCGTGTGGGGTCGGGCACTCCTGCTGATTCGCTGGTGCGACTAAGGCTCTGGCTTACCAGGAGCTCTTGGTCACGCCCGGCAGCTCGCCGCGGTGCGCCATCTCACGGAGGCACACACGGCACAGGCCGAACTTGCGGTACACCGAGTGCGGACGGCCGCAGCGCTGGCAGCGGGTGTACGCACGCACGCCGAACTTCGGCTTGCGCTCGGACTTCGCGATGAGGGACTTCTTCGCCATTGGCTCACGCCTCCTTGAACGGGAAGCCCAGAGCGCGCAGGAGCGCCCGGCCCTCGTCGTCGTTCTGAGCGGTGGTCACGACGGTGATGTCCATACCGCGCTGACGGTCGACCTTGTCCTGGTCGATCTCGTGGAACATGACCTGCTCGGTCAGACCGAACGTGTAGTTGCCACGGCCGTCGAACTGCTTCGGCGAGAGGCCGCGGAAGTCACGGATACGCGGCAGGGCCAGCGACACCAGACGGTCCACGAACTCCCACATGCGGTCACCACGGAGGGTGACGTGGGTGCCGATCGGCTGGCCCTCGCGCAGCTTGAACTGCGCGATGGACTTACGGGCCTTCGTCACCGCCGGCTTCTGGCCGGTGATGGCGGTGAGGTCGCGGATCGCGCCCTCGATCAGCTTGCTGTCACGGGCAGCCTCGCCGACACCCATGTTGACCACGACCTTGACCAGGCCGGGGATCAGCATGACGTTCTCGTACTTGAACTGCTCCTGCAGCTGGCCCTTCACCTCGGAGTTGTAACGCTCCTTGAGGCGGGGGGCCACCTTCTCAACAGTCGTCTCAGACATCAGATGTCCTCACCGGTTCGCTTGGCAACGCGGATCTTGTTGCCCTCGTCGTCGAAGCGGTAACCAACGCGGGTGACGACCTTCTTGCCGTCCTTCTCCACGACCAGCTGGACGTTGGAGACGTGAACGGGAGCCTCGACGGTGACAATGCCACCCTGGGTGCCCGGACCCGGCTTGGTGTGCTTCTTGACCCGGTTCACACCCTCGACCAGGACCTTGTTCTCGGCGGGGATGGCCTGGATGACCTTGCCCTGCTTGCCCTTGTCCTTGCCGGTGATGACCTGAACCAGGTCACCCTTCTTGATCTTCATGCTGTTCGCCATGGGTTAGAGCACCTCCGGCGCCAGCGAGATGATCTTCATGAACTTCTTGTCGCGCAGCTCGCGGCCCACCGGGCCGAAGATGCGGGTGCCACGGGGGTCACCATCGGCGTTCTTCAGAACGACGGCGGCGTTCTCGTCGAAGCGGATGTACGAGCCATCCGGACGACGACGCTCCTTGACGGTGCGGACGACGACGCACTTGACGACGTCACCCTTCTTCACCGAACCGCCGGGGATCGCGTCCTTGACGGTGGCGACGATGACGTCCCCGATACCGGCGTAGCGGCGACCGGAGCCACCGAGAACACGGATGCAAAGGATCTCCTTGGCACCGGTGTTGTCGGCGACGCGCAGTCGCGACTCCTGCTGGATCACAGCTTTCTCCTGATCGTCAACGAAGGTCGACGGGCCGGCCGCTGCTCACCCGGTCGTCTTGCGACACCAGGCACATACGGCCGTACCACATCGGCTTCGTTACTTGGCCTTCTCGAGGATCTCGACGACGCGCCAGCGCTTCGTCGCGGACAGCGGGCGGGTCTCCATGAGGAGGACCCGGTCGCCGATGCCGCAGGCGTTCGCCTCGTCGTGCGCCTTCAGCTTGTTCGTACGGCGGATGACCTTGCCGTACAGCGCGTGCTTGACGCGGTCCTCGACGGCGACGACGACGGTCTTGTCCATCTTGTCGCTGACGACGAGACCCTCACGGGTCTTGCGGAAGCTGCGCGTCTCGTTGGTGTTCTCAGTCATCAGGCGTTCTCCACCGTCTCGATGCCCAGCTCGCGCTCGCGCATCAGGGTGTAGATCCGCGCGATGTCCTTACGGACGAGCTTGAGCCGTCCGTGGTTGTCGAGCTGCCCGGTCGCCGCCTGGAAGCGGAGGTTGAACAGCTCCTCCTTCGCCTCACGGAGCTTGGCGACGAGAGCCTCGTTGTCCAGCTCGCGAAGCTCTGCAGCCTTCGTGGCCGACATCAGCTCTCACCGTCCTCGCGCCGGACGATCCGGCACTTCATCGGCAGCTTGTGCGCGGCGCGGGTGAGCGCCTCGCGAGCCACCTTCTCGTTCGGGTACGACAGCTCGAACATGACCCGACCCGGGTGCACGTTCGCGATCCACCACTCCGGCGAACCCTTACCGGAACCCATGCGGGTCTCGGCCGGCTTCTTGGTCAGCGGACGGTCCGGGTAGATGTTGATCCAGACCTTGCCGCCACGGCGGATGTGACGGGTGATCGCGATACGAGCGGACTCGATCTGACGGTTCGTCACGTAGGCCGGGGTGACGGCCTGGATGCCGAACTGGCCGAACGCCAGCTCGGTGCCACCCTTGGCAGCGCCACGGCGCTTCGGGTGGTGCTGCTTGCGGTGCTTGACCCGACGGGGGATCAGCATGAGGTCAGGCCTCCGTTCCGGTGCTCTCGGCAGCCGGCGCCTCGGTCACCGCGGCCGGGGCCTCGGTGTTCGCGGGACGACGACCGCCACGGGCGCCACGCTCGCCGCCACGGCCACCGCGCTCGCCGCCACGCGCGGGGCGGGCGTCGTTGCGGGCCGGACGGTTGCCCGAGCGGGCAGCGGC
Source organism: Kitasatospora sp. NPDC001664 (assembly GCF_053596675.1). NCBI lineage: Bacteria > Bacillati > Actinomycetota > Actinomycetes > Kitasatosporales > Streptomycetaceae > Kitasatospora > Kitasatospora sp. NPDC001664. The sequence continues at coordinate 19,917 of NZ_JBSFGS010000040.1, forward strand.
GTTCTCAGCGCGGACCTCGGCGATGTTCTTGACGTCGCCCTTGTAGATCCAGACCTTCACGCCGATGCGGCCGAAGGTGGTCTTGGCCTCGAAGAAGCCGTAGTCGACGTTCGCACGGAGGGTGTGCAGCGGCACGCGACCCTCGCGGTAGAACTCCGAACGGCTCATCTCGGCGCCGCCGAGACGACCGGAGCACTGGACCTTGATGCCCTTGGCGCCGGACTTCATGGTGCCCTGCATCGACTTGCGCATGGCACGGCGGAACGACACGCGGGAGGACAGCTGCTCCGCGACGCCCTGAGCCACGAGCTGGGCGTCCAGCTCGGGGTTCTTGACCTCGAGGATGTTCAGCTGGACCTGCTTGCCGGTCAGCTTCTCGAGGTCACCGCGGATGCGGTCGGCCTCGGTGCCACGGCGGCCGATGACGATGCCGGGGCGAGCGGTGTGGATGTCGACGCGGACGCGGTCGCGGGTGCGCTCGATCTCGACCTTGGAGATGCCGGCGCGCTCCATGCCCTTCGTCATCATGCGACGAATGGCGACGTCTTCCTTGACGTAGTCCTTGTACAGCTTGTCGGCGTACCAGCGGGACTTGAAGTCCGTGCTGATGCCGAGGCGGAACCCGTGCGGGTTAACCTTCTGGCCCATTACCGGGTCCCTTCCTTGCTGCTGACGACCACGGTGATGTGGCTGGTCCGCTTGCGGATCCGGTAGGCACGGCCCTGGGCGCGCGGACGGAACCGCTTCAGGGTCGGGCCCTCGTCAACGTACGCCTCGCTGATGACGAGGTCGTCCACGTTGGAGTGGTTGTAGTTGTGCGCGGCGTTGGCGATGGCGCTGTTGAGCACCTTGCCGACCGGCACGGTGGCAGCCTGCGGAGCGAAACGCAGGACCGCCTGGGCCTCCGTGGCACTCATGCCACGGATGAGGTCCACCACGCGGCGGGCCTTCATGGGCGTGACGCGGATGTACCGCGCCTGGGCCCTGGCTTCCATGGTTGTCCCCTTAATGGAGTAAGTCACTTGAGTCGTGCTGGCGCTGAAGCTCGCGGAGCGACTAGCGGCGCTTCGACTTGCGGTCGTCCTTCACGTGCCCCTTGAAGGTGCGCGTGGGGGCGAACTCGCCGAGCTTGTGGCCGACCATCGACTCGGTGACGAACACCGGGACGTGCTTGCGGCCATCGTGGACCGCGATCGTGTGACCGAGCATGCTCGGGGCGATCACGGAGCGACGGGACCAGGTCTTGATGACGTTCTGGGTGCCCGCCTCGTTCTGCGCGTCCACCTTCTTGAGAAGGTGGCCGTCGATGAAGGGGCCCTTCTTGAGACTGCGCGGCATCTGACCTGCTCCTAGCGCTTCTTGTTGGTCTTGCGGCGGCGCACGATGAGCTTGTCCGACGCCTTGTTCGGGCGACGGGTACGGCCCTCGGGCTTACCCCACGGCGAGACCGGGTGGCGACCACCGGAGGTCTTACCCTCACCACCACCGTGCGGGTGGTCGATCGGGTTCATGGCCACACCACGCACGGTCGGGCGGACGCCCTTCCAGCGCATACGGCCGGCCTTGCCCCAGTTGATGTTCGACTGCTCGGCGTTGCCGACCTCGCCGACAGTGGCGCGGCAGCGGGCGTCGACCAGGCGGATCTCACCGGAGGGCATGCGCAGGTGCGCCATCTTGCCCTCACGCGCCAGCAGCTGGATGCCGGAGCCGGCGGAGCGGGCCATCTTGGCACCGCCGCCGGGACGCAGCTCCACCGCGTGGATGGTGGTACCGACCGGGATGTTGCGCAGCGGCAGGTTGTTGCCCGGCTTGATGTCGGCCGCGGGGCCGTTCTCGATCCGGTCACCCTGGGCGATGCCGCGCGGGGCGATGATGTAGCGCTTCTCGCCGTCCGCGTAGTGCAGGAGCGCGATGCGCGCGGTGCGGTTGGGGTCGTACTCGATGTGAGCGACCTTGGCCGGCACGCCGTCCTTGTCGTGACGACGGAAGTCGATCACGCGGTAGGCGCGCTTGTGGCCGCCACCCTGGTGGCGAGCGGTGACACGACCGGCGTTGTTACGGCCGCCCTTGCTGTGCAGCGGGCGAACCAGCGACTTCTCCGGCGTGGACCGCGTGATCTCGACGAAGTCGGCCACGCTCGAGCCACGACGGCCCGGCGTAGTCGGCTTGTACTTGCGGATACCCATTTTCGTCCTCGTCCTTAACGACGATCCGAGTCCTCCGTCAGGAGGTCGGACCACCGAAGATGTCGATGCGGTTGCCCTCGGCCAGCGTCACGATGGCGCGCTTGGTGTCCTTGCGCTTGCCGAAACCGGTCTTGGAGCGCTTGCGCTTGCCCTGACGGTTGATCGTGTTGACAGCCTCGACCTTGACCGAGAAGACCGCCTCGACGGCCTGCTTGATCTGGGTCTTGTTGGACCCCGGCGACACGATGAACGTGTACTTGTTCTCGTCGAGGAGCGAGTAGCTCTTCTCGGAGATGACCGGCTTCACCAGGACGTCACGGGGGTCCGTGAACGTCTTGCTCGTGATCTCTGCAGCCATCAGGCGGCGCTCCCTTCGAGCTCGCCCTCAGCAGCCACGGCCTTGGCGGACGCGGCCGGACCGGCCACGAAACGCTCGAAGGCGGCCTGGGTGAAGACCACGTCGTCGGAGACGAGCACGTCGTAGGTGTTCAGCTGACCCGCGTCCAGGATGTGCACGTTCGGCAGGTTGCGAGCGGACTTGATGCCCAGCTCGTCCTCGCGCTCGACGACCAGGAGGACGTTCTTGCGCTCGGAGATCTTGCCGAACAGGCCCTTGGCGGCCTTGGTCGACGGCGCCTCGGCCGCAACGACGCCGGTGACGACGTGGATGCGGTTGTGGCGGGCCCGGTCGGTGAGCGCGCCACGCAGAGCGGCGGCGATCATCTTCTTCGGGGTCCGCTGCGAGTAGTCGCGCGGCACGGGACCGTGCACGACGCCACCGCCGGCGAACTGCGGCGCACGGGTCGAGCCCTGACGGGCGCGACCGGTGCCCTTCTGGCGGTACGGCTTCTTGCCGCCGCCACGGACCTCGCCGCGGGTCTTGGTCTTGTGGGTGCCCTGACGGGCGGCAGCGAGCTGCGCCACGACGACCTGGTGCATCAGCGGGATGCTGACCTTGGCGTCGAAGATCTCGGCGGGCAGCTCGAGGCTGCCGGCCTTGTCGCCAGCCGGCGACAGGATGTCAATGGTGCTCATTTCACAGCCCCTTCGCCGCGGTGCGGACGAGGACGAGGCCGCCGTTCGGGCCCGGGACCGCACCCTTGATGAGGAGCAGGCCCTTCTCCGCGTCGACCGCGTGCACGGTCAGGTTCTGGGTGGTCACACGCTCGTGGCCCATCCGACCAGCCATGCGCATGCCCTTGAACACGCGACCCGGGGTGGCGCAGCCACCGATCGAGCCGGGCGAACGGTGCTTGCGCTGGGTGCCGTGACCGGCGCCGAGGCCCTTGAAGTTGTGACGCTTCATGACACCGGCGAAGCCCTTGCCCTTGGAGGTGCCGGTCACGTCGACCTTGACACCCGCCTCGAACAGCTCTGCGGTGATCTCCTGGCCGAGGGTGTACTCGGAAGCATCCGCGGTGCGGAGCTCGACCAGGAAGCGGCGCGGGGTGACACCGGCCTTGGCGAAGTGACCCGCGAGGGGCTTGTTCACCTTGCGGGGGTCGATCTCGCCGAAGCCGATCTGCACGGCGTCGTAGCCGATGCCGTCAGCGGTGTGGACCTGGGTCACGACATTGGGCCCGGCCTTGACGACGGTCACCGGAACGATCCGGTTGTTCTCGTCCCAGACCTGGGTCATGCCGAGCTTCTCGCCCAGGATGCCCTTAATCTGCTTTGCCATCTTCGTCGCGCCTCTCAGAGCTTGATCTCGATGTCGACGCCGGCCGGAAGGTCGAGGCGCATCAGCGAGTCAACGGTCTTCGGGGTCGGGTCGAGGATGTCGATCAGACGCTTGTGAGTGCGCATCTCGAAGTGCTCGCGCGAGTCCTTGTACTTGTGCGGCGAGCGGATGACGCAGTAAACGTTCTTCTCAGTGGGCAGCGGCACCGGGCCCGCGACCTGCGCACCAGTGCGAATGACGGTCTCGACGATCTTCTTCGCCGAGGAGTCAATCACCTCGTGGTCGTAGGCCTTGAGCCGGATGCGGATCTTCTGTCCCGCCATGGCTACTCAGTAGTCCTTTGTGTCGTCTGTTGCTTCTGCAGCCGGATTCGGCCGGGTGGCTTGGTCCGGTGGCACCCCCGGGTGGTTACCTTCTCCGACCCCCGCGCTCGGGCGTGTCGCCCTCTCGCTTGCAAGAAACCGGGAAGGTCACGCCTTCTCGGTCTCGGTACATCGGGGTCGGCGAGGTCTTGCACCCGCCAGGCGCCGGGTCGAGGCCCTGCCCACGCTTCCCGGAAGATTCCCGTACGTCCGCCCCGCAGCTGCCGCGGTGTCGACTACACACCACTACGCCCACATACAGCACGTGGGAATATGAACGGCCATCACGGGAACGACGAGTACCTGGGACTCGCTTCCAGTCCTCCCGGCGGGAGGCGCGCAGCATCGGCAACTCAACCGAGCAACTAGGACATCCTGCCACAATCGGCAGGTCGGATGCCAATCGGAGCAGCGCGTGATCCGCACCACGCGCCCCCGCGGGCTCCAACTCAGGCCCGCTGTACGACAGTTCGGTCTCCGACCCGCAGCGGCTGCCACCAGTCGCGGTGCTCGCGGTACCAGCGGACGGTGTCGGCCAGGCCGGCCCGGAACTCCACCCGCGGCTGGTAGCCGAGCTCGGCGCGGGCCCGGGCGCCGTCCAGCGAGTACCGCCGGTCGTGGCCCTTGCGGTCGGGCGCGCGGCGGACCGCCTCCCAACCGCGGCCGGTGGCGGCCAGCAGTAGGCCGGTGAGCTCACGGTTGGTCAACTCGGTTCCCCCGCCCAGGTGGTAGACCCGGCCGGCCCGGCCGCGGGCCAGGGCCAGCTCGATGCCCCGGCAGTGGTCGTCCACGTGCAGCCAGTCCCGGACGTGACCGCCGTCGCCGTAGAGCGGGACGGTCCGGCCGTCCAGCAGCTCGGTGGCGAAGAACGGGATCAGCTTCTCCGGGAACTGGTACGGCCCGTAGGTGTTGGAGGAGCGGGTGACCACCACGTCCAGGCCGTGGGTGCGGTGGCAGGAGAGGGCGAGCAGGTCGGCGGCGGCCTTGGAGGCGGCGTACGGGGAGTTCGGCGCGAGCGGCTCGTCCTCGGTCCAGGAGCCCTCGGCGATCGAGCCGTAGACCTCGTCGGTGGAGACGTGCAGGAAGCGGCCGACACCGTGCTCCAGCGCCGCGTCCAGCAGGACCTGGGTGCCGAGCACGTTGGTGCGCACGAAGGGGGCGGCTCCGGCGATCGAGCGGTCCACGTGGGTCTCGGCGGCGAAGTGCACCACCGCGTCGTGGCCGGGGAGCACCCGCTCCACCAGCTCGCGGTCGCAGACGTCGCCCCGGACGAAGGAGTAGCCGGGGTGGCCGGCCACCGGGGCGAGGTTGGCCTCGACGCCCGCGTAGGTGAGCGCGTCGAGCACGGTGACCCGGGCCGCGGGGTCGGCCGCCAGCCTGGCCCGGACGTACGCGGAGCCGACGAAGCCGGCCCCGCCGGTGACGAGGATGCGCATGGTGGTGCCTTGCTGTGGAACGGCGGAGGGCCCGCCCTCCGTCCTCGCGGACGGGGGGCGGGCCCTCCGGCTGACCAGTGGTCAGATCGGCAATTACTTGACGATCTGGGTGACCTGGCCGGCGCCGACGGTGCGGCCACCCTCACGGATGGCGAACTTCAGGCCCTCCTCCATGGCGATCGGCTGGATCAGCACGACGTCCATGGCGGTGTTGTCGCCCGGCATGACCATCTCGGTGCCCTCGGGGAGGGTCACGACGCCGGTCACGTCCGTGGTACGGAAGTAGAACTGCGGGCGGTAGTTGTTGAAGAACGGGGTGTGACGGCCACCCTCGTCCTTCGACAGGATGTAGGCCTGGGCCTTGAACTCGGTGTGCGGGGTGACCGAGCCCGGCTTGATGATGACCTGGCCGCGCTCGACGTCCTCGCGCTTGATGCCACGGAGGAGCAGACCGACGTTCTCACCGGCCTGGCCCTCGTCGAGCAGCTTGCGGAACATCTCGATGCCGGTGACCGTGGTGGTGGTCTTGGTCTCCTTGATGCCGATGATGTCGACAGTCTCGTTGACCTTGAGGACACCGCGCTCGATGCGGCCGGTGACGACGGTGCCACGACCGGTGATCGTGAAGACGTCCTCGATCGGCATCAGGAACGGCTGGTCCACGGCACGGGCCGGGGTCGGGATGGCCTCGTCCACGGCCTCCATCAGGCCGAGGAGCTTCTGGCCCCACTCGGCGTCGCCCTCGAGCGCCTTCAGCGCCGAGACGCGGACGACCGGCAGGTCGTCGCCCGGGAAGTCGTACTCGGAGAGCAGCTCGCGGACCTCGAGCTCGACGAGCTCCAGGATCTCCTCGTCGTCCACCATGTCGGACTTGTTCAGCGCGACGACGATGTAGGGGACGCCGACCTGGCGGGCCAGGAGGACGTGCTCCTTGGTCTGCGGCATCGGGCCGTCGGTGGCGGCGACGACGAGGATCGCACCGTCCATCTGGGCCGCACCGGTGATCATGTTCTTGATGTAGTCCGCGTGACCCGGGCAGTCGACGTGGGCGTAGTGACGCGCCTCGGTCTGGTACTCGACGTGCGCGATCGAGATGGTGATACCGCGCTGCCGCTCCTCCGGCGCCTTGTCGATCTGGTCGAACGGCGTGAAGGGGTTGATCTCCGGGTACGCGTCGTGCAGCACCTTGGTGATGGCCGCGGTAAGAGTGGTCTTACCGTGGTCGATGTGACCGATGGTGCCGATGTTGACGTGGGGCTTCGTCCGCTCGAACTTCGCCTTCGCCACTGCAGTCCTCCTGAGGACAGTTCTGTACGCCGTGCTGACGTCAGTTGGTCTTTGATCGGGTTTGGTCCGGGCCTGGGCCCGTGCCGTCCCGCGGGTGGGGGCGGAGGGGACCTGGGGAATCCGGGTGGATTCCCCAGGTTCACCTCCTAATAGCCTAAGGGGTTACGAACATCCCGAATGTCGGGACGTCACTCACCCTTGGCCTTGGCGATGATGTCGTCCGCCACGTTCCGCGGAACCTCGGCGTACGAGTCGAACTGCATCGAGTAGCTCGCGCGACCAGAGGTCTTGCTGCGCAGGTCACCGACGTAGCCGAACATCTCGGAGAGCGGCACCAGCGCCGAAACGACGCGGGCACCGTGACGCTCGTCCATGGACCGGATCTGGCCACGGCGAGAGTTGATGTCGCCGATCACGTCGCCCATGTAGTCCTCGGGCGTGGTGACCTCGACGGCCATCATCGGCTCCAGCAGAGCCGGGCCGGCCTTCTTCGCACCCTCCTTGAACGCCATGGAACCGGCGATCTTGAAGGCGAGCTCGGAGGAGTCGACGTCGTGCGAGGCACCGTCGAGCAGGGTCACGCGGACACCCTGGAGCGGGTAGCCGGCGAGGACACCGAACTCCATGGCCTCCTGGCAACCGGCGTCGACCGAGGGGATGTACTCCTTCGGAACGCGGCCACCGGTGACCTTGTTCACGAACTCGTAGCCCTCGCCGGACTCGATCGGCTCGATCGCGATCTGGATCTTCGCGAACTGGCCGGAGCCACCGGTCTGCTTCTTGTGCGTGTAGTCGATGCGCTCGACGGCCTTGCGGATCGTCTCGCGGTACGCGACCTGCGGCTTGCCGACGTTGGCCTCGACCTTGAACTCACGGCGCATACGGTCGACGAGCACCTCGAGGTGCAGCTCGCCCATACCCGCGATGATGGTCTGGCCGGTCTCCTCGTCCGTGTTGACCTGGAAGGACGGGTCCTCCTCGGCGAGACGCTGGATGGCGACACCCAGCTTCTCCTGGTCACCCTTGGACTTGGGCTCGATCGCGACGCGGATGACCGGGGCCGGGAAGTCCATGGACTCCAGGATGACCGGGTTCTTCTCGTCGGACAGCGTCTCACCGGTGGTGGTCTGCTTGAGGCCCATGACGGCGATGATGTCGCCGGCGCCCACCGAGTCGATCTCCTCACGCTTGTTCGCGTGCATGCGGTAGATCTTGCCGATGCGCTCCTTCTTGCCCTTGACGGAGTTCAGCACCGAGGTGCCGGACTCCAGGCGGCCGGAGTACACGCGGACGAAGGTGAGCTTGCCCAGGTGCGGGTCAGACATGATCTTGAACGCGAGCGCGGCGAGCGGCTCGTCGTCCGAGGCCTGACGGACGATCTTCTCGTCGGGGTTGTTCGGCTTCGTGCCCTCGATGCCCTCGATGTCGAGGGGCGACGGCAGGTACTTCACAACCGCGTCGAGCAGGGGCTGGACGCCCTTGTTCTTGAACGCCGAGCCGCAGAAGATCGGGGTGAAGTCCGAGTTCAGCGTGCCCTTGCGGATCGCGGCGACCAGGACGTCCTCGGGGATGTCCTCGCCCTCGAGGGCGAGCTCCATGACCTCGTCGGAGACGTTGGACACGGTGTCGAGGAGCTGCTCGCGGTACTCGGCAGCCTTGTCCGCCAGGTCGGCCGGGATGTCGACGGTGTCGTACATCTCGCCCTTGGGCGCGTCCGCGGACCAGACCAGGGCCTTCATCTTCACCAGGTCGACGACACCGGTGAAGTCACCCTCGGCGCCGATCGGGAGCTGCATGACCAGCGGGGTCGCGCCGAGGCGGTCCACGATGGTCTTGACGCAGAAGTAGAAGTCCGCGCCCGTGCGGTCCAGCTTGTTGATGAAGCAGATGCGCGGGACGCCGTAACGGTCGGCCTGACGCCAGACCGTCTCGGACTGGGGCTCGACACCGGCAACGCCGTCGAACACCGTCACGCCGCCGTCGAGGACGCGGAGCGAACGCTCCACCTCGACGGTGAAGTCGACGTGACCCGGGGTGTCGATGATGTTGATGGTGTTGTCGACACCGTCGAGGGTCCAGTGACAGGTCGTCGCGGCCGACGTGATCGTGATGCCGCGCTCCTGCTCCTGCTCCATCCAGTCCATGGTGGCAGCGCCATCGTGGACCTCACCGATCTTGTACGACACACCGGTGTAGAACAGGATCCGCTCGGTGGTGGTGGTCTTGCCCGCGTCGATGTGGGCCATGATCCCGATGTTCCGGGTCTTGGCCAGGTCAAGGGAGGTTGCAGCCATGGTGGCTCGTTCTCTCTCTGTCTAGTGACGGGGTTCGGACTACCAGCGGTAGTGCGCGAAGGCCTTGTTGGACTCGGCCATCTTGTGGGTGTCCTCACGACGCTTCACGGAAGCACCGAGGCCGTTGGAGGCGTCGAGGATCTCGTTGAGCAGACGCTCGGTCATGGTCTTCTCACGACGGGCGCGGGAGTACCCGACCAGCCAGCGAAGGGCCAGGGTGTTGGCGCGGCCCGGGCGGACCTCGACCGGCACCTGGTAGGTGGCGCCACCGACGCGGCGGGACTTCACCTCAAGGGTGGGCTTGACGTTCTCAAGCGCACGCTTGAGGGCGACCACGGGGTCGGCACCGGTCTTCTCACGGACGCCCTCGAGGGCGCCGTAGACGATCCGCTCGGCGGTGGAGCGCTTGCCGTGCAGCAGGATCTTGTTGACCAGCGAGGTCACCAGCGGGGAGCCGTAGACCGGGTCAATGATGACCGGGCGCTTCGGGGCGGGGCCCTTACGAGGCATTCTTACTTCTCCTTCTTGGCGCCGTAGCGGCTGCGAGCCTGCTTGCGGTTCTTGACACCCTGGGTGTCAAGCGAACCGCGGATGATCTTGTAGCGGACACCAGGAAGGTCCTTCACACGGCCACCGCGAACCAGCACGATGGAGTGCTCCTGCAGGTTGTGGCCCTCGCCCGGAATGTAGGCGGTGACCTCGATCCCGCTGGTGAGGCGCACACGGGCCACCTTGCGAAGCGCGGAGTTCGGCTTCTTCGGGGTGGTGGTGTACACACGCGTGCAGACGCCACGGCGCTGGGGGGAACCCTTCAGCGCGGGCGTCTTGTTCTTCTCGACCTTGTCCTGCCGGCCCTTTCGGACCAGCTGCTGGATCGTAGGCACCGTTTCTCCGTTTTCTGTGTGCCAAGGCTGCGTAAAACTAACCTGCGATGTCCTCAACTCTCCGACCCACGCGGTCGGGTGTGTTGAGCCTCGTCCGAGGAACGGAATCCATGGATGTGCAGTGACGCCGCTCACGGAGCGGTGAACCGCTCCGGCACTGCGGCCGGTCTGCTGGCACGCACAAGGACCCGGGGACACCCCAGGCACAAGGTCAGAGCGTACCTAGCGCATCCGCGCCGGTCAAAACAAATGCAACGCCGCAGCTCCGCCCGCGACCGGGCCGGTCACGGGCGGTGGCCGGGGCGGCACCGGGGCCCGGCGGCTCAGCCCGAGGCGGCCAGGCTGATCATCGCCAGCACCCAGAACGACACCGCCATCCAGCCGAACACCAGGCCGGCGGTGGCCATCCCGTCGCCCTCCTCGCGGCTCTGCCGGATCTGACCCTTCGCCAGGTGCCCGGTCACCACGGCCGGCACGCCCGTCATGCCGAGGCTCGGCAGGCACAACAGCCCGAGCACCAGGGAGGTCACGGCCAGCGGGTTGGTCCGGGCCTTGGGCGGCGGGAAGTACGGCGGCGGCAGCGGGGCGACGGCGGCCATCGGCACCACCATCGGCGTCGGTGCCGGGCCGACGGGCAGGTCCGAGACCAGGTAGGCGAGTTGGCCGTACGTCTTGGCCCGCTGCACCGCCTCGAAGCGCTGGCCGTACTCGTCGGCGGACAGCCGACCCTCCGCGTACGCGGCCTTCAGCACGTCTACCGCGCGCTCGCGGTCGGTGTGGCCGGCCCGCATGGCCAGCTGGGCGTCCTGCTGACGCGCCGGCTGCTGCTGCGGGTACTGCGGACCCCACGGCTGGACGTTCATCGGTCCTCCTCGTGTCCCCCAGTCAGCATGACGAAGGACACCGCCCGGCAGTTGCAACTTCACCCGGACGGACCATGATCACTTCCCGCCGTTCGAAGGGTGCCGCCGTCCGGGGTTCCTCTGAAAAGCTGACGGTAGACCCGTACCTAGGAGTGCGCACATGACACCTGCCGTCAGCATCCACGACCTGTGGAAGCGCTTCGGCGACCACGCCGCCGTGGCCGGACTCACCCTCGACCTGCCCGCCGGCTCCTTCATCGGCCTGGTCGGACCCAACGGGGCCGGCAAGACCACCACCCTCTCGATGGTCACCGGCCTGCTCAGGCCCGACCACGGCACCGTGCGGGTGCACGGCGCCGACGTCTGGGCCGACCCGGTGAGCGTGAAGGCCCGGATCGGCATCCTGCCCGAGGGCCTGCGCATGTTCGAGCGGCTCAGCGGCCGCGAGCTCCTCCAGTACAACGGGCGGCTGCGGGGGCTGCCCGGTGCCGAGGTGGACCGCCGCGCCGAGGAACTGCTCACCGTGCTGGACCTGCAGGCCGCCGCCGACAAGCTGGTGGCCGACTACTCCACCGGCATGCGGAAGAAGATCGGGCTGGCCGCCGCGTTGCTGCACAACCCGGACGTGCTCTTCCTCGACGAGCCCTTCGAGGGCGTCGACCCGGTCTCCGCCCAGACCATCCGCGGGGTGCTCAAGCGGTACGCCGCCAGCGGCTCCACCGTGGTCTTCTCCAGCCACGTGATGGAGCTGGTGGAGCAACTCTGCGACTGGGTCGCGGTGGTGAACGCGGGTCAGGTGATCGCCCAGGGCCCGCTGGACGACGTCCGCGGCGAGCGCTCGCTGCACACCGCCTTCCTGGAACTGATCGGCGTCCGCGAGGACGAGGGCCAGGGCCTGGACTGGCTGGGCGAGGCGAGGTGAGCGCCGCCGTCACCCCGGACGCGGTGGTCGTCCGCACCCTGGTCCGGCTCAAGCTCCGGCTGCTCGCCAACGGGCTCAGGCGCAGCCCGGGCCGGCGGGCGCTGTACGTGATCGGCTCGCTGGCCGGCCTCCTGCTCACCGCGCTGATCGCCACCGCCTTCGCCTTCCTGCACGGCCACGCCGGGGCCGGCGACGCCGCCGTGATGCTCACCACCTCGATGGCGATCGGCTGGGGCGCACTCCCCCTCTTCCTGTTCAGCAGCGACGAGGCCGCCGACCCCACCCGGCTGACCATGCTGCCGCTGCGTCCTGCCGCGATGCTGCGCGGCACCCTGCTGGGTGCGCTGATCGGGCCCGGCCCGGTGATCGCCCTGGTGATGCTGAGCGGCGCCGCGGTGGCCGGCTCGGCGGGCGCGGTCTCGGTGCCGTTCGCGGTGCTCGGGGTGCCGCTGACGGTGCTCACCCTGGTGACGCTCTCCCGGGCGGTGGCGGCGGGCAACGCCAAGCTGCTCTCCAGCCGCCGGGGCAAGGACTTCGCGATCTTCGGCGGCCTGCTGTTCGCGCTGCTGATCCAGGTCGGCAACCTGGTCTCGCAGTCGATCCTCGGCAAGTCCGGCGAGAAGGGCCTGGACCTCTCGCCGCTGGAGCCGTTCGCCGCGGTGCTGCGCTGGATCCCGCCGGTCAGCGCGCTGGACGCGGGCCGGACGGCCGGCGAGTCCGTGCCGCTGGCGCTGCTCCAGCTGACGGCCACCGCCGCGCTGCTGGTGCTGCTGCTGCGCTGGTGGCGTCGGAGCCTGGTGGACCTGATGGTCACCGCGGACTCCTCCACCCTGATCACCACCCGCCAGGTCGGCCGCTCCACCCGGGACTTCTTCCCGGAGGGCCGGGTCGGCGCGGTGATGCAGCGTCACCTGCGCTACGCCTGGCGCGAGCCGCGGGCCAAGGCGGCCGTCTTCACCAGCATCGGCATGACGCTGGTGATGTGCGTGCTGTCGATGGTGCAGGGCTGGGCCACGGTCTACCTGGTCTCCTTCACCGGCATGATGCTCGGGCTGCAGATGGTCAACCTGTTCGGCATGGACGGCTCGGCGTTCTGGATGGTCTCGGCCACCCTGGCCGGCCCGGCCGACGCCCGGGACGAGCTGCGCGGCCGCGCCTACGGGGTGCTCTCGTACGCGGTGCCGGTGACGGTGGTGCTGTCGCTGGTGCTGGCGGTGGTCACCGGGAAGTGGTCCGAGTGGCCGCCGGCGCTCGGCCTGGCCCTCGCCGGCCTCGGCGCCGGGGTCGGTGCCGGGGCGCTGCTCAGCGTGCTGGCCCCGTTCGCGCTGCCGGCCGACTCCAATCCGATGCGCAACGCCGCACCGGGCCAGGGCGGACTGGTGATGCTGAACACCTTCGGCTCGATGCTGCTGGCCGCGCTGATCGCCTCGCCGGTCGCCCTGCTGATGCTGGTGCTGCCCGAGTGGACGGTGCTGCCGGGCGGGCTGCTGTACGGCGCGCTGTTCGCGGTGCTCGGCACCCGGCTGGCGGCCGCCCGGCTGTTGGAGCGGCTGCCGGAGATCCTGGCGACGGCGATCGAGCGCTGACCGCGTCCGCGTGAGGACGACGATGCCGGGGCGGCGCTGCCGCTCCGGCATCATTGCTGTGGTCCCCCCTCTTCCTTCTCCTGTGCGAGGCAGATCACCGTGCCCCAGCAGTCCACCGCCGAAGCCCTGGTCGCGCAGGCCGTCGCCCAGGTGACGGGCGCCGAGCCGGAGCGCCTCGACCTCGCCCTCGACACCGGGGCCTCGCTGCTCGCCGCCGCCGACTGGACCGAGGTCAGCCGGGCCCTGGTGGCCCAGGCCGAACGGACCGTCAGCCGCGCCTGGACGGTCGGCTGGCGCCCCGCCGACCTGGCCCGGATGGTCCGCCGCGAGCTCGGCCCCGTCCACCAGGAGCTCGGGGTCGACCTGATCGCCGCCGAGCAGCGCCGGCACCCGGCCGCCGCGCTGGACCGGCGCTGGCACGAGCAGCTGCGCGAACTCGCCACCGAGGTGTGGTGGGACGGCGACGGCGCCTACCTCGCCGCCTACGCCGCCAAACACCGCTTGGACCGCTTCGCGCTGGCCACCGCCGCGCTGGAGCTGATCCGGCTCTGGGCGCTCCTGCCCCCCGTCACGCCGGTCGGGCCCGCCCCGGGCGCCGCCGCCCCGGTGGAGCACCGCGCGGTGGGGCCGGTGCCGGGCGAGCCGAAGATGCTCTCCCGGATCCGGGCGCTGCTGGCCAAGGCCGAGTCCACCGAGTACCCGGAGGAGGCGGAGGCGCTCACCGCGAAGGCGCAGCAGCTGATCGCCCAGCACAGTATCGACGAGGCCCTGCTGACGGCCGGTCAGGACTCCTCCACCACCCCGGGAGCGGTGCGGATCGGGGTGGACAACCCGTACGAGAGCCCGAAGGCGATGCTGCTGGACGCGGTGGCGACGGCCAACCGGTGCCGGACGGTGTGGGCCAAGGAGTTCGGCTTCTGCACGGTGATCGGCTTCGACTCGGACCTGGACGCGGTGGAGCTGCTCTACACCTCGCTGCTGGTGCAGGCGACCGCCGCCATGCAGCGGGCCGGCAGCCGGCACCACAAGGAAGGCGCCTCGCGCACCAAGTCCTTCCGGCAGTCCTTCCTGATCGCCTACGCCGCGCGGATCCGCGAGCGGCTCACCACCGCCACGGCGGAGGCGGTCGCGGGGCACCGGGTCGGCGAGGACGGGACGGCCGAGCGGCTGGCGCCGGACGAGCGGCTGCTGCCCGCGCTGGCGGCCCGCGAGGAGGCGGTCGACCACACGGTGGACCGGATGTTCCCCCGGCTCACCTCCCAGCGGGTCCGGGTCTCCAACGCGGACGGCTGGTACGAGGGGCGCGCCGCGGCGGACCGTGCGGCGCTGAACGGCCGCTCGGGGTCCATCACACGCTAGTGGTCACCCCGGGGGCGCGAGGAACTGCGCGCGGGGGAACGGCAACACGTGCAACTGGCTGACGTGCCCCGATCCCACGCTGGGCCGCCTTCCGGACTCGCGCCCGCGCGGCGGAGCCGCAGATCAGCAGAGCCCCGCGCCCCCGGCATCACCACCTGCCAGGCTGGCGGCATGGCCGAACCGAGGACTGTGCCGACCGACGAGGATCCCGCCGTGTTCCTGGCCGCCGTGCCGGACGGGTGCCGGAGGGCGGACGCGCAGGCGCTGACGCTCTACGTCGCGGAGGGCTTCGAGCGGCACGCGGAGCTGCTGGCCCGGCTGGGGCCGGTGACCGTCGGCAAGGGGTGCCTGTACGTGAAGCGGCTGGACGCCGTGGACGGCGAGGCGCTGCGCGAGCTGGTCGGCAGTGCCTTCGCCGCCTTCGACGGACGGGTCGTCACCCCGTGAGTCGGCGCTCGGTTCAGCGCTTGGTGGAGTCGACGATGACCGGGTTGCCGGTGCCGCCGCAGGGGCTGGCGTAGACCGGGTTCTTCTCGGCGGCGGCCTTGAAGGCCTCGATGCACTGGCTGAGCAGGATCTTGTCGGTCAGCGAGTTGGCGAGCAGCTGGTTGGCGTTGGCCTGGGCCTCGGCCTCGATCTTCTTCTTCTCGGCCTCGGCCTTGGCGGTGGCGACGGAGGCCTGGGCCTGGGCGGTGGCCTGGTCCTGCTGGATCTTGGCCTCGATGGCCTTCTGCAGGGAGTCGCTGGGCTTGACGTTGCGCAGGTTGACGCCGTTGACGACGATGCCGCGCGGGGTGAGGCGCTCGACGACCAGCTTGTCGATCTCGGAGCTGATGGCCTCGCGCTTGGAGCTGTAGCCCTCGACGTTGGTGTAGCGGGCGAAGACGTTGCGGATGATCTCGCGGCTGTCGGAGTAGACCAGCCGCTGCTGCACCGACTCCTCGCTGCCGGCCAGCTTGTAGAGGTCGACGGCGTGCTTGGGGTCGATGGACCACTTCAGCGTGACGTCGGCGAAGAGGACTCCGCCCTCGGAGGAGCGGACCTCGACGGTGGTGTCGCCGGTGAGGTTGAGGTCGACCGGGCGGGTGGAGAAGGTGGTGACGTCGGTGAGCGGGGACTTGAGGTGGAGGCCGGGCTGCCAGGCGGAGCCGACCTTGCCGAGGGTGGTGGGGACGCCGACCTCGGTGGGCTCGACCACGTGGACGAAGGTGGTCAGGCCGAGGCCGAGGCCGAGCAGCAGGGAGGCCAGGCCGCCGAAGATCGAGGCCCGGCCGTCGAAGGCCCCGCGCCAGCGGAGCACGAGCAGGACCACGCCGACGACCAGCAGGATGACGGATATCAGCAGCATGGCCGCAGCCTAGGGGCGCGGCGATCTTCCTGACAGTGCGTCACCCAGTGTTCGCCGAACCGTGGGTGTCCGTTCAGCCCCGGCGCGCGCCGTTCAGTCCCAGAGGGCGCCGAAGGCCAGCAGCTCCTCGCGGTACTCGATCCGTTGGACCCAGTCGGCCGGCCAGGCGTCCAGGCCGTGGTGGGCGCCGGCGAAGGCGCCGGCCAGGCAGGCGATGGAGTCGGAGTCGCCGCCGGAGACGGCGCCGCGCCGGACGGCCGCGACCGGGTCGTCGGGGAAGAGCAGGAAGCAGAGCAGGCCGGTGCCGAAGGCCTCCTCGGCGATCCAGCCCTCGCCGGTGACGGCGCACGGGTCGCCCTCGGGCTCGGGGTGGGCGAGGGCCGCGTCCAGCCGGTCGAGCTGGTGCAGGCACTCGTCCCAGCCGCGCAGGGCGAAGTGCTCGGGCGAGGGGTCCTGGGCGCCGTCGGCCAGGTCGCCGAGCCAGAGCGCGTCGTAGCCGCGCGCGCGGACGGCGAGCGCGTACTCCCGGAGCAGGCCGGGCAGTTCGGCCGGGGCGGCGCCGTTCACCAGCAGGTGGACGGTGTGCGCGGTGAGGTCGCTGGCGGCCAGCGCGGTGGGGTGGCCGTGGGTGAGGCCGGACTGCAGCTGCGCGGCGCCCGAGCGCTGGCGGTCCGTCAGGCCGGGGACCAGGCCGACCGGGGCGACCCGCATGTTGGCGCCGCAGCCCTTGGAGCCGAGGTCGCTGGCCTGCTGCCAGGTGGTGTCGGGCTTCCGCAGGCGGTTGCAGGACTGCAGGCAGGTGGTACCGGGGGCCCGGTTGTTGTCCGGGTCGTGGTACCAGTGGACGAACTCCTCGCGGACCCGGTTGGCGAGGCGCAGCGGAGCCAGCGGGCCGCGCTCCAGGGCGGCCCGCAGGCCGGTGGCCAGGGCGAGCGTCATCTGGGTGTCGTCGGTGACCAACGCCCGCTTGGGGAGCTGGCGTTCGCGCCACGGCGTGCCGCGCAGCAGCTCCTCGTACGGAGTGAACTCGGTCTCCTTGCCCAGCGCGTCACCGATCGCCAGGCCCACCATGGTGCCGCTCGCCCGTCGCATGCCCATCCCCCCTGTCAGATCTCCACCAGCAGCTCTTCGAGCCCCCGGATCACGTACCCCGGCCGCCAGCGCGGCTCGGTGACCAGCCGCAGACCGGGAGCCCGCCGCAGCAGCGCCCCGTAGGACTCGGTCAGCTCCAGTCTGGCCAAGGGGGCGCCGAGACAGAAGTGGATTCCGGCGCCGAAGGTGATGTGCGCGTTGTCGGTGCGGCCGAGGTCGAGCCGGTCGGGGTCGGGGAAGCGCTCGGGGTCGCGGTTGGCGGAGCCGAAGAGCAGGGCGATCTCGGCGCCGCGCGGGATCGTGGTGCCGTACAGCTCGACGTCGTCCAGCACCCAGCGCTCGAACATCTGGAGCGGGGTGTCCCAGCGCATCAACTCCTCGACGGCGGTGGGCAGCAGGGCCTCGGGCTCGGCGCGCAGCCGGGCCAGCTCGGCCTCGTTGCGGAACAGTGCCCACCAGCCGTTGCCGGTGGTGTTGACGGTGGCCTCGTGGCCGGCGTTGAGCAGCAGGACGCAGGTGGAGACCATCTCCTGCTCGGTCAGCGCGTCGCCGCCGTCGGCGGCGGCGACCAGGGCGCTGATCAGGTCCTCGCCGGGCTCGGCGCGGCGGGCCCGGATCAGGCCGCGCAGGTAGTCGGAGAACTCGGTGGAGGCGGTGACGGCCCGTCGGGCGGTCTCGTCGGAGGGGTTGAGCTCGAACATCGCGGTGATGTCGGCCGACCAGGGGCGCAGCAGCTGCCGGTCCTCGGCCGGGAAGCCGAGCATCTCGGCGATCACCGCGACCGGCAGCGGCTCGGCCACCTTCGCGATCAGGTCGCCGCCGCCGTCCCGGAGCAGCCCGTCGACCAGCTCGCCGGCCAGCTTCTCCACGGTCGGCCGCAGCCCGGCCACCATGCGCGGGGTGAAGGCCTTGGACACCAGCCGGCGGATCCGGGTGTGGTCGACGCCCTCCAGGTCGAGCAGGCCGTGCTCGTTGAGGGTGTGGAAGGCCTCGTGCGCCGGGTCCGGCTCGGGGCGGCCGAACTCGGCGTGGGTGAAGCGGTGGGTGTAGGTGCGGCCGAGCCGGCGGTCCCGCAGCAGCGCGTTGACGTCGGCGTAGCGGGAGACCAGCCACTGCCCGCTGTGCTCGTGGAAGACGACCGGCGCCTCGGTGCGCAGCCGGGCGTACGCCTCGTAGGGGTGCGCGACGAACTCCGGCGACCACGGGTCGTACGCGGCGGCCACGGCGGCCCTGCTGTCCTGCTCGGCCATGCTGGTGCCCTCCCAGACTGTGCGGGGAGGGCCATCGTACGCAGACGGCCGAACGGACCGTCAGGTCGGTCGTCAGACGGCCAGCAGGCGTTCGACCAGGGCGGGCAGGGCGGTGGAGATCGGCTCGCGGATCACCTCGTGGGCCATCTCGTCGTACGGGGTGGGCTCGCCGTTCACCACGATCAGCCGCGCCCCGTTCGTCACGGCCACCTCGGCCAGACCGGCCGCCGGGTGGACCTGGAGGCTGGTGCCGACCGCGACGAACACCTCGCAGGCGATCGAGACGGCCTCGGCCTGGTCCAGCACCGTGAGGTCCAGGCTCTCGCCGAACATCACGGTGCACGGCCGCAGGATCCCGCCGCAGACCAGGCAGGCCGGGTCGGGCTCGCCGGCCTCGACCCGGGCCAGCGCCCCGGTCATCGGCCCCCGGTCGCCGCAGGAGGCGCAGCGCACGTCCCGGGCGGTGCCGTGCAGTTCGAGCACCTTGCGCGGGGTCTGCCCGGCGGCCTGGTGCAGGCCGTCGACGTTCTGGGTGAGCACCCGCATCGGCACCCCGGCCCGCTCCAGCTCGACCAGGGCGCGGTGGCCCGCGTTCGGCTCGGCGTGCAGGGCCCCGGCGTCGCGGCGCATCAGCCAGGCCCGGCGGCGGATCTCGGTGTCGGCCAGGTAGGGACCGATGGTGACCAGCTGCTGGGCGCTCGGATCGCGCTGCCAGAGGCCCTGGGGGCCCCGGTAGTCGGGGATGCCGGAGTCGGTGGAGATCCCTGCTCCGGTGAGGACGGCGGTGAGCGGACGCTTGGTGGTCATGCCGGTGACGTTACGGTCCGTCAGGCACCGCCCGCGAGTGGGTTTCCGGGCCGCTACGGTGGTGCGGTGAACAGCACGAAGGCGCTGGCGACCTGGCTGACGCGGCGCACCCCGGAGCAGCTGACCGTCCTGCTGGAGGAGCGCGGCCTGCCGCACGGACGCTCCGACGCCGCCGATCCGCTCCGGCTGGCCGAGCTCCTGCTGACCGCCCCCTCGGTGCGGCTCGCCCTGACCGGCCTGGACCGGGCCCGGCTCCAGGTGCTCGCCGCGGTGGCCGTCCTGGCCGAGCGCCGGTACGGGCCGGTCGCCGACGCCGCCGGGCCCGCACTGACCGGCTTCGCGGGGCGTCGCTCGGGCGGCTGGGCCGGTGCGGACGGCCTGGAACCGTCCGAGCGGGCCGTCGAGCGGGCCGACCTCGCGGCCGCGCTCGGCCCGCTCGGCGCCCGGGCCCTGACGCTGCTCGACGACCTGGCCGCGCGTGCGCTGCTGCTGCCGCCGCACGGCTCGTCACTGGTCCTCCCGGCCGTGCTGTACCGGCCGGCCGGCGGCCTGCTGGGGTACGGGCGGCCGGCCGAGGTGCTGTACTCCGACGCCTACCTGGCGGCCCAGGTCCGGCTGGTGGAGGACTCGTTGGGGCTGGGCCCGGCGCGCAGCCGGGAGGAGGCGCAGCGGGGTGTGGTCGCGCTGCTGCGGGACCGGGCGGCCGTGCGGGAGGTGGTGGCGGGCGCACCGGAGGCGGTGGTCCGGCTGCTCTCGGCGCTGGCCGCGCCGGGGCTCGGTTCGCCGCGGCTGAGCAGTGGGTACTTCCGCTCGGAGGACACCGGGCCGTTCGCCAAGTACCGCTTCCCGCCGGACGGTTCGGGGGATCCGACGGTGGCGTGGGCCGCCGCGCGCGGGCTGCTGGCACCGGCGGGGCCGGGCGTCGTGGAGTTGCCGTACGAGGTGGGGCTGGCCCTGCGCGACCCGTCGTGGCCGCTGCCCTTCGAGCCGGATCCGCCGACCGCCGTCGCGGAGCGGGACGGGGACACGGGCGGCGACGCGGGCACGGGCCACGCACTGGCCGAGGCCCAGGCGGCCGCGACGGCCTCGGCCTCCCGGGTGGAGGTACTGCTGCGGGCGGTCGCGGCCCGGCCGCTGACGCTCCGCAAGGCGGGCGGGATCGCCGTACGGGACACCGCCCGGCTGGCCAAGGAGATCGGGGCCGGGGAGGCGCAGACCCGCCTGTGGCTGGACCTGGCCGCCAACGCCGGCCTGCTCGCCCCGCACCGCGAGCCGTCGCCCGCGCCCGCCCGGGGCCGCCGCCCCGCACCCGCTCCGGCCGCGCAGCTGCTGCCGACCGCCCGCTACGACACCTGGCTGGCCGCCTCCCCCGCGGAGCGGCTGCTGCCACTGGTCGCGGCCTGGGCGGTGACGCCCGAGGTCTTCACCCGTGAGCACGGCGGCCCGGAGGTCGCCCTGACGACCCCTCAGGACCGGACGGCGGTGCCGCTCCGCCGCAGCCTGCTCTCGGCGCTGGCAGCCGACTACGCCGGGGAAGGTGGTCACCCCGGGGGCGCGGGGAACTGCGCGAAGGGGAACGCAACGACCCGTGTGCCGGGTACGGACGCTCACGTGCAGGTGGACCCCCGTACCCGGCAGACGGACCCGCTTCTTCCGCAGCGCGCAGTTCCCCGCGCCCCCGGTGTGACCACCACCCTCGCTGCCCCCCGGGGAACCGCTGGCCACGGGGGAACCGCCGCCCTCGTGGAAGCAGCCTCCTGGTTCGCCCCGTTGGTGGTCGAGGTCAACACCGCCACCCAAGACTCCGCCCGGGCCACGCTGGACGAGGCCGCGCTGCTCGGAGTGGTCGGGCACGGCGTGCTCACCCCCGTGGGACACGCCGTGCTCGACCTGCTCCGGGCCGGTGCGGACCGCTTCTTCCCGGCCGTCCCCGGTGCCGGGCCCTCCCTCGACCGGCACCCCGCGCTGGCCACCGCCGTGGCCGGGCTCCGCGACGCCCTGGCCGGCCTCGTCCCCGAGCCGGCCCGGACCGCCCGGTTCCAGGCCGACCTCACCGCCGTGGTGACCGGACCCGCCTCCCCCGAGCTGGCCGAGCTGCTGGCCGGAGCCGCCGACCGGGAGTCCGAGGGCCACGCCACCGTCTGGCGGTTCGGCCCCGCCTCCGTCCGCCGGGCGCTGGACGCCGGCCAGGACGCCACCGAACTGATCGACCGGCTGCGGGAGTTCAGCACCGCCGCGGCCCCGCTCCCGCAGCCGCTGGAGTACCTGGTCCGGGACACCGCCCGCACCCACGGCCGGATCCGGGTGGCCGCCGCCGGCAGCTGCCTGCGCTCCGACGACGAAGCGCTGGTGCTGGAGCTCGCCCACAGCCGCCCGCTGGCCAAGCTCGGGCTGCGCCGGGTCGCACCGACGGTGCTGATCGCCGCCGCCGCTCCCGAGGCCACCCTGGCGGCGCTGCGCGCGGCGGGCTACGCCCCCGTGCTGGAGGCGAGCACCGGCGTCACCGTGGTGGAGCGCGCCCCGGCCCTGCGCGCCGACCAGCCCATGCCGGAACTTCCCACCACAGCAGCCGAGTTGGCATCGGCGCTGAGTAAGGTCAGAGCACCCGCTTGATCTCGCCCCGAGCGCGGTAGAAGCCGCCCCGGCCGGACTCCAGCACCTCCGACACCCAGTAGCGGGCGCCCGGCACCCGGACCTCCTTCGGGAACTGCACCCGCCAGTCCGCACGGAAGCCGGGCGTCACCACCCGCACCCTGGTCCGGGCGCCCTCCTGCACGCACTCGACCTCGACGCCGCCGTCCAGGGCTCCCGTCACCACCTCGACCTCGGCGCTCGGCACCACCCGCTCCCAGCCCGAGGCCTTCACGTCGGTGGTCCGCGGGAGGTGTCCGCCCTCCGCCGCCCGGACGGCCTCCTCGCTCGCGTCCAGGCAGGCCAGCGAGCCGTCGGTGGTGACCAGGTAGAGCCGGCCGTCCCGGTACTGCATGGAGTACGCCGAGCCGCAGCCGGTGCCCAGCTTCCAGAGCCGGGTGCCGTCGGCGGCGAAGCAGTAGACCGAGGAGTGGTTGTCCCCGGCGAAGACGTACCGGCCGTCCGGCGAGGCGGCGCAGGAGAACACCGCGGCGTCGCACCGGTAGAGCCCGGTCTGCGCCCCGTCGGACTTCCGCAGCCGGTGCACCACGCCGCGCGAGGTGCCCGCGAAGACCTCGTCCCGCTCCTGCCAGCCGAACAGCACCGCGCCGGTGGTCGGGGTGTGCCACTCCTGCTCGCCGCCGGCCGCGTAGCGCGTCACGCCCCGGTCGTAGCCGTGGTAGACCGCGTCCCCGTCGCAGCGCACCATCCAGCCGGCGCTGCCGCCCCGGGTGGCGCGGCGCCACTGGAACTCGTCCTCGTGGTCCACCGTGGTGATGCCGCCGACCGCGTCCGCCACACCGAGCAGGCCGTCGTGGATGTCCAGCCAGTAGATGTCCACGTCGGCGGCGATCTCGTACGCCACCCGGGGGACCTTGCCGCCCAGGTCGTAGACCTTGCCGTCGTCGCAGCCGGCGTAGATCCAGTACTCGTCCGCGACGATGCACTTCACGCCGTCGGGGAGGCCGTAACGGCCCGTCACCTCGCCGTCGTGGGTGAGGGTGTAGACGTCGCCCTGCTCGTTCCCCACCCAGGCGTGCTCCTGCCCGACGAAGACCCCGAAGGCCGGGGCGCCGGAGCGGAACCGCCAGAGCAGCGGGGCCTGGTGCGCCGTGGAGCGGGAGCTGACGATCTGGCGGCGCGTCACCGAGCGGCGCTGCCGCACCCCGCGCACCGCCGGGGCGTAGCCCTTGCGGACCTTCTCCCCGACCTTCTTCGCCGCCGCGGCGGCCGCCTTCTCCGGCGTCGGGTAGACGGTGGCCTTGCGCTGGCCCGGCTCGCCGATCCGGCCGTAGGTGACGGTCAACTCGGCCCCGTCCAGCCGGACTTCGTAGAACTTGTGGGCGCTCCCGGCATCCTCGGAGAGCTCCAGGTAGGTGACCTGCTCGGTGGCGACGGACATGGCTGGGGAGCCCTCTCGGGACGGTGGGGTGGGGTGACGGGAACGAATCTACGCGGCCCCACCGACAGCCACCGGCCGCCGCTCCAGCGGGCTGAGCGCCAGCACCCAGAGCACGGCGGCCACCGGCAGCAGGTCCAGGCTCACCGCCGACAGCGCCACTCCGGCGGCCGCCACCAGCGGGCTCCACCAGGCGGTGCGGCGGGCCGCCGCGACGAGCAGCGCGACCAGGCCGAGGTGGAACAGCAGCGGCCCCACCTGGTAGAACGCCGGCAGCACCCCGGGCACGTCCTGCACCCGCTGGAACAGCTCCCGCATCGCGGCCTTGTCCTCCGCCACCAGGCCCACCCAGAGGTCCACCAGCACCTGCCCGACCGAGGCGGCCAGCCCCAGGTACGCCAGCGGGCCCAGCACCCGGCCGAACCCCCGGGCCCGGCGGGCCAGTTCGGCCAGCACCGGGACGAACAGCAGCAGCCCGAGCAGCAGCAGTGCATGGCCGATCAGCCAGCTCGGTCCCGGCTCCCGCGACTCCGGCAGCAGCCGGACCGCTCCGTAGAGGCCGAACAGCAGCGGCGCGACCAGCGCCGGACGGTCCCAGGTCATCGTCGAACTCCCTTGGTGGTGACGGCTTCTCGATGACCACCAGCCTGCCGTCCGGGCGCCGCCCGGGGATCGCCCGCGCCGGTGAACCGGTGGCCTCCCCCGCGCGGGGGAGGCCACCGGGATCAGTCCTCCCCGGCCACCACCGCGCCGGACTCGTACGCGAAGACCACCGCGTGCACCCGGTCCCGGAGCTGCAGCTTGGCCAGCACGTTGGAGACGTGCGTCTTCACGGTGTGCTCGCTCACCACCAGGGCCCCGGCGATCTCCGCGTTGGAGAGCCCGCGCGCGAGCAGCCGCAGGGTCTCCGCCTCACGGGCCGTCAGCTGCTCCAGCAGCCGCGACGGCGGCCGCTGCGGCCCCGGGCCGGAGCCCCGGCGGGCGGTGAACTCGCCGATCAGCCGGCGGGTCACCGAGGGCGCCAGCAGCGCCTCGCCGGAGGCCACCATCCGCACCCCGTGGGCCAGGTCGTCCCGGCGGACGTCCTTGAGCAGGAAGCCGCTGGCCCCGGCGTACAGGGCGTCGTAGACGTAGTCGTCCACGTCGAAGGTGGTCAGCATGATCACCTTGGTGGCCGGGTGCTCCGCACAGACCCGGCGGGCCGCCTCCAGGCCGTCCATCACCGGCATCCGGACGTCCAGCAGCAGGACGTCCGGGGCGAGTTCGCGCACCCGCTCGACCGCCTCCGCACCGTTGGCCGCCTCCGCCACCACCTCGATGTCCGGCTGCGCGTCCAGGATCATCCCGAACCCGGCCCGCACCAGCTCCTGGTCGTCGGCGACCACCACCCGGATCGTCATGCTGCTCCCCTTCTCAACTCGCCAACGGCAGGCGGGCGCTGACCACGAAGCCGCGCCCCTCGGGGCCGGGCCCCGCCTCCGCCCGGCCGCCCACGGCGGCCGCCCGTTCCCGGATGCCGACCAGCCCGCGGCCGCCCGACCACTCCCCCGCCCGCGGGGCACCGACCCCGCGCCCGTCGTCCGCCACCCGCACCAGCAGCTCCCGGCCGGTACGGGTGACGCTCACCTCGGCGGAGGTCGCCCCGGCGTGCTTCACCGTGTTGGTGAGCGCCTCCTGCACGATCCGGTACGCCGCGGCCTGCACCTCCGGCGGACCGGCCTCGGCGCACTCCAGCTCCACCCGCAGCCCCGACTCCCGGACCCGCTCCACCACCACCGGCAGCTCCGCCAGGGTCGGCTGCGGGGCCAGCTCGGGGCCGGCCCCCTGCTCCTTCAACACTCCCAGCACCCGCCGGAGTTGGACCATCGCGTCCCGGCCGGAGTCGGCGATCGTGTCGAAGGTGCGCACCGCCCGGTCCGGATCGCTGCGCACCACCAGCGGGCCCGCCTCGGCCTGGATCACCATCAGCGAGACCGCGTGCGCCAGGATGTCGTGCATCTCCCGGGCGATCCGGGCCCGCTCCTCGGCCACCGCGCGGGCCGCGTCCACCTCGGCCCGGCGGGCCAGCTCACCGGCCCGGTCCGCGGCGTCCGCCGCCTTGCGGCGCAACTCCCGCACCAGCGAACCGAAGACGAACGCCCCGACGGAGGTCAGCAGGCTGAACAGCGCCCCGTTCAGCGAGCGGGTGCCCGCCACGTTGCCCCAGACCAGGCCGGTCAGCATCAGCCAGCGCTGCCAGTCCCGGCCCCGGTCCGCGACGGTGTAGACCGTCACCACCGCCGCCAGTGGCACCTGCGGCATCGCCGAGTGCGCCGCCACCGTCACCCCGATCGAGGCCACCGCGTTCAGCAGGAAGACCGTGAACGGGGCGCGCCGCCGCCACACCACCGGCAGCGCGGTGGCCACCGCCAGGGCGTAGACCCACCACTCCCAGGCCGGCTCGTCGTGCCAGACCGTCCAGACCGCGATGGCCGCCGAGGCCACCGCCAGCCCGACGTCCAGCACGTACGGATCCACCCCGGCCCACCGGGCCCGCCACCACGCCCCGGCCCGCTCCGCGCACGCCCGCCACCGCTCCACCCAGACCTCACCCCCGTGAAGTCGATCATCCCGCACGGCGCCTCCCTCAGCCACCGACCACCGTCACGTCACCCGTCGCCGCCCGCGCCGTGACCTTCCGCTCCGACGCGATGCGCACCGGCACGTCCACCCGCACCGACCCGGTGCCCGCCTCGGCGTCCACCGCGTACTCCTCGCCCTTCGGCAGCTCCAGCCGCACGTCGCCGGTGCCGGCCACGGCCCGCACGCTCCTCGGCGCCACCGCGAAGGCCCCCCGGACGTCCCCCGTCCCGGCCTCCGCCGTGACCACCCCGGTCAGCCCCGCCAGCCGCACGTCACCGGTGCCCGCCTTCACCTTCACCTCGGTCCCGGTCGGCACCCGCACCACGTACCCCACCGAGCAGTCGTGGCCCGGGCACCGGTACGACAGCGTCAGCGTCCCGTCCACCAGCTCGTGCCGGACCTCCGGCGCCTTCCCCCGCCACTCCTGACGCTCCGTCACCGCCACCCCCGACCCCTCCCCCGTGACCTGCACGTCCCCCGTCCCCGAGTCCACCACCAGCACCCGCACCGGCCCGTCCACCGCGTACGCGGCCTCCCGGCGCTCCGGCTCCGCGGCACACCCGCCCGCCCCCGCCAGCACACCCGCCACGACCACGCCCGCCACCAGTACCCGCTTCACGACCAAGCCCTCCGCAGTCCGAAACCAACTGCCCCCAGCCTGGCCCGCACCCCCGCCCCGCACCTCCCTCTCCGGAGCGGTCCTGCGCACTCCCCCGGGCGGGGGAGGAAACGCCGCAGGGCGGCCACCCCGTGTGGGGTGACCGCCCTGCGGTCGTGCGACTGACCGTCAGCCCGTGTACGGGCCGTAGTCGTAGTCGTCCAGCGGAACGGCCTGGCCGGAGCCGGCGCCGAAGGGCGACAGGTCGTAGTCGTCGTAGCCGACGGCCGAGTACATGGCGGCCTTGGCCTCCTCGGTCGGCTCGACCCGGATGTTGCGGTAGCGGGGCAGACCCGTACCGGCCGGGATGAGCTTACCGAGGATGACGTTCTCCTTGAGGCCCAGCAGCGGGTCCGACTTGGCGTGGATCGCCGCGTCGGTGAGGACCCGGGTCGTCTCCTGGAAGGAGGCGGCCGACAGCCAGGACTCGGTGGCCAGCGAGGCCTTGGTGATACCCATCAGCTGCGGACGGCCGGAGGCGGGGTGACCGCCCTCGGAGACCACGCGACGGTTCTCCTGCTCGAAGCGGCCGCGCTCGACGAGCTCGCCCGGGAGCAGCTCGGCGTCGCCCGACTCGATGATCGTCACGCGGCGGAGCATCTGCCGGATGATGATCTCGATGTGCTTGTCGTGGATCGACACACCCTGCGAGTTGTAGACCTTCTGGACCTCGGCCACCAGGTGGACCTGGACGGCACGCTGGCCCATGATGCGCAGGACGTCGTGCGGGTTGGTCGCACCGACGGTCAGCTTCTGGCCGACCTCGACCGCCTCGCCCTCGGAGACCAGCAGCTTGACGCGCTTGGAGACCGGGTAGGCGATCTCGTCGCTGCCGTCGTCGGGGGTGACGACCAGCTTGCGGGTCTTCTCGGTGTCCTCGACCCGGACCCGGCCCTGGGCCTCCGAGATCGGGGCGACACCCTTGGGGGTGCGCGCCTCGAAGAGCTCGACGACACGGGGCAGACCCTGGGTGATGTCGTCACCGGCCACACCACCGGTGTGGAAGGTACGCATCGTCAGCTGGGTGCCGGGCTCACCGATGGACTGGGCGGCGATGATGCCGACCGCCTCACCGATGTCGACCAGCTTGCCGGTGGCCAGCGAACGGCCGTAGCACATGGCGCAGGTGCCGACCGCCGACTCACAGGTGAGGATCGAGCGGGTCTTGACCTCGCCGATGCCGTGACGGATCAGCTCGTCGATCAGGACGTCGCCGAGGTCCGTGTTGGCGGTGGCCAGCAGCTTGCCGTCGACGGTGATGTCCTCGGCGAGCATGCGGGCGTAGACGCTGGTCTCGACGTCGTCCGTCTTGCGCAGCGAGCCGTCCTCGCCGCGGACGCCGATCGCCAGCTTGAGGCCGCGCTCGGTGCCGCAGTCCTCCTCGCGGATGATGACGTCCTGCGAGACGTCCACCAGACGACGGGTCAGGTAACCCGAGTCGGCGGTGCGCAGCGCGGTGTCGGCCAGACCCTTACGGGCACCGTGGGTGGAGATGAAGTACTCCAGCACGGACAGGCCCTCACGGAACGAGGCCTTGATGGGACGCGGGATGGTCTCGTTCTTCGCGTTCGACACCAGACCACGCATACCGGCGATCTGACGCATCTGCATCATGTTTCCACGAGCACCCGAGTCCACCATCATGAAGATGGGGTTGGTCTTCGGGAAGTTCGCGTTCATCGCCTCGGCGACCTCGTTGGTCGCGCGGGTCCAGATGCCGATGAGCTCGCTCTTGCGCTCCTCGTTGGTGATCAGGCCGCGCTCGTACTGGCGCTGCACCTTCTCGGCCTGGGCCTCGTAGCCCTCGAGGATCTGCGGCTTGCTCGGCGGGACGACGACGTCCGAGATCGAGACGGTGACGCCGGACCGGGTCGACCAGTGGAAGCCGGCCGACTTGAGGTTGTCCAGGGTCGCCGCGACGACGACCTTGGGGTAGCGCTCCGCCAGGTCGTTGACGATCGCGGAAAGCTGCTTCTTGCCCACCTCGTAGTCGACGAACGGGTAGTCCTCGGGCAGCAGCTCGTTGAAGAGCGCGCGGCCCAGGGTGGTGCTCAGGCGGAAGGACTCGCCCTCGAACCAGGAGGTCTGACCCTCCTCGTCCACCGGCGGGGTCCAGCCGCGCGGCGGCACGGTGCCGACCGGCAGGCGCAGGTCGATCGGGGCCTGGACGTCCAGCTCGCGGGCGTCGAAGGCCATGATCGCCTCGGCGGTGGAGGAGAAGGAGCGGCCACCGCCCTTCACCTCCTCGCGGTCCGAGGTGAGGAAGAACAGACCGAGCACCATGTCCTGGGTCGGCATGGTGACGGGGCGACCGTCGGCCGGCTTCAGGATGTTGTTCGAGGACAGCATCAGGATGCGGGCCTCGGCCTGCGCCTCCGCGGAGAGCGGCAGGTGGACGGCCATCTGGTCACCGTCGAAGTCCGCGTTGAACGCGGTGCAGACGAGCGGGTGGATCTGGATGGCCTTGCCCTCGACCAGCTGGGGCTCGAAGGCCTGGATGCCGAGGCGGTGCAGGGTGGGCGCACGGTTCAGCAGCACCGGGTGCTCGGCGATGACCTCTTCGAGGACGTCCCACACCACGGGGCGGGCGCGCTCGACCATGCGCTTGGCCGACTTGATGTTCTGCGCGTGGTTCAGGTCCACCAGGCGCTTCATCACGAACGGCTTGAAGAGCTCCAGCGCCATGGCCTTGGGCAGACCGCACTGGTGCAGCTTGAGCTGCGGGCCGACGACGATGACCGAACGGGCCGAGTAGTCGACGCGCTTGCCGAGCAGGTTCTGACGGAAACGACCCTGCTTGCCCTTGAGCATGTCGCTCAGGGACTTCAGCGGACGGTTGCCCGGGCCGGTGACCGGCCGGCCACGACGGCCGTTGTCGAACAGGGCGTCGACCGCCTCCTGGAGCATGCGCTTCTCGTTGTTCACGATGATCTCGGGCGCGCCGAGGTCGAGAAGCCGCTTCAGGCGGTTGTTGCGGTTGATGACGCGGCGGTACAGGTCGTTCAGGTCGGAGGTGGCGAAGCGGCCACCGTCGAGCTGGACCATCGGACGCAGGTCCGGCGGGATCACCGGGACGCAGTCCAGCACCATGCCGTTGGGCTTGTTGGTGGTCTGCAGGAAGGCGGAGACGACCTTGAGGCGCTTGAGCGCACGGGTCTTCTTCTGGCCCTTGCCGGTCCGGATGATCTCGCGCAGGCGCTCGGACTCCTCGGCCAGGTCGAAGGTCTCGAGGCGGTCCTTGAGGGCCGCCGCGCCCATCGAGCCGGAGAAGTAGGTGCCGAAGCGGTCGCGCAGCTCGCGGTAGAGCAGCTCGTCGCCCTCGAGGTCCTGGACCTTGAGGTTCTTGAAGCGGGCCCAGACCTCGTCGAGGCGGTCGATCTCGCGCTGCGCGCGGTCGCGCAGCTGCTTCATCTCGCGCTCGGCGCCCTCGCGCACCTTGCGGCGCACGTCGGCCTTGGCACCCTCGGCCTCGAGCTCGGCGAGGTCGGTCTCGGCCTTCTTCGCGCGGTTCTCGAGGTCGGAGTCGCGACGGTTCTCGATCTGCTGGCGCTCGAC
This sequence comes from Kitasatospora sp. NPDC001664, assembly GCF_053596675.1. Lineage (NCBI taxonomy): Bacteria > Bacillati > Actinomycetota > Actinomycetes > Kitasatosporales > Streptomycetaceae > Kitasatospora > Kitasatospora sp. NPDC001664. The sequence continues at coordinate 50,139 of NZ_JBSFGS010000040.1, forward strand.
GGAGACGTGCGCCTCCAGCGACGGCAGGTCGCGCTGACGGCGCTCGTCGTCGACCCAGGTGATCATGTAGGCGGCGAAGTAGATGACCTTCTCGAGGTCCTTCGGCGCCAGGTCCAGCAGGTAGCCCAGGCGGGACGGGACACCCTTGAAGTACCAGATGTGGGTGACCGGGGCGGCCAGCTCGATGTGGCCCATCCGCTCGCGGCGCACCTTGGCGCGGGTCACCTCGACGCCGCAGCGCTCACAGATGATGCCCTTGAAGCGGACGCGCTTGTACTTGCCGCAGTAGCACTCCCAGTCCCGGGTGGGGCCGAAGATCTTCTCGCAGAAGAGCCCGTCCTTTTCCGGCTTCAGGGTGCGGTAGTTGATGGTCTCCGGCTTCTTGACCTCGCCGTGGGACCACTGGCGGATGTCGTCGGCGGTGGCCAGGCCGATGCGGAGCTCGTCGAAGAAGTTGACGTCAAGCACTGGTCGTCAAGCCCTCTTTCGTGAATCGAGGTTCTGTCTGTTGGTCTGAGGGGGGCCTGGGGGCGGGCCGGCTGATGCAGCATCAGCCGGCCCGGCCTCAATCAGACCTCTTCGACGCTGCTCGGCTCGCGCCGGGACAGGTCAATGCCGAGCTCCTCGGCGGCGCGGAACACGTCCTCGTCGGAGTCACGCATCTCGATGGACGAGCCGTCCGAGGACAGCACCTCCACGTTGAGGCAGAGCGACTGCATTTCCTTGATGAGGACCTTGAAGGACTCGGGAATGCCGGGCTCGGGGATGTTCTCGCCCTTGACGATCGCCTCGTAGACCTTCACGCGGCCCAGGACGTCGTCGGACTTGATGGTGAGCAGCTCCTGCAGCGCGTAGGCCGCGCCGTACGCCTCGAGGGCCCACACCTCCATCTCACCGAATCGCTGACCACCGAACTGCGCCTTACCACCGAGCGGCTGCTGGGTGATCATCGAGTACGGACCGGTCGAACGGGCGTGCAGCTTGTCGTCGACCAGGTGGTGCAGCTTCAGGATGTACATGTAGCCGACCGACACCGGCATCGGGAACGGCTCGCCGGAGCGGCCGTCGAAGAGCCGGGCCTTACCGGTGGAGTTCACCAGGCGCTCACCGTCACGGGTGAGGGTGGTGTGGTCCAGCAGGCCGGTGATCTCGTCCTCGCGGGCGCCGTCGAAGACCGGGGTGGCGAGGTTGGTGCCGCCCTGGACGGTGTCGGCGCCGATCGCCTGCAGGCGCTGGGCCCACTCGTCGGCGAGGCCGGAGACGTCCCAGCCCTGCTTGGCGAGCCACCCGAGGTGGATCTCCAGGACCTGTCCCGGGTTCATTCGGGACGGGACGCCCAGCGGGTTGAGGATGATGTCGACCGGGGTGCCGTCCTCCAGGAACGGCATGTCCTCGACCGGCAGGATCTTCGAGATGACGCCCTTGTTGCCGTGACGGCCGGCGAGCTTGTCACCGTGGGTGATCTTGCGCTTCTGGGCGACGTAGACGCGGACCAGCTGGTTCACGCCCGGGGGAAGCTCGTCCCCCTCCTCGCGGTCGAAGACGCGGACGCCGATGACCTTGCCGGACTCGCCGTGCGGCACCTTCAGCGAGGTGTCGCGGACCTCACGGGCCTTCTCACCGAAGATCGCGCGGAGCAGGCGCTCCTCCGGGGTCAGCTCGGTCTCGCCCTTCGGGGTGACCTTGCCGACCAGGATGTCGCCGGTGACGACGTCCGCACCGATCCGGATGATGCCGCGCTCGTCGAGGTCGGCGAGGACCTCCTCGGAGACGTTCGGGATGTCCCGGGTGATCTCCTCGGGGCCGAGCTTGGTGTCACGGGCGTCGACCTCGTGCTCCTCGATGTGGATCGAGGAGAGGACGTCGTCCTGGACGAGGCGCTGCGACAGGATGATCGCGTCCTCGTAGTTGTGACCCTCCCACGACATGAACGCCACGAGCAGGTTCTTGCCGAGCGCCATCTCGCCCTGGTCGGTGCAGGGGCCGTCGGCCAGCACCTGGTTGACCTCGACGCGGGAGCCCTCGTCGACGAGCACCTTCTGGTTGAAGGAGGTGCCCTGGTTGGAGCGGGTGAACTTGGCGGCGCGGTACGTGTTGTACGTGCCGTCGTCGTTGGCCACGGTGACGTAGTCGGCCGAGACCTCCTGGACGACACCGGCCTTCTCGGCGGTGATCACGTCGGCGGCGTCGACGGCGCAGCGGTACTCCATGCCGGTGCCGACCACGGGTGCCTCGCTCTTCAGCAGCGGCACCGCCTGACGCATCATGTTGGAGCCCATGAGCGCGCGGTTGGCGTCGTCGTGCTCGAGGAACGGGATCATGGCGGTCGCGACCGACACCATCTGGCGCGGCGAGACGTCCATGTAGTCGATCTCGGAGCCCGGGATGTAGTCGATCTCGCCGCCGCGGCGGCGGACCAGGACACGCGGCTCGGCGAAGTGCAGGTCGTCCGTCAGCGGGGCGTTGGCCTGCGCGATGACGAAGCGGTCCTCCTCGTCGGCGGTCAGGTAGTCCACGGCCTCGGTGACGACACCGTCGACGACCTTGCGGTACGGGGTCTCGATGAAGCCGAAGGCGTTGACCCGGCCGTAGGACGCGAGCGAGCCGATCAGACCGATGTTCGGGCCTTCGGGGGTCTCGATCGGACACATGCGGCCGTAGTGCGAGGGGTGCACGTCACGGACCTCGAAGCCGGCCCGCTCACGGGACAGACCACCGGGGCCGAGTGCGGACAGACGACGCTTGTGGGTCAGGCCCGACAGCGGGTTCGTCTGGTCCATGAACTGCGACAGCTGGCTGGTGCCGAAGAACTCCTTGATGGAGGCGACGACCGGCCGGATGTTGATCAGGGTCTGCGGCGTGATCGCCTCGACGTCCTGGGTGGTCATGCGCTCGCGCACGACGCGCTCCATGCGGGCGAGACCCGTACGGACCTGGTTCTGGATCAGCTCGCCCACGTTGCGCAGGCGACGGTTGCCGAAGTGGTCGATGTCGTCGACCTCGACCACGATGTCGCGGCCCTCGTCGTCACGCCACTCGACCTCGCCGGCGTGCAGCTTCACCAGGTACTTGATCGCACCGATGATGTCGGGCTCGGTGAGGACGCCGGAGTCCAGGGACTCCGCGTTGCCCAGCTTGCGGTTCACCTTGTACCGGCCGACCTTCGCGAGGTCGTACCGCTTCGGGTTGAAGTACAGGTTCTCCAGCAGCGTCTGGGCGGCCTCGCGGGTCGGCGGCTCGCCGGGGCGCAGCTTGCGGTAGATGTCGAGGAGCGCGTCGTCCTGGCCCTGGGTGTGGTCCTTCTCCAGGGTGGCGCGCATCGACTCGTACTCGCCGAACTCCTCGAGAATCATCTCGTTGGTCCAGCCGAGGGCCTTCAGCAGCACGGTGACCGACTGCTTGCGCTTGCGGTCGATGCGGACACCGACCATGTCGCGCTTGTCGATCTCCATCTCCAGCCAGGCACCGCGGGAGGGGATGATCTTGCAGGAGTAGATGTCCTTGTCGGACACCTTGTCCAGGCTCGAGTCGAAGTAGACGCCCGGGGAGCGCACCAGCTGCGAGACCACGACACGCTCGGTGCCGTTGATCACGAAGGTGCCCTTGTGGGTCATGAGCGGGAAGTCGCCCATGAAGACCGTCTGAGACTTGATCTCACCGGTCTCGTTGTTGGTGAACTCGGCAGTGACGAAGAGCGGGGCCGCGAACGTGAAGTCGCGGTCCTTGCACTCGTCAATGGAGTTCTTCGGCGGCTCGAAACGGTGGTCGCGGAAGGTCAGCGACATCGACCCGCTGAAGTCCTCGATCGGGGAGATCTCCTCGAAGATCTCCTCCAGACCGGACTTGGTGGGGACGTCCTGACCGTTCTCCAACGCCTCCTCGACCCGCGACCTCCAGGCCGCGTTGCCGAGCAGCCAGTCGAAGCTCTCGGTCTGCAGGGCCAGGAGGTTGGGGACCTCGAGGGGCTCCTTGATCTTCGCGAACGAGACGCGGAGCGGGGCGGTGGATGCGGAATTGTTCGAGGCGTTGCGCGGCGCGGCCAAGAGGGGGGTCCTTCCGAGGGCTCGGAGCTCACTACGCGCGTACCGGCCGGGCCTTGCCGAGGCGGAAAACCCCAGGTCAGGACAGGGGCCACTCCGGGCGACGAGTCACGGAGCAGCTAACAGGCAGCGCAAAGGGACAGTGTAGCCAAAAGGCACACTGCTGACAAGCCCTGATTCGGAGACCGAATCGGAGACCCCTCTCCTACCACTCACCAATGGCCCGGACGCCCCGGGCCACCGCACCTCACGATGAGTCAGTTCCCGTCGGAGCCACGGAATATGCATCCGGAACCGCTCCGACCGCCTGGACCCACCACGCGGGGCGCGCCTTGAGAATCGCGCGCCCGGTGCGGTTCGTCAAGGGCCGCACCGGAGTGCGGACCTCACGCCGTACATCGTCCCAGCAGGCCACCGCGTTACAGACCCCGTGGCGGGCCCTCCGGAGACGACAGCGATCACCATACCCGGACCCGCCGACAGTGGCCGAGCCCACAGTCGGCCAGGACGGTGAACGTCAGGTCCCCGGGAGTGCAAAAAAGGCCGGGCCGACCACCACAGGGGTGATCGGCCCGGCCTCGCGCCCTCTCAGGGAGGGCACTGAGTCACTTGACGGTGACCTTGGCGCCGGCGCCCTCGAGCTGGGCCTTGGCCTTCTCGGCAACGTCCTTGGCGACCTTCTCGAGAACCTTCGCACCGGCGGTGTCGACGAGGTCCTTGGCCTCCTTCAGGCCGAGGGAGGTGAGGGCGCGCACCTCCTTGATGACCTGGATCTTCTTGTCGCCGGCACCGTCGAGGATGACGTCGAACTCGTCCTGCTCCTCGACAGCCTCGCCGCCACCGGCCGGGCCGGCAACGACGACGGCGGCGGCCGGGGCGGCAGCGGTGACGTCGAACTTGTCCTCGAAGGCCTTCACGAAGGCAGCGAGCTCGATGAGGGTGAGCTCCTCGAACTGCGCGAGCAGCTCGTCCTGGGTCAGCTTCGCCATGATTGGCGTCCTTCCACTAGTTCGGCAGGTAGGTGCCGTATGTACGGGTGAAGCGGGCACTGGCCCGCAGCGAGGCGTGAGCCTGCGGAGTTACTCCGCGGCCTCGTCCTCAGCGGCGGGAGCCGGCGCGCCGGCACCGCCCTGCTCGACCTTGTCGCGAAGAGCGTCCACGGTGCGGACGAGCTTCGACGGCAGGGCCTGGAAGAGCGCGGCAGCCTGGGACTGCTTGGCCTTCAGGGCACCCGCGAACTTGGCGAGCAGCACCTCGCGGGACTCGAGGTCCGCGAGCTTCTTGATGTCATCGGCGGACAGCGCCTTGCCGTCAAGGACACCGCCCTTGATGATCAGAGCGGGGTTGTCCTTGGCGAAGTCACGCAGAGCCTTCGCCGACTCCACCGGGTCACCGGTGACGAAGGCGACGGCCGTCGGACCAGTGAACTGGTCGTCGAGCTCGGTGATCCCAGCCTCGTTGGCAGCGATCTTGGTCAGCGTGTTCTTCACCACGGCGTACTGGGCGTTCTCGCCCAGCGAGCGACGCAGGGTCTTGACCTGCTTCACCGAGAGACCGCGGTACTCGGTCAGCAGCGCGGCGCTGGAGGAACGGAACTTGTCCGTCAGCTCAGCGACGTCAGCAGCCTTGTCGGGCCTGGCCATAGGCTTACGCCTCCTTCCGTGATGTCGAAGTCAGGCCGACCATCGATCAGCCGACCATCCAAGCCTCGAACCACGGGTGACGAAAAAAGCCCCATGCGCAGGGGCATGGGGCTTGCAGACCTCGACGGCCCCGAAGGACCGGAAATCAAAGACACCAGACACACCTGCGCGGGCCGCCCGCACGAAGCGGGACCTTCGGTGCCGGCTCCCCCGGAAGGGAAACGGCGACAACCAGCGGTCTTTGGCAGGCTCTACCGTACCCGAGCCTTGCTTTCGGACCAAATCCGGTCAGGAGGCCAGTGGTGGCAAGGGTGCCGTGCCCATGTCCGCGGTGTCCGCCGCGTCCGGGGCCTGCACCGAGAGGGCGCCGCCCCAGTCCTGGTACGTCACCGTGTCGTTGCCCTGGCCGCCCGAGCGGTGCAGGCGGACCAGCTGGTCCTTGCCGTCCAGCCACAGGTCGAGGGTGACGTCCCCGCTGCCGAGCCCGGCCCGGAGCGCCTCCTGGCGGCCGGCCGGCAGCTGGGTCTGGGCGGCGGCGTACCGCTCGGCGCTCAGCACCACCCGGTAGTGCTGGACGGTGAGCTCGTCGACGGTCTCCTCGCCGATGAGCTGCGGACCCTCGGCCGCGACGGCGGCGGTGAGCGCCACCATCGGGTTGAGCCGGTCGACCAGGGCGGCGTACGGGATGTCCCGGGCAGCGCCCTGGGCCGCGTACTTCTCCCAGTGCCGGCCGGCGTTCCGCTCGGCGGTGGCCTGGTCGCCGCCCCGGTAGGCGGTGGTGTCGAGTATCACCAGCTGCTCGGAGCTGCCGGGGCGCTTGAGCCTGAGCACCGTCTTGGGGGCCCAGAACAGCACCCCGGTGGCGGACTCGTCGCCGAGCCGGGCGGAGTACCCGGCCCGGCGGGCGGTGTCCATCGCCAGCTGGGCGGAGAGCAGCACCCCGTGCGGGGAGCGGTCGGTGGGGCTCGGCAGGCCGGTCGGGGTCCGGCTGGCGGAGGGGCTCGGGGTGGGCTTGCCGCCGCCCGAGCCGCCGGAGCCGCAGCCGGCCAGGCCGGCCAGCAGCAGGACGGCCAGTGCCGCGGCCGCGCTGCGCCGTGCCCTCGTCATCCCGTCACCCCGTCCTCGTGCCGCCGCTCCCCCGCCAACCTCTCACGCCGCGGGTCAGCCGCCGAAGCCCTTGAGCAGATCTGCGACCTCGAACACATCGGTGGCCGGCGGCGCGGCGACCTGCGGCGCCCGGCCCAGCTCGCCGTAACGGACCGTCATCTCACCGGCCCGGGACGGGGTCAGGTCAGCGGCCCGGAGCTGGACCAGCTCGTTCCTGCCGTTGATCCAGAGGTCCAGCGCGCCCCCGTTGCGGCCCAGGTCGGCCAGGGCCTGGCGCTTCTGGTCCTCCGTCAGACCGTTGACCAGCGCGTCGGCCACCCCGGTGGCGCGGAAGTGCACGGCCTCCTGGCCGTCCACCGACTCCACGCCGACCTTGGTCAGGCCCGGGCTGCCCGCGCCGGCGGCCAGCGCCACCGACGGGTCCAGCACCTTGGCCAGCACGACCAGCCCGCGGGCGTCCTCGCCGCCGGCCAGCACCTGGGTGCCGCCGGGCTTGGCGTTGGGGTCGACCTTCATCCAGGGCTTCCCGCCGACCAGCGCGGCGGTCTGCTCGGGGGCGCCGACCCAGACGGAGCCGCCGGTGGAGCGGAGCCGGGCCTGGGCGCCGTCCGGCTGGGCCAGCACCAGGTCGATGCCGCCCGGCTGGGCCCAGGCGAAGGAGCCGCCGCCGCCCTGCGCGACCGCGCCGGTGCCGACCGACAGCTTGGCGTTGCCGGCCTTGGCCATCACGCCGTTCGCCGCCAGCAGCACGTCCTTGGCGGCCCCGACCGGAGCCGGGACGGTGCCCGGGGCGGTGCCGCCGGAGCCCCCGGTACCGCCGCCCGCCGTCGGGCTCGCCGAGCCGGCGGCCTCCGAAGCGGCCCCCGAGGGAGCGGTGGAGCCGGTCGCGCCGGCGGAAGCGGTGGTGGACGGCGCGGCCGTGGCGGCGCTCTTCGCGTCGTCGCCGGCCCCGCAGGCCGTCAGCCCGGCCACCAGCAGCGCGGCCAGGGCGGTCACCCGTATCGTGCGCATTCGTGGAACCCCCTACGTCCCGGATCTCGGTAGGCGGACTCTAGTCGACCCGGACAAGCGGACGGGCCCGCACCCCCCGGTGAAGGGGAGTGCGGGCCCGTCGAACGCGGTTACCGCTGGAGCTCGGAGGCTCAGACGGCGGCCGGGTCCTCCTCGACGAGGAGGTTGCGGGTGCGGTTCGGGTCCACCTGGATGCCGGGGCCGATGGTGGTCGAGAACGCGGTCTTCTTGATGTAGCGGCCCTTGGCGGCGGCCGGCTTGGCCCGGAGGACCTCCTCGAGCGCGGCGGCGTAGTTCTCGACCAGCTGGTCATCGGAGAACGAGGTCTTGCCGATGATGAAGTGCAGGTTCGAGTGCTTGTCGACGCGGAACTCGATCTTGCCGCCCTTGATGTCGTTGACAGCCTTGGCGACATCGGGGGTGACGGTGCCGGTCTTCGGGTTCGGCATCAGGCCACGGGGACCGAGCACGCGGCCGAGGCGGCCGACCTTGCCCATGAGGTCCGGGGTGGCGACGACGGCGTCGAAGTCCAGCTTGCCCTTGGCGACCTCGTCGATCAGCTCGTCGGCACCGACGATGTCGGCGCCGGCAGCACGCGCGGCCTCGGCACGCTCGCCGGTCGCGAAGACCAGGACCCGAGCGGTCTTACCGGTGCCGTGCGGGAGGATCACGGTGCTGCGGACCATCTGGTCGGCCTTGCGCGGGTCGACGCCCAGACGCATGGCGACCTCAACGGTGCCGTCGAACTTGGAGGTGGAGGTCGCCTTGGCGAGGCGGACGGCCTCGAGGGGGGCGTAGATCTTGGTGCGGTCGACCTGGGCGTCCGCGGCCTTGAGGGCCTTGCTGCGCTTCACTGCTTCTCCTGAAAGTGATGGAGTTCGTGGTGTACGGGCCGCGCAGGCCCTACCACGGGGTGGACGAGAGGGGTGATCAGCCCTCGACGGTGATGCCCATCGACCGGGCGGTGCCGGCGATGATCTTCGACGCGGCGTCCAGGTCGTTGGCGTTCAGGTCGGGGAGCTTGACCGTGGCGATCTCGCGCACCTGAGCCGCGGTCAGCTTGGCGACCTTGGTCTTGTGCGGCTCGGCCGAGCCCTTGTCCACGCCGGCGGCCTTCAGGATGAGGCGCGCGGCCGGCGGCGTCTTCGTGATGAAGGTGAAGGTGCGGTCCTCGTAGACCGTGATCTCCACCGGCACGATCATGCCGCGCTGCGACTCGGTCGCGGCGTTGTAGGCCTTGCAGAACTCCATGATGTTCACGCCGTGCTGGCCCAGCGCGGGGCCGACCGGCGGGGCCGGGTTGGCCGCGCCGGCGTTGATCTGGAGCTTGATGAGCCCCGTGACCTTCTTCTTCTTGGGAGGCATGCTCTCCGGGTCCTTCCGAGAGTGGTTTGCTGGTGCGTCCGGCGGTCGGGGCGACACCCGTCCGGGTGGACACACATCGGACCAGGCTAACCGTTGTCGGCGCCTGGACCAAAACGAGTTCGGGGCGGGGCCGAAGCCCCGCCCCGAACTCGAAGCTCAGTGTCAGTTCTTCTGGATCTGGTCGAACGACAGCTCGACCGGGGTCTCGCGACCGAAGATCTCGACCAGGCCCTTGACCTTCTTCGAGTCCGGGTTGATCTCGTTGATGGTCGCCTGCAGGGTGGCGAACGGACCGTCGGTGACGGTGACCGAGTCGCCGACCTCGAAGTCGAGCACCTGGACCTCGACCGGACGGATCGGCGAGGCCTTGCCGGCCTCCTTGGCCGCCTGGCGCTCCACGTCGGGGGCGAGCATCTTGACGACCTCGTCCAGGGTCAGCGGGTACGGGTCGTAGGCGTTGCCGACGAAGCCGGTGACGCCGGGGGTGTTGCGCACGACGCCCCAGGACTCCGGGGTGAGGTCCATGCGGACCAGCACGTAGCCGGGGAGCTTGTTCTGCCGGATGGTCTTGCGGTCGCCGTTCTTGATCTGGACGACCTCCTCCTGCGGCACCTGCGAGTCGAAGATGTAGTCCTCGACGTTGAGCGAGACGGCGCGCTGCTCGAGGTTCTGCTTCACGCGGTTCTCGTAGCCGGCGTAGGTGTGGATGACGTACCACTCGCCCGGCGCGGTGCGCAGCTCCTCGCGGAAGGCGGCCACCGGGTCGACCTCGACCTCGGGCTCCTCGACCTCGGCCTCCGCCTCGGCGGCCTCGTCCTCGTCCTCGGCGTCGGAGCCGACGGCCTGGAGGGCGGCGGCGAAGGCGTCGTCCTCGTCGAGCTCGTCCTCGTCCACCTCGTGCACGGCGGCCTCCTCGGCGGGCTCGCCCGCCTCGGCCTCGTCCGCAGCCTCGACCTCGTCCTCGTCCGAGTCGACCGCGTCCACGATCTGCTCGGCGTCCTCGACGTCGGCAGCCTCGACGTCGGCGGCCTCGGCGGCGAGGTCATCCGCCTCGCGGACGGTCTCGTCGGCGTCGTACAGGGGGGAGTCAGACACGGTGGCTGCTTCTTTCCTGGAAGTGAGATGGAACGGCTCCGGGCCTTCCGGCGCCACGGCGGGCGCGCTGCGGGAACGACTCGGACCTCCAACAGTACCGAGTCAACGGTAGCGGGAACGCCCGGAGTGCGCCGACAGCTCGACCCGGACCGTCAGGACGGCCCGGGTCGGGGAGTGAAGCGGGAGGTGACGGCGGATCAGCCGAACACCCACAGGCTGAGCTTGGAGAAGCCGTAGTCGAGACCGGAGACGAGGCCCATCACCACGACCACGAAGACCACCACGACGATGGTGTACTGGGTCAGCTGGTTGCGGGAGGGCCAGACCACCTTGCGGAGCTCGGCGATGATCTGCCGGTAGAACAGCGCGGCGCGGGCGAAGACGCCCTTCTTGGCGCGCTTGCCGGCCTTCTTGTCGCCACCCTCGGCCTTCTTGGCGCGCTTGCGGTCGCGGCGCGACAGCGCCTCGTCGGCAGGCGTGGCCTCCGCGGCACCCTCGGGGTTGCCGCTCTCAGGCGTTGCGGTGGAGCCCGTGGTCTCCGTCACTCGTCCTCACCTGAATCCGGGTCCTGCCGAGCGTCGCGTCGCGGGTGCGGGCGATCCGGCGAATGCAGTGCTGAAAGGTGCCCTCTCCGCATCAAGCCCGCTCGCTCCAGTGGAGCGAACGGGCTGAGTACGGTTCAAGCAGCAGGGCAAGAGGGACTTGAACCCCCAACCGCCGGTTTTGGAGACCGGTGCTCTACCAATTGAGCTATTGCCCTACGGGGCCTTGTGGGCTCCGGAGATGTCTCACAACCTACCGCATCCTGGCCGCTGCGTTCACTACGCCTCGGTGTGGAGCTGCACTTCGGGAGCCATCGAGCAGTGAGTGTACGTGTTCCGGGCCGTCAGGTCGAACCCCATTCACCAAGGTGGGGCGCAAGCCGTACGCAATGCGGACCGATCGGTACGCATCCTGGACCCTCGTGCCCCCGGAGCACCCTCTCTGCGACGATGGCGGGCATGAGCGCTCCCACCCCCAGCAACCGCCCCTCGGACCGCCGTGTCTCCGCCCGGATCGGCGCCATCGCCGAGTCCGCCACCCTCGCGGTGGACGCCAAGGCGAAGGCCCTCAAGGCGGCCGGCCGCCCCGTGATCGGCTTCGGCGCCGGCGAGCCCGACTTCCCGACCCCGGACTACATCGTCGCGGCGGCCGTCGAGGCCTGCCAGGACCCGAAGAACCACCGCTACACCCCGGCCGGCGGTCTGCCGGAGCTCAAGGCCGCCATCGCCGCCAAGACGCTGCGCGACTCGCGCTACGAGGTGGACGCCTCCCAGGTGCTGGTCACCAACGGCGGCAAGCAGGCGATCTACGAGGCCTTCGCCGCGATCCTCGACCCGGGCGACGAGGTGATCATCCCGGCCCCGTACTGGACCACCTACCCCGAGGCCGTGAAGCTGGCCGGCGGCGTGCCGGTCGACGTCGTCTCCGACGAGACGACCGGCTACAAGGTCTCGGTGGAGCAGCTGGAGGCGGCCCGGACCGAGCAGACCAAGGTGGTCCTGTTCGTCTCGCCGTCCAACCCGACCGGCGCGGTCTACACCGAGGCCGAGGCCGAGGCGATCGGCCGCTGGGCGCTGGAGCACGGCCTCTGGGTGCTCACCGACGAGATCTACGAGCACCTGGTCTACGGCGACGCGACCTTCACCTCGCTGCCGGCCCTGCTGCCCGAGCTGGCCGACAAGTGCATCGTGGTCAACGGCGTGGCCAAGACCTACGCGATGACCGGCTGGCGGGTGGGCTGGCTGATCGGCCCCAAGGACGTCGTCAACGCGGCCGCCAACCTGCAGTCGCACGCCACCTCCAACGTCTCCAACGTGGCGCAGCGCGCCGCGCTGGCCGCCGTCTCGGGCGACCTGTCGGCCGTGGACGAGATGAAGGAGGCGTTCGACCGCCGCCGCAAGACCATCGTCCGGATGCTCAACGAGATCGAGGGCGTGCTCTGCCCCGAGCCCGAGGGCGCGTTCTACGCGTACCCCTCGGTCAAGGAGCTGCTGGGCAAGGAGATCCGCGGCAAGCGTCCGGCCACCTCCGCCGAGCTGGCCGCGCTGATCCTGGACGAGGCCGAGGTCGCGGTCGTCCCGGGCGAGGCCTTCGGCACCCCGGGCTACCTGCGCCTGTCGTACGCGCTCGGCGACGCCGACCTGGTCGAGGGCATCAGCCGGATGCAGAAGCTGCTGGGCGAGGCCCGCGACTGACGCTCCGTCACCCCGCGCGCACCGCCCCTTTCACTCCTTCGGAGGACGTGAGAGGGGCGGTTCCCGTTCGGGGGTGTCATGCGGCAGGATCGGTGAATGGATCAGCCTCGCGACGTACGGGCCCTGCCTAAGGCCCACCTGCACCTGCACTTCACCGGTTCGATGCGGCCCGCCACCCTGCTGGAGCTGGCCGAGAAGCACCGGGTCCGGCTGCCGGAGGCGCTCAGCTCGGGCGAGCCGCCCAGGCTTCGGGCCACCGACGAGCGCGGGTGGTTCCGCTTCCAGCGGCTGTACGACACAGCGCGCTCGGTGCTGCGGGACGAGTCGGACATCCGGCGGCTGGTGCGGGAGACGGCCGAGGACGAGGCCCGGGACGGCTCGCGCTGGCTGGAGATCCAGGTCGACCCGACCTCGTACGCGCCCCGGCTCGGCGGGCTGATCCCCGCGCTGGAGCTGATCCTGGACGCCACCCGGGAGGCCTCCGCGGCCACCGGCGTCGGGATCCGGGTGCTGGTCGCGGCGAACCGGATGAAGTCCCCCATGGACGCCCGGACGCTGGCCCGCCTGGCCGTCCGGTACGCCGACCAGGGGGTGGTCGGCTTCGGGCTCTCCAACGACGAACGGCGCGGCCTGGCACGGGACTTCGACCGGGCCTTCACCATCGCCCGCAAGGGCGGCCTGCTGGCCGCCCCGCACGGTGGAGAGCTCTCCGGGCCGGAGTCGGTCCGGGACTGCCTGGACGACCTCGGGGCCGGCCGGATCGGGCACGGGGTGCGGGCCGCCGAGGACCCGCGGCTGATGCAGCGGCTGGCGGACCGTCAGGTGACCTGCGAGGTCTGCCCGTCCTCCAACGTCTCGCTCGGGGTCTACGAGGAGCCCGGGCTGGTGCCGCTGCGCACCCTCTTCGACGCCGGGGTGCCGCTCGCGCTGGGCGCGGACGACCCGCTGCTGTTCGGCTCCCGGCTGGCCGCCCAGTACGACCTGGCGCGGGACGTGCACGGCTTCTCGGACGCCGAACTCGCCGAGCTGGCACGGCAGTCGATCAGGGGATCGGTCGCGCCGGAGGACGTCCGCAAGGTGCTGCTGGCGGACGTGGACGCCTGGCTGGCCGCGGACCCGGCGTGACCGACGGGCCGGCGGGCTGACGGGCTGACGGGCTGACGGGCTGACGGGCTGACGGGCTGACGGGCTGACCTACAGGCTGACGCCCACCATCACCGGCTCGTTCACCAGCTCCACCCCGAAGGCGGCCCGGACGCCGTCCCGGATCTCCCGGGCCAGCGCGAGCAGGTCCTCGGTGGAGGCGGCGCCCCGGTTGGTGAGGGCCAGGGTGTGCTTGGTGGAGAGGGTGGCCGGCCCGGAGCCGTAGCCCTTGCCGAAGCCGGCCCGGTCGATCAGCCAGGCCGCGGAGGTCTTGGTGCAGCCGTCCGGCGCGGGGTAGGCCGGGGCGGTGAGCTCCCCCAGCCGGGCCTGGAAGTCGGCGTACTGAGCGGCCGTCAGGACCGGGTTGGTGAAGAAGGAGCCGGCCGACCAGGTGTCGTGGTCCGCCGGGTCGAGCACCATGCCCTTGCCGGCCCGCAGGCCGAGCACGGTCTCGTACGCCTGCCGCAGGCCGATCCGCTCGTCCTGGCCGACGCCGAGCGCCTTGGCGACCTCGGCGTAGCGGACGGGGGTGGAGAGGCCGCCGGCGTCCTCCAACCGGAAGCGGACCCGCAGGACCACGTAGCGCTCCGGGTCGGCCTTGAAGCGGCTGTGCCGGTAGGAGAACGCGCAGTCGGCGTTGGCCAGGGTGACGGTCTCGCCGGCCCGGCGGTCGTACGCGACCACCTCGGTGATGCCGGTGGCCACCTCCTGGCCGTAGGCGCCGACGTTCTGCACGGGGGTGGCCCCGGCCGAGCCGGGGATGCCGGCCAGGAACTCGATCCCGGCCAGGCCCGCGTCCACGGTGCGGGCCACCGCGTCCGCCCAGACCTCGCCGGCGGCGAGCTCCAGCAGGGTGCCGTCCAGGGCGAAGCCGGTGGTGGCGATCCGCAGCACGGTGCCCTCGAAGCCGGCGTCGCCGATCACCAGGTTGGAGCCGCCGCCGATCACCAGCAGCGGCTCCCCGGTCTCGTCTGCCTTGCGGACGGTCTCGACCACCTCGGCGTCGGTGGTCGCGGTGACCAGCCGGCGGGCCGGGCCGCCGAGGCGCAGCGTGGTCAGCGGGGCGAGGGGGGCGTCCAGTTCAACGAGCACGCCCCCCAGCCTAGCCGCGGCTCACTTCAGCCTGACGACCGCGCGGGACATGCCGAGCACCTTGTTGTCGCCGTTCTTGGCGAGCAGGTCGACCCGGACCTTGTTGTCGTCCAGCAGGGCGGCCACCTTGGCGGACACCTCGATGGTGGTGCCGACGCCGTCGTTGGGGACGGGGACCGGCTTGGTGAAGCGGACGCCGTACTCGACCACCGCGCCCGGGTCGCCGACCCAGTCGGTGACCACCCGGATCGCCTCGGCCATGGTGAACATGCCGTGGGCGATGACGTCGGGGAGGCCGACCTCCAGGGCGAACTTCTCGTTCCAGTGGATCGGGTTGAAGTCGCCGGAGGCGCCCGCGTACTGGACCAGTGTGGCGCGGGTCACCGGGAAGGACTGGGCGGGCAGTTCGGTGCCGACCTCGACCGAGTCGTAGGTGATGCTCATCTCGTTCACTCCCCCTGCGCGGTGTCGGCGGTGTCGGCGGCGCGGGCGACGAGGGTCATGACCGCGGTGACCACGTGCTCGCCGCTCTCGTCGTGCACGGCGCCGCTGACGGTCAGCACGTCGTTGCCGGCCAGCGACTTGATGGCGTCGATCACGATGGCGACGCTCAGCCTGTCCCCCGCCTGCACCGGCCGGGAGTAGAGGAACTTCTGGTCCCCGTGCACCACCCGGCTGTAGTCCAGGCCGAGTTCCGGGTCGTTCACCACCTGGGCGGCCGCCTGGAAGGCGATCGCGAACGGGAAGGTGGGGGGCGCGATCACGTCCGGGTAGCCGAGCGCCTTCGCCGCCTCCACGTCGGTGTACGCCGGATTGGCGTCCCCGACCGCGACCGCGAACTCGCGGATCTTCTCGCGGCCGACCTCGTAGGGTGCGGTGGGCGGGTAGGTCCGCCCGATGAACGAGGGGTCGAGAGCCATGGGCCACTCCTCTGACGGTGGGTCACGCTGTGCGGTGGTACGGGAGATGCAGAAAAAGCTCCAGGCCGTGCCCCCTTGCGGGAGACACGGCCTGGAGCCAAGAGCCTGATCACACCAGGCCCGGTGACGCCCTACGGGGTCAGCGGGTCTCGCGGTGCGCGGTGTGCGAGTTGCAGCGGGGGCAGTGCTTCTTCAGCTCAAGACGGTCCGGGTCGTTACGCCGGTTCTTCTTGGTGATGTAGTTCCGCTCCTTGCACTCCACGCAGGCCAGCGTGATCTTCGGGCGGACGTCGGTGGCAGCCACGGGAGTGCCTTCCTTGGACAACGATTGATGACACGACAAGAGTAGCCGATCGGGAGTTGATCCCCCCGATCGACTACGCGGGTAGCGGTGACCGGACTTGAACCGGTGACACAGCGATTATGAGCCGCTTGCTCTACCAACTGAGCTACACCGCTGAGATGATCGAGCTTCGGATCCGGAGATCCTCGGCTTCCTCACCAGAGCCCCCATGCGGAATCGAACCGCAGACCTTCTCCTTACCATGGAGACGCTCTACCGACTGAGCTATAGGGGCGAACGAGGAAGAGATTACACGTTTCCCGGCCAGAGGTGAAATCCGTTCCCCGACCGGAAGATCGCAGGTGGACGGCTCGTACGGGCACTCCCCCGCAGGACCGCCGTTCGATCGCGCCGTGGAACCCACGGAACGGCCTGCAGCCTCCCGGAGCCGCCGGCCGCGACCGTGCGACAGCGGCGACCACCGCGACCGCGGCCCGACCCGATACGACTTATGCCAGCCTCCGAGCACCTCGCACCCGGGCCCCATAGGCTCGACGCTCACTGATCTTGCGGCTCCCGGACCGCCCGGCGGGCCGCCGGGCAACGAGGAGCCGGCCGATGACCGCGGACAGCGCACCCGCCGACGGGCCGCACCAGGGCGAGGAACCCGCACGCAGCGGCAACCCGCTGGGCCACGGCCCCGTCCTGCTGCTCACCAACGCCCGGCTGACCGACGGCCGACTGGTGGACGTGCGGATCAGCGGCGACCGGATCCAGGCCGTCGGCACCTGCGGCTCCCTGGGTCCGCTGCCCGCCCTGCCCGGCGCCCCGACCACCACCACCGGCGCCAAGATCGACCTCAGCGGCTACCTGCTGCTGCCCGCGCCCGCCGAACCGCACGCCCACTACGACGTCGCCTTCTCCGCCGCCCTGCAGACCCCGCCCCCGGAGACCCCGGCCGAGCTGGTCCGCCGGGTCACCGAGGCCGCGCTCACCGCACTCGGGTACGGCGCCACCGCGCAGCGCACCCACGTCCGGATCGGCGACGTGCACGGGCTGCGACGGCTGGAGGCCGTACTGACCGCCCGTCAGGCCCTGCGCGGACTGGCCGACCTCCAGGCGGTGGCCGTACCCCGCCTGCTCACCGGCCGGGCCGGGGCGGACGGCCGGGCCCAGCTGCGGGAGGCCCTCAAGCTCGGCGCCACCGCCGCCGGCGGGTGCCCCGACCTCGACCCGGACCCGGTCGGCTACGTCCAGGTGCTGCTGGAGGCCGCCCGGGAGGCCGACTGCCCCGTGGACCTGCACACGGCCGGCGCGGATCCGGCCCAACTCGCGCGGCTGGTGGCGGCGTTGGCGCCGCTGCGGCCGCGGGTGACGATCGGGCCGCTGTCCGCGATGGCGGTCGGCGGCGCCTCGGGCGGGGCGGGCGGGGCGGGCGGTTCGGGCGGTTCGGGCGGGCCAGGTTCGGGCGGGGCAGGCGGTTCGGGTGGTGGGGCCGCCGCCGCGCTGGCCGCGGCCGGGCTGCGGGTGGTCTGCCTCCCGCAGAACGGCCACTGCGTCGGGCTGGAAGGGCCAGCTCATGCCCTCCGGGCTTCCCTGGTACGGGAGTTGAGCGAGGCCGGGGTGATCCTCGCCGCCGGTGGCGGCGCTCTCCGGGACACCGGCAACCCGGTCGGCCGGGCCGACCCGCTGGAAGCCGCCTACCTGCTCGCGGGCGGCGGCGGACTCAGCCCCGAGGCCGCGTACGAGGCGGTCTCCAACCAGGCCAGGATCGCGCTCGGGCTGCCGCCGGTCCGGGTGGACGCCGGGTTCCCGGCGGAGCTGCTGGCCGTCCGGGGCGACTCGGTGGCCGGGGTACTGGCGGGCGGGCACAGCCGGCTGGTGATCCACAGCGGGCGGGTGGTGTCGCGGACCAGCGCGGTGCGGGAGTTCGCCGACACGGTGGCACTGGCGCTCCCCCGGCAGAACACGCCCGGATAGCGGGGACGAGCCCCGCCGAGCTGCGGGCGGCCCCCTCAGGCGCCGACCCGAGCCGGGCTCCGCCCTGCCCATCGGTACCCGACGGGCGTGGTGGGGGTGGCCGGCCCGACGTCCCGGCGGTCGCCGGTTGGGAAGACGATCAGCTCTGACGGAGGACTCCCGGCGCGGTGGCCGAGACGCTTCAGCAGACGACTGGCGGGCCCACCACCCCCACAACACACTCTCCTGGCTCGCAGATGTAATTGCAAGTCATACGCAATAAGCTGGCGGCGGCACGCCGACACACCGTCAGCACAGCGAACTAGGAGCCCTTTTACCCATGGGTCAGTACACGCTCCCCGATCTTCCGTACGACTACTCGGCTCTGGAGAAGGCGATGTCCGCCGAGATCCTCGAGCTGCACCACTCCAAGCACCACGCCGC
>NZ_JBSFGS010000041.1:0-66562 GCF_053596675.1 Kitasatospora sp. NPDC001664
ACTGCGCGCAGGGGAACGGCAGCACGTGCAACTGGCTCGCCTGCCCCGATCCAGCGCTGGTCCGCCTTCCGTACTCGCGCAGTTCCTCGCGCCCCTGGTGTGACCACTTTCCTAGAGGAGGCCGTGCCAGAGCTGTTCGACGATGACGGACCACCAGTTCTCGGGGTCCGAGAAGACGGTGCGGTCCAGGCCCGCGAGGGACCACTGGAGTTCGGCGACGGCCTGGCCCGCCGCCAGGGGGTGGAGGTCGCGGAGGCGGGGGTAGCGGTCGGCGAGGAGGGCGAGGGAGCGGGCGAAGGCGGTGAGGTCGGCGTTGACGTAGCGGGGCTCCGCGGTGTCGGGGTCGATCGCCCGGACCCGGCCCCGTGCGGTGTCGACGGTGAACCGGGCCCACCCGTCGGTGCCGATCAGCACCTGGCCGAGCAGGTCCCGCCGGGCCGCCTCGGTGGCGCGGCTCCCCCGCCCGTCCTCCGCCAGCACCTCGGCCAGCTCCGGCAGGACCGGCGCCGCGCCGGACACCCCGTCCGAGACCGGGTGGTAGAGCTCGAAGAAGCCCCGCACCCCGACCGGCAGCCCGACCCGGACCAGCGGCCGGCCGACCGCCTCGGGCAGGTCGGCCGCGAGCACCGCCGCCGGGTCGAAGCGCCGCACCCCGCCCTCGCCGAACTGAGCCGTCAGCCGGGCCGCCAGTGCCGCCTCCGCCTCGGGCTGGGCGGGCGGGACGTTCGCCGGGAAGGGCACCCGGTTGATCCGGGGCGTGGAGTCGAGGGTCCGCACGGCCCGGGCCCGCCCGTCGAAGCGCGGGCCGTAGGCGAGGTCGTGGCTGTGCCGGGTGCCGGGGAGTTCGGCCAGCAGGGAGGCGGCGACGTAGCCGCCGGGGAGCATCGAGGGGCGCAGGTCGGTGTGGACGGCGAGCACGTCCTCGGGCTGGACGCCCTGCTCGCTCAGCTGGGCCCAGGCGCGCAGCGCGGGGTGGGGACGGCCGGGGGCGGAGCGGAGCACCAGGGTGCGCTGCTCGCCGAGGGCGTCGCGGTAGACGAACTGGGCGCGGCAGCCGGGGCCGGTGGCGGGCGGCAGGGCCGGGTCGTAGTGGCCCGCGCCGAGCCGGTCGCGGTAGAGCTCGATCACCTGCGGGACGGGGACGGAGGGCCAGACGGTGAGCTCACCGGTGGCCCGGTCGATGACCGCGCAGGCGGCGCCGAGCTCCTCGGGGGCGCGGCGTTCGCCGGTGAGCGGGTCGACCCGGACGGGGGCGGGCTCCGGCCAGACCACCCAGCCGAGGTCGAACTCGTGTGCCTTGACCGGCCGGACGGCCTCCGGGGAGAGCTCGGCGTTCACCCAGCGGTGGGCGGCCTCAAGGGCCTGCGCGAGGGTGGTCATCGGCAACTCCTGGCAGTGGTACGGGCGTTCGATGTGCGGACGGTCAACGGGAGCTGCCCCGGTGGATGGTGAGCCGCGAGCGCGGCGGCGCGGGAGGCTCCGGCACCGGCTTGACCAGCGGATCGGGTGCGGGCGCCGGGGTCAACTCGACGACCGGGATGGCGGGTTGGAGGGTCGAGAGGTCCACCGGGCGCCCGCCGGCCTCCAGCGCGATGGCCCAGAGGCCGTGGTCGGCCGGGTGCAGCGGGGCGGAGGAGCGGTAGCCGGTCTGCGGGTCGAGGTAGCTGATCGTGGCACCGGCCACGAACGCGTTCCACAGGTGCGAGCGGCCGTACGCGTCCAGGGTGAGCAGCACCGCCTGCGCGCCCGTGCCCAACTGGCGGAGCAGGTCGGCGAGTTGCCCGAGGGCGTCGTCACCGTAGCCCAGGTCCTTGAACTGGGTGCCGAGCTCGCGCTCGGCGCGGTCCCGGCCGCCGTACTCCCCCGCCGGGCCGTCGGGCAGCCGGGGGGCACCGCAGGTGGGGTTGCCCAGGTAGCTGTCGAGGGCGGAGAGCGAGAGGTCGAGCGCGTTGTTGGAGCGGCCCAGCTCGCGGAAGCCGCCACCGTTCAACGCCTCCGGCCAGTCGCCCAGCCTCGGGTCGGCCGGCGCGGCGGGCTCGCCCTCCTCGGTGCGGGGCACCCGGCGCTCCACCTCGGCCTGGTGGGCCGGGTCGACCGGCCCGAGCCCGCCGGCCGCGCCGTACGGGCGCCCGTCCGCGATGACGCGCGGGCGGGCGCGCTCGCCGGGCTGCTCGGGCGCGGTGCGGCGGTAGTCGTGCAGCAGCAGGAACATCGCGGCCAGCGGCGCGGCCTGGGCCACGGCGACCGGCGAGTCGTCCTCACGGCGGCCCACCGGCGGCAGGTCGAAGGTCCGCCCGGTGACCGGGCCGACCACCACCGCACCGGATGCCGGAGGCGCGGGCGCCGCCGGGGCGGGCACCGGGTTGGGCACCAGCCCGACGGGCTGCGCGGCGCGCGGGGCGGCCGCGCCGGGCTGCTGCGGACCGGCCACGGCACCGACCGCGCCGACCGCACCGGCCTGGCCACCCGCCCCGGGAGCACCGGCGGCACCGGGCGAGGCCACGGCGGCCGCACCACCCGCACCACCCGCCACGGGAGCACCGGCGGCACCGGCGGCAGGCGGGGCCGCGGTCACCGGAGCGGCCGGGGACGCGGGCGCGGCGGGCGTCGGCTGACCCATGCCCATCGGCGGGGTGCCGAGCCCGGACTGCCCGCCGACCGGGCCGAGCCCGCCCGAGGCACCACCGGAGCCGAACGACCCGCCGGACGCGCCGGAGCCACCGGCACCACCGGCCGCACTCGGCGCCGAGGGCTCGTGCCGCCCCCAGCCCGTCCCGGTCGACGGTCCGTCACCGAAGGCCGAGGAGGGACCGCTCTGCGGCGGGGCCACCGCCACCGAGTCGGTGCGCAGGGTCCCGAGGGGCCGGTGCACCGGGCGGTCGTCCTCGCCCCGGTCGTACCCGCCGCCCTGGTAGCCGGGATCCGCGTCCACCGAGACCACGGTCCGCGGCTGGGTGCCGCCGCTGCCGCCCTGGCGCCAGGTGTCCTGTTGGTGGACCGAGCCCTGGCCGTTGCGGTCGTACGGGTCGTCGTGGCGCGGGTCGTAGGAGCCCGCCCCGGCCGAGACCGGGCCGACCTGCACCTGGACGCCGCCCCGGCCGTTGCCCTGGCCGTTCCCGTACGCGTCCTCCTGACCGTGCCCGTTCCCGTGCCCGTTGCCGCCGAGGTGCGCGTCCACCTCCAGGCCGCCCGGCCCGACCTGCACGTCCGCCCCGACGCCGCCGAGGTCGAGCCCGAGGCCCGTCCCCGGCTTCTTGCCGTGCGCGGTCTCCGGCCCGGCGGTCCGGCCGTCGTCGTCGACCATCACCACGTGGCCGCTGCGGTCGGTCACCAACTCGCCCGAACGGTCCACCTTGGCGGTGTGTCCGTCGCTGCCGCGCACCGGCTGGCCCTCGCGGTCCAGCACCACCACCTCGCCGTCGGTGCCGGTCACCGGCTTGCCGTCCCGGCCGAGCGCCACGGTCACCCCGGCGGCGGCGATCAGGCCGCCCGCGCCGACCACCACCAGGGCGCCGGTGGAGTCCCGCAGCGGCTTGCCGTCACTGCCGCAGGCCAGGCCGACCACCGGCTTGCCGTCCTCGCCGACCACGGCCACCTTGCCGTCCGGCCCGACCAGCGGCTTGCCGTCCGCACCGACCTGGGGGACGACGCCGTCGACGCCCTCCACCCGGTTGCCGCTCTCGTCCACCAGCACCGGCCGGCCCTGACCGTCCTTCACCACCTCGCCGTCCCGGCCGACCACCGCCGACAGCCCGCGCACCTTGGCCACCGCGCGGCCGCCGAGCAGCGCCCCGGCCGCCACCCCGCCACCCGCTGCGGAGACGGCCCGGACCGACTGGTAGCCGTCGGCCACGGCGATCCGCTCCAGGGTGGTGACGGCGGGCTCCTTCAGTGCCTGCTGGAGCCCCTCCTTCATCTCCCGGCCGAGCTCCTCCAGCAGGTTGCCGACCTTGTGCCGGGCCAGCTCGACCGCGACCTTCTCGCCGACCCCGACCACCGCGTCGGCCACCGCGCCGCCGACCGTGCCGAGCACGGCCTTGGCCGCCGCCTCGACCTTCTCGGCCAGCTTGATCTCCTCGGCCAGCTCGCGGAGCACCGCGATGATCTCCGCCTTGCAGGAGTCCACCGCCCGGGCCGCCCGCTCGAAGGCCCCGGCCAGCAGTTCGGCGGCGCCGTGCGCGTCGTCCAGGCTTCCCCGGCCGCCGCCCGCGAAGCCGCGCCAGTGCTCGGCGAAGGCGTCCACCGCCCGGCCCTTGTTCTCCCCGGTGACCCGCTGCGCGGAGTCCCCGCCCCGGCGGCCCAACCGCTCGGCCTCGGCGCCGAACTCGCGCCAGACGCCGGCCGCGCGGCGCAGCCCCTCCTCGTCGGCCTGCGGCCACTGGTGGCCCAACCTGGCCAGCACCGGGGCGAGTTCCTCGGGCACGTTGCGGGACACCGGGTCCCTCCTTCATTCCGGTCGAGCGGGAGGTTCAGCAGGACAGGCCGTCCGGCCGCGGCGCGCGGCGGGGAACGGAGACGTACACGAGCGCGGGCCCGCCGCGGTTCCCCGCCGCGGGCCGCGCCGGACGGTGCGTCAGAGCTTCGGCGGGGCCACCGGCGCCACGTCGGGGTGCGCTCTGCCCAGGTCGGCGCTGACGTCCCCGTCGGTCCGCTCGGACGAGTCGGCCATCGTGTTGAGCTTGGCGCCGACCTGGCCGAGCCGGCCGGCCAGGCCGTGCAGCCCGGCCAGCAGCATGCCCTGCGCCTCGGTGTACTGCGTGCCGAAGCCGCTGCCGGGGGCGTCGCCGCCCCACGGCGCGCCGAGCCCGGCCATGCCCTGCTCCAGGGCCTCGGCCGCGGCCTCGAAGTCCTGCGAGATCTTCCCGAACTCCCGACCCTCGCCGCGCACTTCCCACGGCTTGATCAGGAAGTCACCCGTTCCACCCGTACTCATCCGCCCACTCCCCCAGCGCCCCCGTGCGAATACCAGGCAGTCATCCTAGGGCCAGCCCACCCGCCACCCCAGGGCACGTGCCGCTTCCACACACGGGCTTCACCAGCCCCGGGCCCGTCACCTGGCATCCTTCCGCCCAGGCCATACCCTTACCGGGTGGCAGCAGAGAGCAAGCAGAGCAAGCAGCACGGCAAGAAGAAGCCGAAGGCCGACAAGCCCTCCAAGAAGACCGACCTCGGCATGCCGGGCATGCGCCCCGAGGTCCCGCTCGACTTCGCCCGGGCCTGGGTGGAGTTCGCCGACCCGGCCGACGAGGAGCAGGTCTTCCGCTGCGACCTGACCTGGCTCACCTCGCGCTGGAGCTGCATCTTCGGCCAGGGCTGCCAGGGCATCCGGGAGGGCCGGGGCGAGTCCGACGGCTGCTGCACGCTCGGCGCGCACTACTCGGACGAGGACGACGAGCAGCGGGTGGCCGAGCACGCCGCCCGGCTGACCCCGGAGATCTGGGAGAACTTCGCGCACGGCACCGACGCCAAGGGCCGGATCGTGCTCGACGGCGGCATCACCATGTTCGACGAGGACGGCGACCGGCAGACCCGCCGGATCGACGGCGCCTGCCTGTTCCGCAACAGCCCCGGCTTCCCCGGCGGCGGCGGGTGCTCGCTGCACATCCTGGCCCTCCAGGAGGGCCGCGAGCCGCTGGAGACCAAGCCGGACGTCTGCTGGCAGCTGCCGGTGCGCCGCACCTACGACTGGATCGACCGCCCGGACGACACCCGCTACCTGCAGGTCTCGATCGGCGAGTACGACCGCCGCGGCTGGGGCCCCGGCGGCCACGACCTGCACTGGTGGTGCACCGGCAGCCCGGACGCGCACCAGGCCGCCGACCCGGTCTACGTCTCGTACCGGCCCGAACTCACCGAGCTGATGGGCCCCGAGGGCTACGCGGTGCTGGCCGGGCTGTGCGAGCAGCGGATCGGGGCCGGCATCACGGTGGCCCCGCACCCGGCCGACCCGAAGGTCTGACGGCCGCTCAACTCCGGCGCCCCGCCTGGCCGGTGGGGCGCCCCGGGGTCACTTGTCGATGTCGCCGACCACGAAGAACATCGAGCCCAGGATCGCCACCATGTCGGCGACCAGGGTGCCGGGCAGCAGCTCGGTCAGGGCCTGGATGTTGTTGAACGAGGCGGAGCGCAGCTTGAGCCGCCAGGGGGTCTTGTCGCCCCGGGAGACCAGGTAGTAGCCGTTGACGCCGAGCGGGTTCTCGGTCCAGGCGTAGGTGGCGCCCTCGGGTGCCTTGAGCACCTTGGGCAGCCGCTGGTTGACCGGGCCGGGCGGCAGTTCGGCCAGCCGGTCCAGGCAGGCCTCGGCCAGCTCCAGCGAGTTGACGGTCTGTTCGAGCAGGCACTCGAAGCGGGCCAGGCAGTCGCCCTCCTCGCGGACCGCGACGTGCAGCACGTCCGCCAGCTCCCCGTACGCCAGGTAGGGCTCGTCGCGGCGCAGGTCGAAGTCCAGCCCGCTGGCCCGGGCGATCGGGCCGCTGACCCCGTACGCGAGCGCGTGCTCGCGGGAGAGCACGCCGACCCCGGCGGTGCGGCCCCGGAAGATCTCGTTGCCGAGCACCAGCTCCTCGAAGACCGGCAGCTGCGCGCGCACGCTGCCGACCGCGGCCCGGCAGCGGCCCAGCCAGCCGGCCGGGAGGTCCTCCTTGAGGCCGCCGACCCGGTTGAACATGTAGTGCATCCGGCCGCCGCTGGCCTCCTCCAGCACGTGCTGGAGCTCCTCGCGGCCGGTGAAGGCGTGGAAGACCGGGGTGATCCCGCCGAGCTCCAGCGGGTACGAGCCCAGGAACATCAGGTGGTTGAGCACCCGGTTCAGCTCGGCCAGCAGGGTGCGCAGCCAGACCGCCCGCTCGGGCACCTCCATGCCGAGCATCCGCTCGACCGCCATCACCACGCCCAGCTCGTTGGAGAAGGCCGACAGCCAGTCGTGGCGGTTGGCCAGCATGACGATCTGCCGGTAGTCGCGGGCCTCGAAGAGCTTCTCCGCGCCGCGGTGCATGTAGCCGACCACCGGTTCGGCGGCCACGATCCGCTCGCCGTCCAGCACCAGCTTCAGCCGCAGCACGCCGTGCGTGGACGGGTGCTGCGGGCCGATGTTGAGCACCATGTCGCTGGTGCCCAGCTCGCCGACAAGATTCTCGGCACCCGCACCGACGCCGACCGTGGTCTCCCTCATGGGGTGAGAGTCTGCCATCCCGGCAGCCCCGCCAGGCTCTCCGGTACCGGCATGCGGACGGCCTGGGCCAGCCAGCCGAAGGCCCCGAGCCCGGACGGGTCGGTCAGTTCGGCCCCCTCCCCGGCCCCGCCCAACGCCCGCAGGTAGGCCACCGGATCGGTGGACGCCAGCGCCAGCGGCGGGCGCGCCCCGTGCACCCCCAGCGCCCGCAGCGCCTCCCGCTGCGTCGTCCACAGGGTGTGGAGGCCGGGCGCCGCCACCGCGTCCAGCGCCACGTGCGCGGTCACGTCGCAGGAGCCGTCCGGCACCGGCCGCACCTCGCGGCCCTCCCGGAAGCCGGTCAGGGTCTCCCCGTACGGGCGGGAGGCCAGGGTGTGCGCGTAGTCCACCGCGACCGCCAGGCCGCGCTCCAGCGCGCCGATCGCCCCCGCCCAGGCCGCGTCCCGGGGCCCGCCCAGCTCGACCACCTCGCCCTCGGGCCACCACGCGGCCGCCCACTCCGCGTCCCCCGCGTCGACCTCCGCACCGAGCCGGCGCTCCCCGCGGACCGTCACCTCCTGGTACCGCAGCCGCCCGTCCTCGTCCCGCTCGGCCAGGTCCAGCGGCACGTTGTCCAGCCACTCGTTGGCGAACAGCAGACCTGACACCCCGTCGGGCACCCGGTCCGTCCAGACGATCCTCGGGTCCGTGCCCGCCGGCCGCTCCGCCAGCTCCACCGCGTACGGGCGCAGCCGCCCCGCCAGCTCCGGCCCCACCGCCGCCAGCACCCCGGCGAGCAGCTCGCCCCGCCCGGCCCCGACGTCCACCAGCGCGAGCTCCGCGGGGCGGCCGAGCGCCGCGTCCGTCTCCGCGAGCAGCCGGGCCACCGCCGCGGCGTACTTCGGCGAGGCGTGCACCGAGGTCCGGAAGTGCCCGGCCGGGCCCTCCGGCCTCCGGTAGAACCCCTCCGGGCCGTACAACGCCCGCTCCGTGGCGGGCCGCCAGCGCATCCACTCCATGCGGGGACGCTACCCGCTCGGGGTCCGCCCGGAGGCAGCGCGCCCGGCAGGGCAGCGACCCCGGGGGCGCGAGGAACTGCGCGCTGCGGGAGGTGCCGACCCGTGTGCCGGGTACGGAGCTTCACTTGCAAGTGGCTGTCCGTACCCGGCACATGGGTCCGCTTCTTCCGATTCGCGCAGTTCCTCGCGCCCCCGGGGTGACCACCACCCCGCGCACGGGGGGACCGCCTGCCCGGGCCGATCCCCCTCCGTACCCTGCCGGTCCGTGTACCTCCTTCTCCACCCTGCGGAGTAGGACGGATCGCCCTTACGGCTGACCTGGCGGGCTTCCCCGACTGCCTAGGCTTGACCCGTGCATCGACTCAACGCCTGGTTCCGCCGCCACCCGATGGTGGTCGACTCCGCCTGGGCACTGTTGCTCCTCCTGTTCTGCCTGCTGGGATTCGTCAGCGGCGGGAACAGGGAGAGCCTGGTGCTCGGGGCGGTGATGGCCTGGCTGATGGTCTTCCGGCGGAAGCACCCGGACCTGACCACCGTCGCGGCGACCCTGCTCGGCCTGAGCCAGCTGGCGGCCGGTGTGGACCCGCAGGTGGAGAGCGTGGGCTACCTGCTCTTCGCCTACACCGGCGCGGCGTTCGGCAGCCCCTGGGTCTCCCGGCTGTCCTTCACGGCCGGCCTGGCCGCCGGGCCGCTGACCGCGCTCCGCTTCGGACCCGCCGCCACCGACAACGTCAGCAACGCCGAGCGGGTCTTCCTGGCCGTGCTGATGTCCACCCCGTTCGTGCTCTGCTGGGCCTGGGGCCGGCTGACCCGGGTGCGCCGCGCGTACCTGGTCGAGCTGGAGGACCGGGCCGCCCGGCTGGAGCGCGAGCGGGACGCCCAGGCCAAGGTCGCGGTGGCGGCGGAGCGGGCCCGGATCGCCCGCGAGCTGCACGACGTGGTGGCGCACAACGTCTCGGTGATGATCGTCCAGGCCGACGGCGCCGCCTACGTGCTCGACAACTCCCCGCAGCAGGCCAAGGAGGCGCTCTCCACGATCGCCTCGACGGGCCGTCAGGCCCTGGTCGAGATGCGCCGCCTGCTCGGCGTGCTGCGCACCACCGACACCACCGACGAGTACGTCCCGCAGCCCGGCGTGGCCGAGCTCCCCGAGCTCCTCGACCAGGTCCGGGTGGCGGGCCTGCCGGTCGAGTACGCCGCCACCGGCGAGGTGCAGGAGCTGCCCCGGGGCGTCGAGTTGACGGTGTACCGGATCGTCCAGGAGGCGCTCACCAACGTCCGCAAGCACGGCGGCCCGGACGCCCGGGCCAAGGTCGCGGTCGACTTCCGGGACCGCGAGCTGGAGGTCCTGATCGAGGACGACGGCCGCGGCTCCACCGCCGAGCAGCTGACCGCCGGTGGTACCGACGGGCAGGGCCATGGTCTGATCGGCATGCGCGAGCGGGTCGGCATGGTCAGCGGCAGCCTCGACGTCGGGCCGCGGCCGGGCGGAGGCTTCCGGATCCGGGCCGTGCTCCCCTACAAGACCACCAAGTGAGGACCGCAGCTGTGACCATCCGGGTGATGCTGGTCGACGACCAGGAACTGCTCCGCACCGGCTTCCGCATGATCCTGCAGTCCCAGGGGGACATCGAGATCGCCGCCGAGGCCGGCGACGGCCAGCAGGCCGTCGACACCCTCGCCCACACCCAGGTCGACGTGATCCTGATGGACGTCCGGATGCCCCGCCTGGACGGCGTCCAGGCCACCCGGCGGATCTGTCTGGACGAGAGCGGCTCGCCCGTCCCCGGCGCCCCGCACGTCCTCATCCTCACCACCTTCGACCTGGACGAGTACGCCTTCGCCGCGCTCAAGGCCGGCGCCAGCGGCTTCCTGCTCAAGGACGTCCCGCCGACCGAACTGGTCGCCGCCATCCGGGCCGTCCACGGCGGCGACGCGGTGGTCGCCCCCACCACCACCCGCCGCATGATCGACCGCTTCGCCGACGTCCTCCCGCTCCCCCACTCCACCCCCGGCTCACCGGTGCTGGCCCCCCTCACCGAGCGCGAGCGCGAGGTCTTCCTGCTGGTGGCCCAGGGCCTGTCCAACGGCGAGATCGCCACCAAGCTGACCCTCTCCGAAGCCACCGTGAAGACCCACGTCGGCCGCATCCTGGCCAAGCTCAACCTCCGCGACCGCGTCCAGGCCGTCGTCCTCGCCTACGAGGCGGGCCTGATCCGCGCGGGCGCCACCGACTGACCGTCAGCATCCGGCCGCCGGGCGTCAGGCCTCCGGCCGCCGGGCGTCGCCGGCCGGGCCGTCGGCGGGCACCAGCCAGGCGACCAGCCGGCCCCGGTCGGTGATCCGGCCGACCTCTCCGGTCTCCGTCAGCTCCCGGATCAGGGCCCCCGGGATCCGCAGGTCCCCGAGCGTCACCGTCCGCACGCCGCCGGGCCGCCCGGGCGCCGGGCTCGCGGGGTCGGGACCATCGGTGGGTTTCGCTGCCATGTCCGCATGGTGGCAGCCGCGCCTCCGGCCGGTGCGGGCGTCCGCCCGGGGCCACCCGATCGGATGAGGCGCCTCCCCGCGCGGCCGTAGAATGACGCGGTACGTCTGGTACCGGCAGCGGACTGGAACGGGAATCAGGGACGAGGGCGAGCCGTGAGCAGCTCCGAGGAGTTCGGGTTCGGGGTGTTGGCCGACCCGTTCGGCGATCCGGGGGATCCGGGGAACCGGCCGGCCAGGTTGGCCGTGGGCGTGGTCGGGACCGGGCGGGTGGGTCCGGCGATGGGGGCCGCGCTGCAGCTGGCGGGGCACAAGGTGGTGGCCGCCTCCGGAGTGTCCGCGACCTCCAGGCGGCGGGCCGAGGCACTGCTGCCGGGGGTGCGGCTGGTCACCCCGCCGCAGGTGCTGGCCGCCGCCGACCTGGTGCTGCTGACCGTGCCGGACGACGTGCTGCCGGAGCTGGTGGCCGGGCTGGCCAAGACCGGGGCGGTGCGGCCGGGGCAGATCGTGGTGCACACCTCGGGCGCGCACGGCGTCGCGGTGCTGGAGCCCGCCACCCGGGCCGGCGCCCTGCCGCTGGCGCTGCACCCGGCGATGACCTTCACCGGGACGGGCGTCGACCTGGCCCGGCTGGCCGGCTGCCCGTTCGGGGTGACGGCCCCTCAGGAGCTGCGCCCCGTCGCCGAGGCGCTGGTGGTGGAGATGGGCGGCGAGCCCGAGTGGGTGCCGGAGGAGCAGCGGGCCCGCTACCACACGGCCCTCGCGCACGGGGCCAACCACCTGGTGACCCTGGTGTCCCAGTCGCTGGAACTGCTGCGCACCGCCGGGGTCTCCGAGCCCGGCCGCCTGCTGGGCCCGCTGCTCGGCGCGGCCCTGGACAACAGCCTGCGCTCGGGCGACGCCGCGCTCACCGGCCCGGTGGCCCGGGGCGACGTCGGCACCGTCAGCCGCCACCTGCGCGAACTCGGTACGGTGGCCCCCGACATCGGGCAGTCCTACCGGGCGATGGCCCGCGCCACCGCGCAGCGGGCGCTGAGGAACGGAACGATCGACGAGGCGTCGGCGGCCGCGCTGCTGGACGTACTGAACGAGGAGAACATCTGATGGCCCGTGGCAAGCAGCCGACCAAGACCCCCCAGGTCCGCAAGGCCGAGCTCACCCACTCCGTCGCCGACTTCGAGTCCGCCTTCTGGCCGGACGAGGAGCCGGTGGACAACGCCGTGGTGATGACCATGGGCGCCCTGCACGAGGGCCACGCCAGCCTGATCCGGGCCGCCCGCAAGCAGGTCGGCCGGGACGGCCGGGTCGCCGTGACCGTCTTCGTGAACCCGCTGCAGTTCGGTGCCGGCGAGGACCTGGACCGCTACCCGCGCACCCTGGCCGCCGACGTCCGGCTGGCCGAGGAGGCCGGTGCCGACGTGGTGTTCGCCCCGCTGCCGGAGGAGGTCTACCCCAACGGCACCCCGCAGGTGCGGATCACCGCGGGCCCGATGGGCGAGCGGTACGAGGGCGCCTCCCGCCCGGGCCACTTCGACGGCGTGCTGACCGTGGTGGCCAAGCTGCTCAACATCACCGACCCGGACTTCGCCTTCTTCGGCGAGAAGGACGCCCAGCAGCTGGCGGTGATCCGCCGGATGGTGGCCGACCTGGACTTCGACGTCGAGGTCATCGGCGTCCCGACCGTCCGCGAGGAGGACGGCCTGGCGCTGTCCTCGCGCAACCGCTACCTCTCGGAGACCGAGCGGGAGCAGGCCCTCGCCCTGTCCAGGGCGCTGTTCGCCGGCCGCGACGCGGCCGTGCGCGGCGCGAAGGCGGTCCGCGAGGCCGCCGCGACCGCCCTGGACGGCGCCGAGGGCGTCACCCTGGACTACCTCGCCCTGATCGACCCGGACGACTTCACCGAGGCGTCCGACGACTTCCGGGGCGAGGCGGTGCTGGCCGTGGCCGCGAAGGTGGGCTCGACCCGCCTGATCGACAACGTCAGCATGCTCGTTCGCTAACACCGGTAAGAAGCAACCCCTCAGGCATGCACTCACAGGAGGCGTGACCCAATGCTCCGCACCATGCTCAAGTCCAAGATCCACCGGGCCACCGTGACCCAGGCCGACCTGCACTACGTCGGCTCGGTCACGGTGGACGAGGACCTGCTCGACGCCGCGGACCTGCTCCCCGGCGAGCTGGTCCACATCGTCGACATCAACAACGGCGCCCGGCTGGAGACGTACACCATCGCCGGCCCGCGCGGCACCGGCGTCATAGGCATCAACGGCGCCGCCGCCCGCCTGGTCCACCCCGGAGACCTGGTCATCCTGATCGCCTACGGGCAGATGGAGACCGCCGAGGCCAAGGGCTACGTCCCGAAGGTGGTCTTCGTGGACGGCGACAACCGGATCACCGGCTACGGCACCGACGCCGCCGAGGCCCCCGAGGGCAGCGGGCTGCTGCGCGGGGACCGGGCGTACGGTGACGGGCACGGCGCGGCCACCGCCGCCGCGAGCTGAGGAGCAGTCAGAACCATGTCCGCAACGCACCGCCTCACCGCCCCCGCCCCGGGCTGGACCGCCACCACCGACGTGGTGGTGGTCGGCTCCGGCGTGGCCGGGCTGACCGTCGCGCTCAACGTCCGCAAGGCCGGCCTGCGGGCCACGGTGGTCACCAAGGCGCTGCTGGACGACGGCTCCACC
Organism: Kitasatospora sp. NPDC001664; assembly: GCF_053596675.1. Taxonomy (NCBI): domain Bacteria; kingdom Bacillati; phylum Actinomycetota; class Actinomycetes; order Kitasatosporales; family Streptomycetaceae; genus Kitasatospora; species Kitasatospora sp. NPDC001664. The sequence continues at coordinate 13,338 of NZ_JBSFGS010000041.1, forward strand.
CGCTGGGCCCAGGGCGGCGTGGCCGTCGTCCTGGGCGAGGGGGACACCCCCGCCCAGCACCTGGACGACACCCTGGTGGCCGGCGCCGGGCTCTGCGTCGAGGACGCCGTCCGGCGTCTGGTGACCGAGGGCCCGGACGCCGTCCGGCACCTGATCGCCGCCGGCGCCGCCTTCGACAAGGACGCCGACGGCGAGATCCTGCTGACCCGGGAGGGCGGCCACCACCGCCGCCGGATCGTGCACGCGGGCGGCGACGCCACCGGCGCCGAGATATCGCGCGCCCTGGTGCAGGCCGTCCGCTCGGACCCGGGCCTCGAACTCATCGAGCACGCCCTGGTGCTGGACCTGCTGACCGACCCGGACGGCCACGCGGCCGGCCTCACCCTGCACGTGATGGGCGAGGGCCAGCGGGACGGCGTCGGCGCCATCCGGGCCCGCGCGGTGGTGCTCGCCACCGGCGGCATGGGCCAGGTCTTCTCGGCCACCACCAACCCGGCGGTCTCCACCGGCGACGGCGTGGCGCTGGCGCTGCGGGCCGGGGCCGAGGTCACCGACCTGGAGTTCGTCCAGTTCCACCCCACCGTGCTCTGGCTCGGCCCGGAGGCCGAGGGCCAGCAGCCGCTGGTCTCCGAGGCGGTCCGCGGCGAGGGCGCCCACCTGGTGGACGCCGACGGCGTGCGCTTCATGCTCGGGCAGCACGAGCTGGCCGAGCTGGCCCCCCGGGACATCGTCGCCAAGGCGATCACCCGGCGGATGCAGGAGCAGGGCGCCGAGCACATGTACCTGGACGGGCGGCACTTCGGCGCCGAGATGTGGGCCGAGCGCTTCCCGACCATCCTGGCCTCCTGCCGCTCGCACGGGATCGACCCGGTCACCGAGCCGATCCCGGTCGCGCCCGCCGCGCACTACGCCTCCGGCGGCATCCGCACCGACCTCTCCGGCCGCACCACGGTGCCCGGCCTGTACGCCTGCGGCGAGGTGGCCTGCACCGGCGTGCACGGCGCCAACCGGCTGGCCTCCAACTCCCTGCTGGAGGGCCTGGTCTTCGCCGAGGCGATCGCCGCCGACCTGACGGAACGTCACACCGCCGGGGAGCTCCCCGAGCGCTCGGTGGACGTGGCCGCCGCCAAGGCCTGCGCGGCCGTGCCGCTGCTCGCCCCGGAGGCCCGGGCCGAGGTCCAGCGGCTGATGTCCACCGGCGCGGGCGTGCTGCGCTCGGCCGCCTCGATGGCCGGTGCCGCCGAGGGCCTGGCCGCACTGGCCGCCGACGCCCTGGCCCACGCCGCCGAGGAGAAGCCCGCCGACCCGCGGGTGGAGACCTGGGAGGCCACCAACCTCCACCTGGTCGCCACCGCCCTGGTGGCCGCCGCCGCGCTCCGCGAGGAGACCCGGGGCTGCCACTGGCGGGAGGACTTCCCGGACCGGGACGACCAGCGGTGGCAGCGCCACCTGACCACCACCCTCGACGTCGACGGCGCCCTGCGCACCGTCTGACGACCCCTCACCACCCCCTAGGAGCAGCACCGATGTCCCACGACCACGACCACGACGGCCACACCCACGCCGAGCTGCCGATGGCGGGCGGCTGCGGCGACGGCTGCGCCTGCGGCGACGGCGAGGCGTACGAGACCGGCCTGGACCCGGCGCTGGCCGAGCTGCTGGAGGCGGCCGGCCTGGACCCGGTCGAGGTCGAGGACATCGCCACCCTGGCGCTGGCCGAGGACCTGGCCGGCGGCGACGACGTCACCTCGGTCGCCACCGTGCCCGCCGAGGCCGTGGCCACCGCCGACTTCACGGCCCGTCAGGCCGGTGTGGTGGCGGGCCTGCGGATCGCCGAGGCCGTGGTCTCGCTGGTCTGCGAGGAGGAGTTCGAGGTCGAGCGGCACGTCGAGGACGGCGACCTGGTGGAGGCCGGCCAGGTGCTGCTCTCGGTCCGCGGCCGCACCCGCGACCTGCTGACCGCCGAGCGCAGCGCGCTCAACCTGCTCTGCCACCTGTCCGGCATCGCCACCGCCACCCGGGCCTGGGCCGACGCCCTGGAGGGCACCGGCGCGGCCGTCCGCGACACCCGCAAGACCCTGCCGGGCCTGCGCGCCCTGCAGAAGTACGCGGTCCGCGCGGGCGGCGGCGTCAACCACCGGATGGCGCTCTCCGACGCCGCCCTGGTGAAGGACAACCACGTGGTCGCCGCGGGCGGCGTGGCCGAGGCGTTCAACGCCGTCCGGGAGGCCTTCCCACACCTGGACGTCGAGGTCGAGGTCGACCGCCTGGACCAGATCCCGCCGGTGCTGGAGGCGGGCGCCGACCTGATCCTGCTGGACAACTTCACCGTCCCGCAGCTGAAGGAGGCCGTCGAGCTGGTGAACGGCCGGGCCAAGCTGGAGGCCTCCGGCGGGCTGACCCTGGCCACCGCCCGCGAGGTCGCCCAGACTGGGGTCGACTACCTGGCCGTCGGCGCCCTCACCCACTCCTCGCCGGTGCTCGACATCGGCCTGGACCTCCGCTCCTCCTGACAACTCCTCACCAGAAGGCTCCCCGTGCTCCTCACCATCGACGTCGGCAACACCCAGACCACGCTCGGCCTGTTCGACGGCGAGGAGATCGTGGAGCACTGGCGGATCTCCACCGATCCGCGCCGCACCGCGGACGAACTCGCGGTGCTGATGCAGGGTCTGATGGGCTCCCACCCGGTCGTATCGGCCGAGGACCGGGTGGAGGGCCTGGCCATCTGCTCCTCCGTCCCCGCGGTGCTGCACGAGCTGCGCGAGGTGACCCGCCGCTACTACGGCGACGTCCCCGCGGTGATCGTGGAGCCCGGGGTGAAGACCGGGGTGCACGTCCTGATGGACAACCCCAAGGAGGTCGGCGCGGACCGGATCGTCAACGCCCTGGCCGCCAACCACCTCTACGGCGGCCCGTGCATCGTGGTCGACTTCGGCACCGCCACCACCTTCGACGCCATCAACGAGCGGGGCGACTACGTCGGCGGAGCGATCGCCCCCGGCATCGAGATCTCGGTCGAGGCGCTCGGGGTGCGCGGCGCCCAGCTCCGCAAGATCGAGCTGGCCCGGCCCCGTAACGTGATCGGCAAGAACACCGTTGAAGGCATGCAGTCCGGCATCCTCTACGGCTTCGCCGGCCAGGTGGACGGCCTGGTCGACCGGATGGCCAAGGAGCTCAGCAAGGACCCGGACGACGTCCAGGTGATCGCCACCGGCGGCCTGGCCCCGCTGGTCCTCGGCGAGGCGAGCAGCATCGACGTGCACGAGCCCTGGCTCACCCTGATCGGCCTGCGCCTGGTCTACGAGCGCAACCGCCCGCAGACCGCCTGACCGCCCGTCAGGCCCCCGGTCGGATCAGCCCACCATCCGCCAATCGGGCCGACCACGAGCGCCAATCGCCATAAATCGGACGTACGCCACGTACTGTCGAGCCATGCCGACGCCACACGGATCCCGCGGCGGCATGGCCTTCAGCGCCGACGAAGTCCGCGTGCTGCGCCGTGCCCTCGCCCAAGCGCTGTACCCGGTCCACCTGCCCCACAGCCCGGCGGGCGAACTCTGGGCGGAGGACGTCCAGGAGGCCCTGCGCCTCGCCGAGGCGGTGGACGAGGCCGTCCAGGAGGGCGGCCGTCTGCGCACCTTCCTGCTGGCCGACCTGGCCCGCTACCGCACCGCCCTCCCGGGCAGTGCCAGCGGCTACCTGGAACGCCTGGAGGAGGCCATCGCCGACGGCTACCTCCCCACCGCCGAGGACCTCACCGCCCTGCGCGCGCTGACCCGGATGCCCTGCGGGGGCGGCGAACGCGCCCGCAGGTCCCGGCTGGCCGGGCGCTGCCACGCCCTCGCCGAGGCCGACGTCCGCGAACGCCTCGCCCTGAGCACCGGCCAGCGGCACCTCGCGGCCGTACCGAGCCCCGCCGCTCCCCCGAGCGACGGCACTCCCACCCCAGTAGGAGGACGGTTCCCGATGACCGAAGCCAAGCCCCCCGCCGACGGCCGCCCCCAGCCCCGCCGGATGCCCACCCCCGCCGAACTCTTCGGCCGCCGCAACCACCCGGAGCCGGCTCCCGCCCCCACCCAGGACGAGCTCGAACTCGCCACCGGCTGAGGGGAGGTCGGGGGAGGCCGGACAACCGGCCTCCCCCGACGGGGGGCTGACGTCACGACAGTTCCGCACCGGCGGGCCGCAGTTGGAGACGGGGGGAAGGCGGCGGGCCGGACGAGGGCATAACGATTGCGCATACCGTGTGGCCGATTGTCCGCCCATGGTCATGATCACCCCTTTTGCCCTTCACCTTCCCGTGGTGTCCGGAACCTAGGGTGCTGGGGCGCACCCCGTGACCTAAGGACAGCAGTGGCCCCCACCCGCCCGGCCCGTTCGTTCGGGCTCGTCACCGCCCTCGCCCTCGCGGTGGCCGTCACCGCCCTCCCCGCCACCGCCGACGACCGGCCCCGGCTGGAGCTCTCGGGCCCCTCGGCGCTCGCGGTGGAGCCCGGCGCGAGCGCGGGCCTGCCGCTCTCGCTCCGGCTGCCGGGCGCGGAGACCGCCCGGGACGTGGTGCTCGCCCTCGACACCGCCGGCCTGGCCGGGGTCGCCGAGCTGGGCGTCCGGGGGTGCACCGTCTCGGGCACCGTGCACAGCTGCCCCCGGCGGAGCGCGACCGGGCCGGCCGGCCTCGCCGACACCCCGGAGCTGACGGTCGCCAAGAGCGCCGTTCCGGGCTCCCGGGGCACCCTGCGGATCACCGCCACCGGCCCCGGCGCGGCCCCGGCCACGCTGGAGGTGACCGTGTACGCGGGCGGCCCGCGGCTGACGGTCAAGCAGCTCCCGAAGGCCGAGCACGTCCCGCCGGGCAGCACCCTGGACACCGTCCTGGAGATCACCAACACCGGTTCGCTGCCCGCCCGCCGCATCCACCTGGTGATGCGCACCGACGAGCTGCTCAGCCTGGACCAGCGCTTCGCCAACTGCGAGTACGGCACCCGGCCCCGCGGCCCGGAGGGCGAGGGCAGCCGGCCCGCCACCACCGCGGTGATCTGCGCCGTCGACTCCACCGTGGCACCGGGCGAGACGGTCCGGCTGGACCCGGTCCGGGTCGGCGTCACCCCCGCCGCGTACGACGGCCGCGTCGCCTTCTCGGTGCTCGCCGACCAGGAGACCGGGACCGAACGGACGCGCCGCGAGCACGAGTTCACCCGCGGCTCGGGCCCCCGTCTGACGGTCGGCAAGCCGGAGGCGCCGGCCGCCGAGCCGGGCGGGCCGAGCCTGGCGGGCCTCCCGGGGCAGGACGGTGAGACCGAGCTGGCGGTCCTCGCCGAGAACAGCGCGGACTTCGAGGCCACCGGCAGCTGGGCCCCCGCCGCGGGCGGCCGCGGCGGGGTGCTGACCGTCGGGCTGCACAACAACGGCCCGGCCTCGATCGTCGACCGCACCGGCGGGGACGTGATGCCCACCGTCGGGTTCACCCTCCCCGCCGGGGCCCGGGCCGCCGCCGTCCCGGCGGGCTGCCGTCCGGGCGGCGACGGCCGCAGCTACAGCTGCCGGCAGGACAGCTGGGCCCCCAACGGCCTGCGGGCCCGCTACGACTTCCCGCTGGAGCTCTCCGCCGGGGCCGGCGGCACCGGGCTCACCGTCGCGCTGCGGAACTCCGTCGCCCACGGCGAGCCGGGGCGCGCCTCGGCCGCGATGAGCTGGGACCACAACCCCGCCAACGACCTGGTCGAGGTCCGGCTCGCCGAAGCGGCCTCCAGCGCCCCGCCGTCCACCGCCCCGTCCCCGGCCGCCCACGCCGCGCCGGACTCCTCCGCCACCCCGGCACCGAGTGCCTCCGCGCCCGCCCCCGGCGGCGGAGCGGACACCCCCGCCCGGGGCCCCGCCGCCCCGCACGCCCCGGCCGGCGCCCCGCTCGCCTCCACCGGCGGCGGTGCCTCGGCCGGCCCGACGGCCGCCGCCGGCGGGGCGGCGTTCACCCTCGGCGCGGTCCTGCTGGTGGTGGTGGCCCGCCGCCGCCGGGCCGGCACCCACCGCCGCCGGCGCGCCTGAGGGCCCGGCCACCGGGCGGGCGCGGCGGCCGCGCGACACCCCCGGGGCCGCTGCCGTCATCCCGGGGCCGGGCGGCCCGTAACGGTCGATACCCTGGTGTGGTGAGCGATCAGATCAGCGTCCCCGCGACCGACGACCTCCCCGAGCAGATGCGCGTCCGGCGCGAGAAGCTGGACCGGCTCCGGGCCGCCGGCATCGACCCGTACCCGGTCGGCTTCCCCCGCACCACCACCATCGCCGACCTGCGTGCCAAGCACCCCGACCTGGAGCCGGACACCGCGACCGGCGAGCGGGTCGGCGTGACCGGCCGCGTGGTGCTGGCCCGGACGGGCGGCAAGCTCTGCTTCGCCACCCTGCGGGACGGCTCCGGCGACCTCCAGGTGATGTTCTCCCTGGACAAGCTGGGCCCGGAGCGGCTGGCGGCGTGGAAGTCCGACATCGACCTGGGCGACCAGGTGGGCGTCGAGGGCGAGGTGATCACCTCCAAGCGCGGCGAGCTGAGCGTCATGGTGGACCGCTGGGAGCTGACCGCCAAGTGCCTGCGCCCGCTGCCCGACAAGCACAAGGGCCTGACCGACCCGGAGGCCCGGGTCCGCCAGCGGTACGTCGACCTGATCGTCAATCAGGAGGCGCGCGACGTCCTCTACCTGCGCTCCAAGGTGGTCCGCTCGATCCGCCGCACCTACGAGGAGCGCGGCTACATCGAGGTCGAGACCCCGATGCTGCAGCCGGTGCACGGCGGCGCCAACGCCCGCCCGTTCACCACCCACATCAACGCGTACGACATCGACCTCTTCCTGCGCATCGCCCCGGAGCTGTACCTCAAGCGCCTGGTGGTCGGCGGCGCCGAGAAGGTCTTCGAGATCAACCGCAACTTCCGCAACGAGGGCGCCGACTCCACCCACAACCCGGAGTTCACCTCGCTGGAGTCGTACGAGGCCTACGGCGACTACGACACCCAGGCCGAGCTGATCCGCGCCACCATCGTGAACGCGGCCCGGGACGCGCTGGGCACCACCGTGGTGCGCGGCATCGGCCCGGACGGCGAGGAGCACGAGATCGACCTGGCCGAGCCGTGGGAGGAGGTCCGGGTCTACCCGGGCATCTCCGCGCACCTGGGCACCGAGGTCACCCCGGACACCTCCGTGGAGGAGCTGCGGGCGCTGGCCGAGAAGGCCGGCATCCCGTTCGAGAAGGACTGGGGCCACGGCCAGATCGTGCTGGAGATGGTGGAGCGCCTGCTGGAGCACCACGCGATCAAGCCGACCTTCATCAAGGACTACCCGACCGAGGTCTCCCCGCTGACCCGTCAGCACCGCTCGGAGCCGGGCGTGGCCGAGAAGTGGGACCTGGTCATCTTCGGCACCGAGATCGGCACCGCCTACTCGGAGCTGGTCGACCCGGTCGAGCAGCGGGCCCGGCTCACCGCGCAGTCGCTGCTGGCGGCCGGCGGCGACGTCGAGGCGATGCAGGTGGACGAGGACTTCCTGCGCGCGCTGGAGTACGCGATGCCGCCGACCGGTGGCCTCGGCCTCGGCGTGGACCGCCTGATCATGCTGCTGACCGGTAAGAACATCCGCGAGACGGTGCTCTTCCCGATCGTGAAGCCCGACCTGGGCGGGGCACCGAAGAACCCCAAGGGCGCCGGCGACGACGCCACCGGCTCTGACGAGGAGTGACCCGATGGACTACGTGAGCGCGATCGTTCCCCCGCTGGTGATGGCGATCGGCTTCGGCTTCCTGGTGCGGGCCATCATCCGCTCCCAGGGCGGCGCCCAGCGCGCCAAGGAGGACGCCGCCGCCGACGCGCTGGCACCCCGGAACGCCGAATAACCGGACGCCCCCTGACGCGCCGTCACCCTTCGGGGTGGCGGCGCGCCGCTTTGCACCGGATAAGCAAAATTTGTCCGGTTCTCCCCCCTATCCTGGCCGGACTATGGTGCGGCAACTCGGAGAACTCGAGAACGCCATCATGACCCGGGTCTGGCGGTGGAACCGGCCGGTCACCGTTCGCGAGGTTCTGCTGGATCTGCGGGAGGAACGCGAAATCGCGTACACCACCGTCATGACGGTGCTCGACAAGCTCCACAGAAAGGGCTGGCTCCGCCGCGAGCGGGCCGGCCGGGCCTATGTGTACGAGCCGGTCTCCTCCCGGGAGGCGTACACCGCGGCCCTGATGAACGACGCCTGGGCAACCAGCGACAATCCCGCGGCGGCCCTGGTGCACTTCTTCGGCCTGATGTCCCCGGAGCAGCGCGAGGCACTCCGCGACGCCCTGCGGGTCACCGACCCCGACTCCGCGCAGGCGGGGGAGGAAGGGGATACCGGCGAGACCGGGCGGCCCCGGGCGCGATAGCGTCCCGCCATGGAGGTCACCATCCGCCGGGCGCGGACCAGCGACGTGCGTGCCGTTCGGCGGCTGATCGACGGCTACGCGCGCAACGGCATTCTGCTCGACAAGCCGACCGTCACACTGTTCGAGTCCGTCCAGGAGTTCTGGGTCGCGGAACGCGACGAGGACGGACTGGTCGTCGCCTGCGGTGCCCTGCACGTGATGTGGGAGGACCTGGCCGAGGTGCGCACCCTCGCGGTGGACCCGGTCTGCCACGGTCAGGGCATCGGACACCTGCTGCTGGAGAAGCTGGTGGCGACCGCCCGCTGGCTCGGCGTCCGTCGGATTTTCTGCCTGACGTTCGAGGTCCCCTTCTTCGCGAAACACGGTTTCGTGGAGATCGGCGAAACCGACGACGGTACCTCAGACCCGGCGGCCATCGCTACGGATGTCTATGAGGAGCTTCTACGTTCGTACGACGAAGGTGTCGCGGAGTTCCTCGACCTGGAGCGCGTGAAGCCCAACACGCTGGGCAACTCGCGCATGCTGCTGCGCCTCTGAACACGTACGGAACAGGCCATCGGACACCTTCGGAGCAGCCAGGGGTTTGTGTTTTCACGGAAAAGACGCTTTCCTTTCCTCAGGCAATGGGTCGTTTACACGGAAAGGGAAGCCCGTGGCACAGAGGGTGCAGGTCATTCTTGAAGACGATCTCGACGGCGGTTCGGCGGACGAGACCGTGACGTTCGCCCTGGACGGCGTGGCCTACGAGATCGACCTGAAGAGCGCGAACGCGGACAAGCTGCGCGGGCTGCTGGCCCCGTACGTGGACAAGGGCCGCAAGCAGAGCGGTCGCCTGGCCGGTGGCCGGCGCAGCGCGGGCCGGAGCACGGGCCGCCCGGCGGCCGGCGCCCCGGACACCGCCAAGATCCGCGCCTGGGCGAAGGAGAACGGCTACGAGGTCAACGACCGCGGCCGCGTCCCGAGCAACGTGCGCGAGGCGTACGAGCGGGAGAACCCGTCCTGACCCTCCGTCAGGGCGCCAGGCCCAGCCGGGCCCGGGCGCAGGCGTCGGCCAGGCAGTCCAGCAGGCGGAGCAGGTCCGGCGAGCGCAGGTCCAGGCCCGGTCCGTGCCCGCCGTGACGCAGCCAGACCGCCCGTCGGTCATCGGGGCGCGGAGGGTCCTCCTCCGCGCCCCGCGGCCGTACCCCGGCCCGGTGCGGACCGGGGCGGTCCGCCCGCGGCGGCCTGGGCGGCGGCACCCTGGGCTCCCCGGCCGTCAGCGGCACCAGGTCGAGGCCGAGCCCGGGGCCCCAGCCCAGCCAGTCCAGGAGCTCCGGCACCTGCTCGGCGGTGCCCGGGGCGAGCAGGAAGACGGCCCGGCGGCCGCGGGCCAGCACCGGCCCGGTGGGCCGCCCCAGCCGGTCCAGCCGGCCGAGCGCGGCCAGCCCGGCGGGGCGGGCCAGTTCGACCCGGTCCGAGCCGAGCAGCACCGCGGCGGCCGCTGTCCGGCCCGGCTGGACGGTCATGGGCTGTGCAACGCTGGAGGGGCACGGCGGTCACGCGGGCACCACCCGGACGGCCCCCGGCCCGAGCTGATCCCCCGTCACCCCGGGGGGACTTCTCGCCAGGCGAACACCGCCACCGGGGAAACTGCGCGAAACTCGCCGGAATACCGGGTATGAATGCAGGTGGGTGGGGCAGAGGGCCCCGGCCGAGCAGATCGCGGGGCCTGCCGACGCGTCCACGACGGACCTTGTTCGCCGTTGGCGTAGCGGAATCGGGTGCACAGGGCCCGACCGTGGGAACACCGTCACCCAGCATCAGGTTGGGAATGGTGTCGGCTGGTCGCGCAGCTGATAAGGGCTCCACGCGAGTGGAGCCGATCCGTGAGCCGCGCCGCTGAGCGGGACTAGCATGCGGAAGGACAGGGCGGGGACAGTCCCCGAACTGCCCGACCGCTCTGAGGAGCGATAAACGATGTTCGAGAGGTTCACCGACCGCGCGCGGCGGGTTGTCGTCCTGGCTCAGGAAGAAGCCCGGATGCTCAACCACAACTACATCGGCACCGAGCACATCCTCCTGGGTCTGATCCACGAGGGCGAGGGCGTCGCCGCCAAGGCCCTGGAGAGCCTCGGGATCTCCCTGGAGGCCGTCCGCCAGCAGGTCGAGGAGATCATCGGCCAGGGCCAGCAGGCCCCGTCCGGTCACATCCCCTTCACCCCGCGGGCGAAGAAGGTGCTGGAGCTTTCGCTCCGCGAGGCCCTCCAGCTCGGTCACAACTACATCGGCACCGAGCACATCCTGCTCGGCCTCATCCGCGAGGGCGAGGGCGTCGCCGCCCAGGTCCTGGTGAAGCTCGGCGCCGACCTCAACCGGGTGCGCCAGCAGGTCATCCAGCTGCTCTCCGGTTACCAGTCCGGCGGCAAGGAGTCGGCGACCGCCGGCGGCCCGGCCGAGGGCACCCCCTCCACCTCGCTGGTCCTGGACCAGTTCGGGCGCAACCTCACCCAGGCCGCCCGCGAGGCCAAGCTCGACCCGGTCATCGGGCGCGAGAAGGAGATCGAGCGGGTCATGCAGGTGCTGTCCCGCCGCACCAAGAACAACCCCGTGCTGATCGGTGAGCCCGGCGTCGGCAAGACCGCCGTGGTCGAGGGCCTGGCCCAGGCCATCGTCAAGGGCGAGGTTCCCGAGACGCTCAAGGACAAGCAGCTCTACACCCTGGACCTCGGCGCGCTGGTCGCGGGCTCCCGCTACCGCGGTGACTTCGAGGAGCGCCTGAAGAAGGTGCTCAAGGAGATCCGCACCCGCGGCGACATCATCCTGTTCATCGACGAGCTGCACACCCTGGTCGGCGCGGGCGCCGCCGAGGGCGCGATCGACGCCGCGTCGATCCTCAAGCCGATGCTGGCCCGCGGTGAGCTCCAGACCATCGGTGCCACCACGCTGGACGAGTACCGCAAGCACCTGGAGAAGGACGCCGCGCTGGAGCGCCGCTTCCAGCCGATCCAGGTCGCCGAGCCCTCGCTGCCGCACACCATCGAGATCCTCAAGGGCCTGCGGGACCGCTACGAGGCGCACCACCGGGTGTCGATCACCGACGCCGCGCTGGTCGCCGCCGCGACCCTGGCCGACCGCTACATCTCGGACCGCTTCCTGCCGGACAAGGCGATCGACCTGATCGACGAGGCCGGCTCCCGGATGCGCATCCGCCGGATGACCGCGCCGCCGGACCTGCGCGAGTTCGACGAGAAGATCGCCGACGTGCGCCGGGAGAAGGAGAGCGCGATCGACGCGCAGGACTTCGAGAAGGCCGCCTCGCTGCGCGACGACGAGAAGCAGCTCCTCACCGCGAAGGCGAAGCGGGAGAAGGAGTGGAAGGCCGGCGACATGGACGTCGTCGCGGAGGTGGACGAGGAGCTCATCGCCGAGGTCCTGGCCACCGCCACCGGCATCCCGGTCTTCAAGCTGACCGAGGAGGAGTCCTCCCGCCTGCTGCGCATGGAGGACGAGCTGCACAAGCGCGTCATCGGCCAGAAGGACGCCATCAAGGCGCTCTCCCAGGCGATCCGGCGCACCCGTGCGGGCCTCAAGGACCCGAAGCGTCCCGGCGGTTCGTTCATCTTCGCCGGCCCGTCCGGTGTCGGTAAGACCGAGCTGTCCAAGACGCTGGCCGAGTTCCTGTTCGGCGACGAGGACGCGCTGATCTCGCTCGACATGTCGGAGTTCTCGGAGAAGCACACCGTCTCGCGGCTGTTCGGCTCCCCGCCCGGCTACGTCGGGTACGAGGAGGGCGGCCAGCTCACCGAGAAGGTGCGGCGCAAGCCGTTCTCCGTGGTCCTCTTCGACGAGGTCGAGAAGGCGCACCCGGACATCTTCAACTCGCTGCTGCAGATCCTGGAGGACGGTCGCCTGACCGACTCCCAGGGCCGGGTGGTCGACTTCAAGAACACCGTCATCATCATGACCACCAACCTCGGCACCCGGGACATCTCCAAGGGCTTCAACCTCGGCTTCGCGGCCACGGGTGACAGCACCACCGGGTACGAGCGGATGAAGGCGAAGGTCGGCGAGGAGCTCAAGCAGCACTTCCGCCCCGAGTTCCTGAACCGCGTCGACGACATCGTGGTGTTCCACCAGCTGTCCGAGGACGACATCATCCAGATCGTCGACCTGATGATCGACAAGGTGGACGGCCGCCTCAAGGACCGCGACATGGGCCTGGAGCTCAGCGTCGAGGCCAAGAAGCTGCTGGCGAAGCGCGGTTACGACCCGATCCTGGGTGCCCGTCCGCTGCGCCGCACCATCCAGCGCGACATCGAGGACCACCTGTCCGAGAAGATCCTCTTCGGCGAGCTGCGCGCCGGCCACATCGTGGTCGTCGGCGTCGAGGGCGAGGGCAAGGAAGCGAAGTTCACCTTCCGCGGCGAGGAGAAGTCCCCCGTGGCCGACTCCCCGGCCGCCGTGACGGCGGGTCCGGACCTCACCAAGTAAGGTTTGTTGCACGTTCCGAAAGGGCCCCCGCACCGGTCATAACACCGGCGCGGGGGCCCTTTCGTTATGCCCGCCGCTTCATCTCCAGGTCACAATTCCTGTGATGAACCGCACGCCGATCCCCGCCGTTCGACGGGTGGCGGTGGTACTCCGTACGCGATGGACGGCCCCAGCAGCCGGGGTGGCCCCGGGATTTGACACATGATCAGGTGATCGGGGCGCCGGAGCATAGCGCCGTGACCATGTCATGGTCAAGGTCTTTCTTTTTCATCCACGCTTGGATCAAATGACGTCCACCTGTCTTTCATTGGTTCACCGGCGGAGCCAAGAGCTTGGCCGGTATGGGGAGGACGTCACCACGTTGAACATATCCAAGAAGGTTGCCTCGGCGACCGCGGCCGCGGCGGTCATCACCGCCCTCGGCGCGGGGCTCCTGCCGGCCTCCGCCACGGCCGCCCCGGTCGTCCCGGTCAGCAACGACCCGGCCGACGCGGTGCAGCTCGCGTCCGTGGACCACAACCTTGAGGGTCCGCTGAGCGCCAAGGTCGAGGCCGAGCAGAAGGCCGCTCTGGACCAGCTGCTCGCCGGCACCGCGAAGATCGAGAAGCACAACGGCGGCACCAGCATCAAGCTCGGCCGCGACAAGTACGTGGAGCTCGCCCGCGAGCGCACGGACAAGATCTTCACCATCCTGGTCGAGTTCTCCGACCAGGTGGACAACACCACCAAGCTGCCCGACGGCAAGCTCAAGTACGGTGGCACCCCGGGCCCGCAGCGGAACCAGATCCCGCAGCCGGACCGCACGAAGGACAACTCCACGGACTGGCGGGCGGACTACAACCGCCAGCACTACCAGGACATGTACTTCAGCAAGACCCAGGACTCGCTCAAGACCTACTACGAGCGCCAGTCCTCCGGCCGTTACTCGGTCGACGGTCAGGTCACCGACTGGGTCAAGGTGCCGTGGAACGAGGCCCGTTACGGCTCGGACTACTGCGGCCAGCACGTCTGCAACAACGCCCAGGACCTGATCCGCGACGGCGTCAACGCCTGGGTCGCCGACCAGAAGGCCAAGGGCCAGACGGACGCCCAGATCAAGGCCACCCTGGCGCAGTACGACCAGTGGGACCGGTACGACTTCGACCACGACGGCAACTTCAACGAGCCCGACGGTTACGTCGACCACTTCCAGATCGTGCACGCCGGTGAGGACCAGTCCGCCGGCGGCGGTGCCCAGGGCACCGACGCGCTCTGGGCCCACCGCTCGTACGCCTACGGCGCGCTGCAGGGCCAGACCGGCCCGGCGAACAACAAGCTCGGTGGCACCCAGGCCGGCGACACCGGCATCTGGGTCGGCGACTACACCATGCAGGCCGAGAACGGTGGCCTCGGTGTCTTCGCCCACGAGTACGGCCACGACCTCGGTCTGCCGGACCTCTACGACACCACCGGCTCCGGCAACGACAACTCGGTCGGCTTCTGGTCGCTGATGTCGTCCGGTTCCTGGCTCGGCACCGGCAAGGACTCGATCGGCGACAAGCCGGCCGACCTGGACGCCTGGTCCAAGCTCAAGCTGGGCTGGTTCGACTTCGAGAAGGCCAAGGCGGGCAAGTTCTCCGCCCACCTCCTCGGCCCGGCCGAGTACAACAACAAGCGCCCGCAGGGCCTGGTCGTCGACCTCCCGAGCAAGACCATCACCACCGAGATCAACACCCCCTTCCAGGGCAGCGGTGAGTGGTGGAGCGGCTCGGCCGACGACCTGAACGTCGCGCTCACCCGCGACGTCGACCTCACCGGCAAGACCTCGGCCTCGCTGACGGCCAAGGGCTGGTACGAGATCGAGCAGGACTACGACTACGCCTACGCCGAGGTCTCGACCGACGGCGGCGCCAACTGGGTCGGCCTGAACGGCACCTGGAACGGCACGGCGATCCCGCTCAACCCGGGCAACAAGGCCGGTCTGACCGGCAACTCGGGCGGTCAGTGGGGCGACCTGGCCTACGACCTGAACCCGTACGTGGGCAAGGCCGTCAAGGTCCGCTTCCACTACACCACCGACGGTGGCGTGCACGAGAAGGGCCTGGCCCTCGACAACATCGGCATCACCGCCGATGGCGCGTCGGTCTTCTCCGACACGGTGGAGAACGGCGACAACGGCTGGAAGGCCGACGGCTTCTCCCGCATCAACGGCAAGTTCTCCAAGGACTACGCCCAGCACTACCTGGTGGAGAACCGTCAGTACGTCTCCTACGACGAGATGCTGAAGACCGGTCCGTACGTCTTCGGTTCCGCCGTGAAGCCGGACTGGGTCGACCACTACGCCAACCAGAACGGTCTTCTGATCTGGCTGTGGGACGAGTCGCAGACCGACAACAACGTCACCAACCACCCGGGCGCCGGTCTCATCCTGCCGGTCGACTCGCACCCGACCCCGCTCAAGTGGGCCGACGGCAGCACCATGCGTCCGCGTCTGCAGGGTTACGACTCCACCTTCGGCTTCGACCGCACCGACGGCCTGAAGCTCCACAAGGCGGACGTCCTCACCACCATCCCGTCCTCGAAGGGCGTCTCGTCCTTCAACGACGCGAAGAACAAGTACTGGGACGCCTCGACGCAGTTCTCCTCCGTCCAGGTCCCGAACACCAACACCGCGATCTCGGTCCTCTACGAGAGCTGGAACAAGCTCGAGACCCTGGTCCTGGTCAGCCCCGGCAAGTGAGCTTCGCTCAACTGACGTGGTAAGCAGGTGACTTCGGCCCCGCCGGGATTCGTCCCGGCGGGGCCGGAGTGTTTCCGCGCCCGGTCACTTCCCCAGCAGCGCCAGCAGGTCGGCGAGGGCCTCCTCGATCTCCTCGGCCGTCCACTCCAGCGCCTCGGCGGCGACCGTCACCTCGGTCAGCGCGCAGCCCGGCACCGGCCCGTCGATCCACAGGCCGAACAGCCCGACGCCCTGCTCCTCCGCCAGCCGGACCGTGGCCTCGTTCAACTCCCCCGCCCCGTAGGGCAGCCAGAGCTGGAACTGGTGGGTGTGCGGCACCTCGGGCACCACTCTGGCCCCGGGCGCGCGCACCAGTGCGGCGGCCACCACCTTCGCGTGCGCGACGTAGGCCGGCAGCTCGGGCAGCACCCGCTCCAGCCCGGCCAGTGCCGACAGCGCCGCCGGCCACTGCTGGAAGAGCTGGCCGCCGTAGCGGTGGCGCCAGACCTTGGCCTCGCGCACGAAGTCCTCGGGCCCGGCCAGCGCGGCGCCGCTGATGCCCTCCAGGGTCTTGTAGAAGGAGACGTACACCGAGTCGCCCAGGGCGGCGATCTCCGGCAGCGAGCGGCCCAGATGGGGTACCGACTCCCAGAGCCGGGCTCCGTCCAGGTGCACCCGCACGCCCTCCACCGCGCCGACCGCGGCGGTCAGCTCCTCCCAGCTCGGCAGCACGAACCCGGCGTCGCGGAGCGGGAGTTCGAGCATCAGGGTGCCGAACCGCTCCTCGCAGCCCAGGAGTTCGTCCGCCGTGGGCAGCCGGGGCTCCTTGGTGGGCCAGACCGCGGAGAGGCCGGTGAGGCGCTGGTAGGCGCGGCGCTCCCAGCGCTCGGGGTGGGCCAGCGGGTGCATGGCCACCACGGAGCTGCCGGTGCGGTCGGCCCAGTACCGCAGGGCGATCTGCTGGGCCATCGTGCCGGTCGGGAAGAAGGCGGCGTCGGGCTTGCCGAGCAGCTCGGCGACCCGCTGCTCCAGGGCGCGGACCACGCCGTCGCCGTACATGTCGGGGCGGACGTCCAGGTCGACCCCGACGGTCTCGGCCTCGACGGCCAGGGTGGCCATGCGCTCCCGGAGCGACAGCGGGCGGCTGCCCGAGAGCAGCCGCCCGCAGCGGCGGAAGGCGGTGAAGCGGCGGTCCCGCAGGGCCGCGAGCGAGGAATCGGTCATACGAACGATGCTGCCTCAGCACCGGTCGGAGCGACAGGCTCACGGCGGGGGCACGGCGTCAGGCGGCGATCCAGCGGTAGACCGAACCGTCCACCTTGCAGGTGATCCACTCGCCGTTGCGGTCGTGGGTGGAGCGCCCGAGGTCGGCCTTCCGGCAGAACTGGCCGTCGTTGTAGCAGTTGCCCGCGTTGGACTTGATCTCGCAGACCTGCGCGGCGGGGGCCGTGGTCTTCGGCGCGGCGGGCGCGGTGGTCCTCGGCGCGGCGGGCGCGGTGGTGGCCGGCTTCGGCGTGGCCGCCTTGGTGGTGGGCGCCTTGGTGGTGGCCGGCGGGGCGGCGGCCGGGGTCACCGCGGCGGGGGCCTGGGTCGGCGTCTCCGTCACGGTCGGCGTCGGCGTCGGCGTCGGCGAGGGAGTGGCCGTCGGGGTCGGCGTGGCGGCCGGGCTGGAGGCGGCGGCCGGGCTCGTCGGGGCCTTGGCGGGGGTGACGGTGCCCGGCCCGCAGGCGGCGAGGGCGGTGACGGCCACCGCGAGGAAGGCGGTGCGGAGGGCGGTGCGGAGGTGTCTCATGCGACCTGTTCCGGCTCGGTCGGGGGATGTCCCGAAGCTCTGGGTGCGCGGAGGCTATCGCGCGGTTCGCACACGGGTTCACAAGTTCCGCACATCGGTCCGGCTTGCCCGGAAAGTCCGCACGACTCCGTCAGCCCTGTGACCGCCCTCACGATTGGGCTCCGGCCGGAGGGGGTAGGGCGGTGGGCCTCGTCACAGGCCGGACGGGATTACGAGCGGCGGTAGTAGGCGGCGACCGCCCCGCAGCGGCGCGTCCGGCCCGGCGGATCCGTCAAGGGCCCGGCCGACGCACTACCCGCCGTCGTACGTCACACCGTTTGGGGCGGCCACCGGTGTCCGTTTAGACCTGACTGGTCCCCATCCGTTCCTGCCGCCCCGAGGTGCTGCCACCATGACGACGTCCGCCCGCCACGCCGCCAAGAGCTGGCTCACCACCCACCGCACGGTCGCGCTCTGGACCGGCGCCCTGGCCATCGGCTCCGGCGCGCTGCTGGTGCCCGGCACCGCCGCCGCGCAGACCGTGCACCCGACCACCCCCGGCTCCTCGCTCTTCACCGCCGCGGCCTACACCGACGAGAACGCCTCGGTCGAGGTCACCCGGCCGGGCACCTACGAGCTGCCGCACTCGGCCTCCGCGCAGGCCGCCGTCTCGGTCGCGGACAACCTCGCCCAGAGCCCGGCCCCGGCCGAGGCGGAGGCCCACGACAGCGCCCCCGCCGCCGACCGCTCGGAGGCCCGGGCCGAGGCGCCGGCCCCCGCCGCGCAGCCCGAGCCGGCCCCCGCCCCGTCCTGGACCTCCCCCGCCCCCGGGGCCCGGATCAGCAACCCCTACGGCGGCAAGAACGCCAGCTACGCGGCCGGCTACCACACCGGCACCGACTTCGCGGTGAGCACCGGCACCCCGCTGCTCGCGGTGGCCGACGCCACCGTGGTCTCGGCCGGCCCGGACGGCGCGTACGGCAACGAGGTCGTGCTGAAGCTGCCCGACGGCAAGTTCGCCGAGTACGCGCACCTGTCCTCGATCGGCGTGAAGGCGGGTCAGACCGTCAAGGCCGGCCAGCAGATCGGCAAGGCCGGCTCCACCGGCAACTCCACCGGTCCGCACCTGCACTTCGAGATCCGCTCGGCCAACCGCTACGCGGCCGTGATCGACCCGCTCGCGTACCTCAAGGGCCACGGCGCCGTCGGCTTCTGACGCACCGGCAGACCCGACCGGGCCCCCGTGACGCTCAGGCGCGCGGGGGCTCGATCCGTTCGGCGATCTCCAGCGCGACCACCAGGGCCGCCTCCGTCGCCTGCGCCAGGCTGGTCACCGTGCCGGTCGCGCAGGCCGCCTCCGGCCCGGCCGCCAGGTCCTGCTTGAGCAGGAAGAGCGCGGTGTGGAAGGAGAACAGCGCCATCGCCGCCCGGAGCCGGTCCTCGGGGCCCGCCTCCGGGCCGTGCACGAGCTTGATCATGGAGACCATGCGCTCCTTGAACTCCAGCCCGGCCGAGGAGTCCCGCAGGGCCGGCTGGTTCTCGTGGAAGAAGCGCAGCAGCGGGGCCCGGTCGGCGGCGCCGGCCGCGAAGCGGCGGATCAGCTCGTCCCGCAGCCCGGGCGTCCAGGGCTTCCCCTCGCCCCAGGCGATCACTTCGTCGATCGGCGCCGCGGCCTGCTCGATGATGCCGTGGACGATGTCGTCCTTGGTCTTGAAGTGGTAGTAGAGCGCGGCCTTGGTGACACCCAGCCGGTCGGCGATCTCCCGCAGCGAGGTCTCCTGGTACCCCTGCTCCGAGAACAGTTCCAGGGCGACCTCGACGATCCGCCCCCTGGTGCCGCTGCGCGGGCTCTGCGTCGTGCTCATCGGTGGGCGGCCTCGACTCCGTCAGTAATCGGCTTGACGCCAGGATACGGACACCTTACCGTGCCACAGGTCAGTCAACTAGCCGGGCGGCAAGTAAGTTCCCCGGCAGCGGTAGTGCAGGGAGCCCCCACCCATGTCGAAACAGCAGGTCGAGACCGTGGAGCCGCCGGCAGCGGCCGCCGACCCGACCCCGCGCAGCCCGCGCGAGATCCGGTTGGTGATGATCGGTCTGGTGGTCGCCATGCTGCTGGCGATGCTGGACAACCTCATCGTCGGCACCGCGATGCCGACCATCGTCGGCGACCTCGGCGGCGCCGAGCACCTCTCCTGGGTGGTGACCGCCTACACCCTGGCGACCGCCGCCTCCACCCCGATCTGGGGCAAGCTCGGCGACCTCTACGGCCGCAAGGGCACCTTCGTCATCTCGATCGCGATCTTCCTGCTCGGCTCGGCGCTCTCCGGCCTCTCCCAGACGATGGGCCAGCTGATCGCCTTCCGCGCGGTGCAGGGCCTGGGCGCCGGCGGTCTGATGGTCGGCGTCATGTCGATCATGGGCGCGCTGGTGGCGCCGCGCGACCGCGGCAAGTACCAGGGCATGTTCGCCGCCGTGATGGCGCTGGCCACCGTCGGCGGCCCGCTGATCGGCGGCTTCATCACCGACCACCTCAGCTGGCACTGGACCTTCTACATCAACCTGCCGCTCGGCGTGGTCGCGCTGGCCTTCATCGTGATCACCCTGAAGCTGCCCTCGGTCCGCTCCAAGGCGAAGATCGACTACCTGGGCGCGGCACTGCTCACCGTCGGCATCACCTCGCTGGTCCTCATCACCACCTGGGGCGGCCAGGAGTACGAGTGGGCCTCGAAGCAGATCCTCGGCCTGGGCGCGCTCGCGGTCGCCTCGCTGATCGCCTTCGTCTACGCGGAGCAGAAGGCCGAGGAGCCGATGCTCCCGCTGGAGCTGTTCCGCAACCGCAACTTCACCATGGTCTCGCTGATCGGCTTCATCGTCGGCTTCGCGATGTTCGGCGCCGTCACCTTCCTGCCGCTCTACCAGCAGCACGTGCAGGGCGCCTCGGCCACCTCCTCCGGCCTCCAGCTGATGCCGATGATGTTCGGCATGCTGGTGGTCTCGCTGGTGGTCGGCCAGGCCATCACCAAGACCGGCAAGTACCGGATCTACCCGATCATCGGCACGGCGGTGATGGCCGGCGGTTCGCTGCTGCTCTCCACCCTCTCCACCGACACCGACCGCTTCGTCTCGTCCTGCTACATGGTCGTGCTCGGCGCGGGCATGGGCTTCCTGATGCAGGTCACCATGCTGGTCGCGCAGAACAGCGTGGAGCTCAAGGACATGGGCGTGGCCAGCTCCACCGCCACCCTGTTCCGCACCATCGGCGGCTCCTTCGGCGTGGCCCTGTTCGGCGCCCTCTTCAACGACCGGGTCACCTCGACCATGGCCGGCGCCGCCGGTGCCCAGGGCGGCAGTCAGGGCGGCGGCCACGGCAACATCGCCCAGCTCGGCCCGGAGGCCGTCCGGGCGCTGCCCGCCCCGGTGCAGGACACCTTCCACCACGCGGTGGCCAACGGCATCCACACCGTCTTCATCTGGGGCGCGGTGATCAGCCTGGTCGCGGTGGCCGCCTCGGTCTTCCTGCGCGAGGTGCCGCTGCGCGGTGCCGGGGAGCCGGTGCTCTCCGAGTAGTGACGCCGCGTCAGCGAGACGGAGGGCCCGGTCCGTACGGACCGGGCCCTCCGTCGTACCGGGCCACCGGGCTACTGCGGCAGCCGGTAGACGCCCTGCGCGACCGGCTCGACCAACCCGTCGGCGACCAGCCCGTCCAGCGCCCTGGCCCGCTGCACGTGGTCCGGCCAGACCTCGTCCAGCCGGGCCTGCGGGACCTCGCCGTGCGCCTCCCGGAGCACCGCCAGCAGCTTGCCCCGGACCTGACGGTCCGTCCCCTCGTACGTCTGCCCGCGCCGGGCCGGGCCCTCGTACGGCGGGCGTCCCGCCGCCTGCCAGGCGCACCGCCGCCGCAGCGGGCAGGCCCCGCACTCGGGGCCGCGCGCGGTGCAGACCAGCGCGCCGAGCTCCATCACCGCGACCGCCCAGACCGCCGCCGTGGCGGTGTCCTCGGGCAGCAGTGCGGTGGCGGTGCGGCGCTCGGCCGCGGTGGTGGCCTGGGCCGGGTACTCGACGCCGGTGACCGCGCGGGCGAAGACCCGGCGGACGTTGGTGTCGAGCACCACGTGGCGCTGCTTGAAGGCGAAGGAGGCGACGGCCGCGGCGGTGTACTCGCCGACCCCGGGCAGCGCCAGCAGCGCGGCGTGGTCCTCGGGCACCTCACCGCCGTGCTGCTCGGTGATCGCGGTGGCGGCGGCGTGCAGCCGCAGCGCCCGGCGCGGGTAGCCGAGCCGGCCCCACATCCGGACCGCCTCGCCCGGTGCGTCGGCGGCCAGCGCGGCGGGGGTGGGCCAGCGCTCCAGCCACGCGGCGTACGCGGGCAGCACCCGCTTCACCGGGGTCTGCTGGAGCATGAACTCGCTGACCAGGACGGCCCAGGGGCTCGCCTCGGGCGTGCGCCAGGGAAGGTCGCGGGCGTTGGCCGCGTACCAGTCGAGCACGGTCGAGTGGAGCAGCGGGGCGGAGGTCTCAGTGGTGGTGGCAGCCATGGCCCGGCCATCCTCGCACCGGGCTCGGCGGGCCGACAAACGGCCCGGTGGCCGTGCCCGGCAGCCGGACCGGCGGGCGGGAGCGCGCGCCGACGGGTCACCCGGGCGGCCCCGGGGCCTCACCCGGCCGGAGCAAAACACGGATGATGTGAAGGAAGCGACGCCAGACCGGTGTTGATGCACCATCGGGTCCTCCGGGTCTCGTAGAGTTTGCCCGTGCCTTCTCTGCGTCAACCCGTGGGACCGCTGCCGGCTTCGATCTACTGGCGCCGGCGGATCGTCGTGCTCGTAGCCCTCGCCGTCGTGTCGGCGCTGGTCTTCTGGCTGTTCTCCGGATCCGGGGGCGACGGGAAGTCGGGCAAGCAGGGCACCGCCCAGCCCGCACCGGTGCAGTCGATCACCCCGGGTGCCTCGCCGACCGGCCCGGCCGTGGACAGCCGCCCCGGCGGCGGCAGTGGCACCGGTGGCTCGGGCGGTTCCTCGGGCAGCGGCGGGGTCTCCGGCTCCGGCGGCGGCGAGGTCAGCCTGACCACCGGCGGCACCGGCACGGGCGGCGGCAGCGGCACCGGCGGTGCCGACAGCGGCGGTACGGGCGGCGCAACGGGCGGCGGCGCGGGCGGCGGCTCGGGCGGCACCGGCGGCGCGGGCAGCCCCCTGCCGGTGAACACCGCCGAGGTGATGGCGCTCCAGGTCTGCTCGGCCGGACAGCTCTCGCTGGAGCTGGCGGGCAGTCAGGAGACGTACAAGGCCAAGGAGAAGCCCCGGCTCTCCCTCACCGTGCGCAACACCTCCACCGGCGCGTGCCGGGTCAACCTCGGCCGGCTGGCCTCGACCGTCACCGTGACGCTGGCCGAGTCCAACGAGCGGGTCTGGTCCTCCGGCGACTGCCCGACGGACCGTCAGGACACCTGGGTGCAGGTCGGCGCGGGCACCGGCCTGACCGAGACCTTCACCTGGGAGCGCGGCCGCTCCAAGCAGCAGTGCGCCACCCCGGACGCGACGCCCGCACCGCTCGGCCGCTACCTGGTGCAGGCCGCCCTGACCGGCCCGGCCGGCGGCCCGGTCTCGGCCCGCGCCCTGATCCGCCTGGAGAACTGACCGCTCGCGCTCCGTTGAGCCCCGTCGGACCCCGGTCCGGCGGGGCTCGCGCCGTTCCCGGGGGCGGGTTCCGTCGCGTTCCGTCGGGTTCCGGCCAGAACGGGGCGCCGCCGTGTGTCCGCGGTGTCACGCCGCCGTGAACGGAGCCCTTCCGCGGCCCGTCCGGCGGCCCGCTTGGAGCGCATTCGCCCGGCCTCCGGCCAACCCCGAACCACGGTGGCATGTCGGGGACATGACGACGGGAAAGCCCCTTCGTCGGTGCACCGTCAAGCCCGCAGGCTGGTCCTCACTCACCCCGCACCACCGACGAGGAGGACCCCTCTCATGGCACAGCTCCCCCGCCGCCGCGCACTCGCCGTCCTGGCCGCCGCCGTCGCCACCGCGGCCCTCTCCGGTGCCGTCACCGCCCCCGCCTTCGCGGCCCCCGCCGAGGGCGTGGTGCTCCAGGCCGGCTCCCCCTCGGCGATACCGGGCAGCTACCTGGTGACCCTCAAGCCCGGCTCCGGCCTGGCGCCCGCCTCGGCCAAGGCCCAGGGCCTGGCCGTCCAGCGCGGCGGCCGGATCACCCAGGTCTGGGACAAGGCCGTGAACGGCTACGCGGTCGAGGGCCTGACGGCCGTTCAGGCCCGCCGCCTGGCCGCCGACCCGTCGGTGGCCGGCGTCGAGCAGAACCAGGTCTTCACCGTCACCGCCACCCAGGCCAACCCGCCGTCCTGGGGCCTGGACCGGATCGACCAGGCCGCGCTGCCGCTGAACCAGAGCTACACCTACCCGGACCGGGCCGGTGCCGGGGTCACCGCGTACGTGATCGACACCGGCGTCCGGACCACCCACACCGACCTGGCCCCGCGCGCCGCCAACGGCTGGGACTTCGTCGACAACGACGCCGTCGCCCAGGACGGCAACGGCCACGGCACCCACGTGGCGGGCACCATCGCCGGCACCAAGTACGGTGTGGCCAAGGCCGCCAAGGTGGTCGGCGTCCGGGTGCTCGACAACAACGGCTCCGGCACCACCGCCGGGGTGGTCTCCGGCGTCGAGTGGGTCACCAAGAACGCGGTCAAGCCCGCCGTGGCCAACCTCAGCCTGGGCGGCAGCCCCTCCACCACCCTGGACAACGCGGTGGCCGCCTCGATCGCCTCCGGCGTCACCTACGCGGTGGCCGCCGGGAACTCCAACGCCAACGCCAACAACTACTCCCCGGCCCGCGTCCCGACCGCCATCACCGTCGGCTCCACCACCAACACCGACGCCCGCTCCAGCTTCTCCAACTACGGCACCCGGGTCGACCTCTTCGCCCCCGGCTCCAACATCACCTCGTCCTGGGGCACCGGCGACACCGCCACCAACACCATCTCCGGCACCTCGATGGCCACCCCCCACGTGGCCGGCGCCGCCGCCGTCTACCTCTCGTACCACACCACCGCCACCCCGGCGGCGGTCACCTCGGCCCTGCTCGCGGCGGCGACCTCCAACGTCCTCACCGGCATCGGCACCGGCAGCCCCAACAAGCTGCTCCGCGTCACCAGCTGACGCCGCCTCACCCGCTGCCCGCCCGGCCCTCCTCGGCCGCGGCGGGCAGTGGCCTGCTCAGAGCAGCGCGTCCTCGGCCCGGAAGGGGGCGCCGTGGCCGGGGACGATCAGGTCGGCGACGGCCAGCACGCGTTCGCGGGAGGCCCGCAGGACCGCCTGGTCCGGGGAGACCGGGTCCTCGACCGGGCCGTTGGGGCGCCACCAGAGGTCGCCGACGAAGGCCACCACGCCGTCCGGGGTGCCGGCCAGCAGGGTGATGTCCTCCGGACTGTGGCCGGGGGTCGCGATCAGGCGCAGGGAGGGGGTGAGTTCGTGACCGTCGGCGTCCCGGTCGGTCCACTGGTCGGCCCGGTACTCGGCCTTGTGGTCGTGGACGGCCGCCTCGCCGAACAGGCCGACGTTCATGGTGTTGTCCGGGTGGTGGTGGCTCAGCACCACGTCGGTGACCTGGTCCGCCGTCAGGCCGAGCTCCGCCAGCGGGCCGAGGATGCGGTCGCGGTGGGCCACCATGCCCGGGTCCACCACCACGTGCCGGCCGCCGTCGGTCACGTACGAGACGGTGGCGGCCACGCCCGGGCCGGTGGAGAGGGTGTAGCCGGTGGTCAGGACGGTGAAGGAGGCGCTGCGGCCCGCGGGTGCGTCAGTGGTCATGCCGTAGAGCCTCGCCGACCTGCGGCTTCCCGACGAGTGGCCGTGATGCCACCGATCGCGGGTTTCGTGCCAACCGTGCCACACTGCCCGGATGCCCGTGCCCGTGCCCGTCGCCCCAGCCCCCGCCACGCCGTTCCGCTCCGTCGCCGCCTACGCCCCGCCCGGGGTCGGGCTGCTCGCCGTCGGGGTGATCGCCGAGGTGTTCGCCGAGCGCGGCGGCGGGCTGCCCCGCTTCGACTTCGCGCTCTGCACCGAGCGACCCGGCCCGGTGCCCACCGACGTCGGCGTCCCCGTCCAGGTCACGCACGGACTGGACCGCCTCACCACCGCCGACCTGGTGCTCTTCCTCCCCTGGTCCGACTTCCGCACCCCGCCGCCGCCCGCCGTGCTGGCCGCCCTCACCGCCGCCCACGCCCGCGGCGCCTTGGTCGGCGCGCACTGCGTCGGCAGCTTCGCGCTGGCCGCCGCCGGTCTGCTGGACGGCCGCCGGGCCACCACCCACTGGCGCTTCGCCGGGCTCCTGACCGACCGTCACCCCGAGGTCTCCGTCCAGCCCGAGGCGCTCTACGTGGACGAGGGCAGCATCGTCACCGGCGCGGGCGCGGCGGCCGGCTTCGACCTCAGCCTGCACCTGCTGCGCCGCGAGTACGGCGCCGCCACCGCCAACGCCATCGCGCGCGACCTGGTCCTCCCCCCGCACCGGGCCGGCGGCCAGGCCCAGTACGTGGCCGCCCCCGTCCCCGCCGACACCGAGGACGAACGCCTCGCCGAGGTGCTCGCCTGGGCCCGCGCGCACCTCGACCGGCCGCTCCCCGTCGCCGAGCTGGCCCGCCGCGCCCTGATGAGCCGCCGCTCCTTCGCCCGCCGCTTCACCGCCGCCACCGGCACCACCCCGCACGCCTGGCTGCTGGAGCTGCGCCTCGCCCGCGCCGAGGAACTGCTGGAGACCACCGCCCTCGCGGTCGAGGAGATCGCCCACCTGGTCGGCTACCGCAGCGCGGCGGTGCTGCGCGAACAGTTCGTCAGGCGTCGCGGCGTCCCGCCGACGGTCTACCGGCGCACCTTCGCGAGCTCCTGAAAAGATCTTCGAAGGAAATCCGCCGGGCGTGTAGAGAACCCCGTGCCGGCTCCGACCGAAGGGTGACAGTGCACCGCAGCGAGGAGGACCCGAGATGAAGTACGTCGCGATGATCTACGGCAACCAGGCCAAGTGGGAGGCCATCCCGGCCGAGGAGTGGCCGGCCGCGATCGCCCGGCAGGACGCGTTCAACCGGAAGTACCAGGCCACCGGGGAGCTCATCGGCGCCTACGGTCTGGCCGACGCGGCCTCCGCCCAGCTGGTGCGCCGTCAGGACGGCGCCCCCGCCGTCACCGACGGGCCGTACCTGGAGACCAAGGAGTACCTGGCCAGCTTCTACCTGCTGGACGTGGAGGACCTGGAGCGGGCCCAGCAGATCGCGGCCGACATGCCGTTCGCCGACACCGACCCGGTCGAGCTCTGGCCGATCCTGCACGAAGCCGCGCCCGAGGCATGACCGTCCCGCCCACCGTCGAGGACCTGCTGCGCGAACTGGCGCCGCAGGTCCTCGGCGCGCTGCTGCGCCGCCACGGCGGGGCCTTCGACAGCTGCGAGGACGCCGTGCAGGAGGCCCTGCTCGCGGCCGCCCTCCAGTGGCCCGCCGAGGGCGTGCCGGACAACCCCCGCGGCTGGCTGGTCACCGTCGCCAACCGGCGGCTGGTCGACCTGGTGCGCAGCGAACGGGCCCGCCGCGACCGCGAGGACCGGGTGCTGCTCGCCACCCCGCAGTCTGCCCTGCTCGCCCCGGCCGCCGATGCCGACACCGCCGGGGACGACTCCCTCGCCCTGCTCTTCCTCTGCTGCCACCCCGCGCTCTCCCGCCCCAGCCGGGTGGCCCTCACCCTGCGCGCGGTCGGCGGTCTGACCACCGCTCAGATCGCCGCCGCCTTCCTGGTGCCCGAGGCGACGATGGCCCAGCGGATCAGCCGGGCCAAACAGGCCGTCCGGGAGAGCGGCGCGCGGCTCCGGATGCCCACCCCCGCCGAGCGGGACGAACGGCTCGGCGAGGTCCTGCGGGTGCTCTACCTGGTCTTCAACGAGGGCTACACCGCCTCCGGGGGCGAGGAGCTGACGGCGCCGGACCTCTCGGCCGAAGCGATCCGGCTCACCCGCCTGCTGCTACGGCTGGCCCCGGACGAGACCGAGGCCGCCGGGCTGCTGGCCCTGATGCTGCTCACCGAGGCCCGCCGGCTGGCCCGCACCGGCCCCGCCGGCGAACTGGTGCCGCTGACCGATCAGGACCGCTCCCGCTGGGACGCCGCCCTGATCGCCGAGGGCACCCAACTCCTGGCCCGCACGCTGCCGTCGGGCCGGGTCGGGCCGTACCAGGTGCAGGCCGCGATCGCCGCCGTGCACGACGAGGCGGCCGACGTGGCCGCCACCGACTGGCCCCAGATCCTCGTCCTCTACGACCTGCTGACCCGGCTCGACCCCGGCCCGATGGTCAGCCTCAACCGCACCGTGGCCCTCGCCGAGGTGGCCAGCCCCGAGGCCGCCCTCGCCGAACTCGACGCCCTCGCCGCCGACAGGCGCCTCACCCGCCACCACCGCCTCCTCGCCACCCGCGCCCACCTCCTGGAGCGCCTCGGCCGCGACGCGGAGGCCGCCGAGGCGTACGCGGAAGCCGCCCGTCGAACCACCAGCGCCCCGGAGCAGCGGCATCTCCGGGACAAGGTCATGCGTCTGGGGGCGCGAGGAACTGCGCGAGGCGGAAGAGAGTGACCCAAGTGCCGGGTACGGAAGCTCAGTTGCAAGTGAACATCCGTACCCGGCACACGGGTCAGTGTCTTCCGCCTCGCGCAGTTCCCCGCGCCCCCGGGATCACCACCCTGCCGTGCGCAGCCGCCGCGGTGCCGCCATCCCCAGCAGCGCCACCGCCAGGACGGCCGCCACCCCGCCGAGCACCGTGCGCGCCGCGAAGTGGTCCAGCAGCACCCCGCCCAGGAACATCCCCAGCGGCACCCCGAGCATCAGCACCGTCATCGAGGCCGCGATCACCCGCCCCCGCACCTCGTCGGCCACCCGCTGGAAGACCAGCAGGTCGAGCATCACCCGCAGGGCCGGCACGCCCAGGGCGAGCAGCACCAGCGCCGCGAACAGCACCACCGGGGACGCGCTGACGTACGGCACCAGCAGCACCGGCACCATCGCCCCGCTGACCAGCAGCGCCAGCACGCCCGGCCCGAACCACCGGTGCAGCGGCCGGACCAGCAGCGCGCCGAGCAGGCCGCCGACCGCCTCGCCCGCCAGCACCAGGCCGGTCCCGGTGGTGCTCACGCCGTTGTCCCGCAGCAGGACCATGACCGGCAGCAGGGTGGTCGACCCGGCCAGGTTGATCAGTGCGATGACGCCGAGCACCGAGCACATCAGCCGGTTCCGCCCCAGCTCCCGGAGGCCGTCCAGCATGCTGCCGCCCTTCTCCCCGCCGGCACCCCCCGGGCGGCCGTCGAAGCGGACCAGGCAGGCGGTGGCCAGGGCGTAGAGCGAGGAGAGTGCGGTGGCCACGAAGGGCACCGCCCGGCCGAGGCCGAGCAGCAGGCCGGCCAACGGCGGTCCGAGCAGCGAGGCGCCGTTGACCCGGACCTCGTCCTGGGTGAGGGCCTGGCGCAGCTGGCTCGGCGGCACCACCGAGCGGACCGCGAGCATCCGCACCGGCCCGGCGTAGGCGACGGTGGCGCCGAGCACGGCGGCCACCAGCAGGACGTGCGGGACGGTGAGGCGGCCGAGCCAGAGGGCGGCCGGGACGCTGAGGGTGGCGAGCACCCGGACGGCGTCGCTCACGATCAGGATCACCCGCCGGTCCCGGCGGTCGGCCAGCGCGCCGCCGTGCAGGCCGAGCAGCAGCGAGACGGTGAACTGGACCGCGCCGAAGGCCCCGGCCAGCGTCGGGGAGCCGGTCATCGCGAGCAGCAGCAGCGGGTAGGCGGTGTCGGCCACCATCGTGCCGAGCATGGAGGCGGCGGCGCCGCTCCAGAGCGCCTGGAAGCGCCAGTTCCGCCGCAGCGGCACCACCGGCTCCGGCTCGGTCCCCGCCCCGCGTTCGACCTGAAGCGCAGTCATCGCACCCACCCCGTTCACTCACTGGCCACCATTCACGTTCGAGTGAACGATTGCAGAGGCGTGACCGTTTGCGCAAGGGTTGATGCTCATGGGTTAATGACCGCATGGTGGAGCAACTGACGGAGCGTGAGGTCACCGACGTGGCGACCCTCAAGGCGCTCGCCGACCCGGTCCGGATCGCGATCATGAACGCGCTGTACCGGCGCGAACCGCAGGAGCTGACGGTCAAGGAGATCGCGGCCGCACTGGACGAACCGCAGACCAAGCTCTACCGGCACATCAAGCAGCTGGAGCAGACCGGTCTGATCCAGGTGGCCGGCACCCGGCTGGTCTCGGGCATCACCGAGAGCCGCTACCGGCTCGGCCAGAAGTCGCTGAAGATCTCCCCCGGCGTGTTCGCGGGGGACTCGGCCGAGCGGCCCGAGGCACTCCGGGCCATGCTGGCCACCCTGGACCTGGTCCGGGAGGACTACCAGCGGCTCTACCTGGCCGGGCGGCTCGGCCTGCCCACCACCGACCCGGCGCAGCCCGCCTCACCGGGCCTGTTCAGCCACGTCGGCCTGCGGGTGCGCCCGGAGCGGGCGGTGGAGATGCGGGACCGGCTGCGCGCGGTCATCGACGAGCTGATCGCGGAGGGGAACAGCACCGACCCCGACGCGGTCGAGGTCACGCTGATGAGCCTCTACTACGCCGTCAAGCCCGATCCCGCGCCCGAGGGCTGACCACGGGTCAGACGTAGCGCTCCAGGATGGACGATTCTGCGAGCCGGGAGAGCCCCTCGCGGACCGAGCGGGCCCGGGTCTCGCCGACGCCCTCGACGGTCTGCAGGTCGTCGATGGAGGCGGCCAGCAGCTTCTGCAGGCCGCCGAAGTGCTCGACCAGGCGCTCGATCACCGTGTTCGGCAGGCGCGGGACCTTGGCAAGCAGGCGGTAGCCGCGCGGCGAGACGGCCGAGTCCAGCGACTCGGGGGTGCCGGAGTAGCCGAAGGCCTTGGCCACCGTCTGGAGGTCGAGCAGCTCCGCGTGGGTGAGCGCCTCCAGGTCGGCCAGCACGTCGGTGACGGTCTTGCCGCGCTTGGCGGCCCGCTCCGGGAAGTAGTCCCGGGCGACCAGCTCGCGCTCGGGCTCGACGCCCGCGATCAACTCGTCCAGCTGGAGCGAGAGCAGGCGGCCGTCGGTGCCGAGCTCCAGCACGTAGCCGGCGATCTCGGCGGCGATCAGGCGGACCATCTCCAGCCGCTGGGCCACGGCGGTGACGTCCCGGACGGTGACCAGGTCCTCGATCTCCAGGGCGGAGAGGGTGCCGGCCACCTCGTCGAGGCGGAGCTTGTAGCGCTCCAGGGTGGCCAGCGCCTGGTTCGCCCGGGAGAGGACGGTGGTGGAGTCCTCCAGCACCCGGCGGGTGCCGTTGACGTACATGGCGATCAGGCGCATCGAGTGCGAGACCGCGACCACCGGGTAGCCGGTCTGCCGGTTGACCCGCTCGGCGGTGCGGTGGCGGGTGCCGGTCTCGTCGGTGGGGATGGTGGAGTCCGGCATCAGGTGGACGCCCGCCCGGACGATCTTGGTGATGTCCTTGTCCAGCACCACCGCGCCGTCCAGCTTGCACAGCTCGCGCAGGCGGGTGGCGGTGAACTCCACGTCCAGCACGAACCCGCCGGTGGAGATGGCGTCGACGGTCTTGTCGAAGCCCAGCACGATCAGGCCGCCGGTGTTGGCCCGGAGCACCCGCTCCAGCCCGTCGCGGAGTCCCGTGCCCGGGGCGATGGCACTGAGGGAGGCCCGCAGCAGGGCCTCCTCACGGGAGGACTTGTCCGCCCGGTCGCTGGCTGCCACGTGACTCCTCCGGTAGACCCGGACCGCTCGGCTTGGTGCCCGGCGGTCTTGTCTCTCGTTATTGCATTACTGCATTGATGCTTCTGCCGATTAAACAGGGGAAAGTCTAACGGCGTGCGGCAATAACGGGGTCTGGGTCAGATGAGTTCGTCCGAGTCGACCGGCTCCCACCCCTCCATCAGCTCGTCGGGGTAGGCCGCGACCGGGGCCTGGCGGGCGGTCTGACGGGTGCTCTGCCTCGGGGCCGGAGCGGCCGCGGCGCCCCCGGCCGCGTCCGCCTTCGGCTTCGCGGAGGCCCGGCGGCGGCCCGGAATCGCCCGCAGCGCCTCGCCGATGTCGGAGACCTCGACCACCTTCATGCCCGGCGGCACCTTGCCCGGGTCCGGCGGGACCAGGGCGTGGGTGAAGCCCAGCCGGTGGGCCTCGGCGAGCCGCCGCTGAACGCCCGTCACCCGCCGCACCTCGCCCGCCAGGCCGACCTCGCCGATCGCCACCAGGTTGTTGGGCAGCGGGGTGTCGGTGGAGGAGGAGGCCACCGCGAGGGCGATCGCCAGGTCGGCCGAGGGCTCGGTGAGCTTCACCCCGCCGACGGTGGCGGTGTAGATGTCCTGCTTGCCGAGCTTCACCCCGCCGTGCCGCTCCACCACCGCCAGGATCATCGCGATCCGGGGGGACTCCAGACCGGAGGTGGTCCGGCGCGGGGAGGGGATCTGCGAGTCCACCATCAGCGCCTGGACCTCGGCCACCAGCGGGCGCTTGCCCTCCAGGGTGACCGTCAGACAGGTGCCCGCCACCGGCTTGTCACGGCGGGTCAGGAAGAGGCCGGACGGGTCGGCCAGGCCGACGATGCCCTCGTCGTGCAGCTCGAAGCAGCCCACCTCGTCCGTCGCGCCGTAGCGGTTCTTGACGCCGCGGATCAGCCGCAGCCGGGCGTGCCTGTCCCCCTCGAAGCTCAGCACCACGTCGACCAGGTGCTCCAGCAGGCGCGGGCCGGCGATCTGGCCGTCCTTGGTGACGTGGCCGACCAGCAGGGTGGCCATGCCGCGCTCCTTGGAGACCCGGATCAGCGCGTTCGCCACCTCGCGGACCTGGGCCGGGCCGCCGGGGGCGCCGTCCAGCTCGGCGGAGGCGATGGTCTGCACCGAGTCCAGGATCAGCAGGCCGGGGTTGACGGTGTCGATGTGGCCGAGCACCGCGCCGAGGTCGGACTCGGCGGCCAGGTAGAGGTGGTCGGAGAGCGCGTTGATCCGGTCCGCCCGCAGGCGGACCTGGCCGGCCGACTCCTCGCCGGTGACGTAGAGCGTGCGGTGCTGCGCGGTGGCCGCCTTGGCCGCCACGTCGAGCAGCAGGGTGGACTTGCCGACGCCGGGCTCGCCGGCCATCAGGACCACCGCGCCGGGCACCAGGCCGCCGCCGAGCACGCGGTCCAGCTCCGGCACGCCGGTGGAGCGGGCCGTCGCCACCTGCCCGTCGATCTGCCCGATCGGCTTGGCCGGCGAGCTGACCGGCCCGGCCGCCGTGGTGCGGATCGGGACCGCGCCGTACTCCTCGACCGTGCCCCAGGCGTTGCACTCCGGGCAGCGGCCGACCCACTTGGGCACCACGTTCCCGCACTCGGTGCAGCGGTAGGCCGGGCGCGGCTTGGCGGTTGTCTTGGTACGGGCAGCCATGGCCCACACCGTAACGGCTGCCACCGACAGCCGGGGGCGCGCAGCGGGACACGGGGGTGCGCGGAGGTGACGGTGCGGCTGGTGTTGTTACCCGAAAGAAGTACAAGGCGCCCGAATCCGCACCGGCGCACGGGCCGGTGCCTAGCGTCGGAAGGGTGTCGACTTCCCCCACGCCCCAGGCCGCCGGCACCGGATCGACGGCCGCAGCCTACGACCACTACGCCGACGGGCTGTTCACCTACTGCCTCTCGGTGCTCTGCGACCACGACGCCGCGGTGGCCGCCGTCCGCGAGGTGCGCGACCTGGCGCTGCGTCACGACGCCCGGCTGGGCGCGCCCGAGCTGCGCCGCGCCTGGCTGTACTCGCTGGCCCGGCACTGCTGCCTGCGCCGGATGACCGAGGGCCAGGACGGCGGCGCACCGCCCGCCGGGGGTGCCCCGGTCAGCCGGGAGCACCGCCGCGAGCTGGCCTCGCTGGCCTGGCCGGAGGGCGCCGGGACGTCCCCGGAGCAGCGCGAGGCGCTGGAGCTGGCGGTCCGTCACCGGCTGGCCCCGGCCGAGGTGGCCGCCGTGCTCGGGCTGCCGGGAGCGGAGGCGGACGGTCTGCTGGCCGCCGCCGAGGCCGAGGTCTGGCGGACCAGGGTGGCGCTGCTGGTGCTCGGCGTGGGCAGCTGCCCGGTGCTGGCCGAGCTGGGCGGGGCCGGGGCGGAGCACTGGCGGGAGTGGGTGCTCGGCCCGGCGCTGCGCCGGGAGCTGGTGCGGCACGTGGTGGAGTGCCCGACCTGCCGGGGCACCGCCGAGCGGGTCTCCGGCGAGCTGGACTCCGGGCTGGCCGCGCTGCCCGGGCTGCCGCTGCTGCGCGCGCCCGAGGTGCTGCGGGAGCGGCTGGTGGTCCGGCGCCAGGCCGGGCCGGAGGAGGAGACGCTCCGCTTCGACCGGCAGGGCTTCCCCCGGCACCGGGCGCCGCGCCGGCTGCGCGGGCCGGCGGTCCGTCAGCGGGTGGTCACCACCGGCGTGCTGGCGGCGGTGCTGACCGCGCCCGTGGTGGCGCTCTGGGGCGCGCACCGCGGTGCGGACGGCGGCTCCGGTGCGGCGGGCTCGGTCTCCTCGGTCCGGGTGGAGACCCCGGCGCCCGGCTCCGCGCCGCACGCCCCCCAGCCGGCCTCGGACCGGGGCCCGGCCCCCGAGCCCGGCCTGGCGCTGGCCGGGGCGGTCACCGGCGCCGCAAACGGGGCCCCGGGCGGGGCCGGGGCGGAGGGCGCAGAAACGTTGCTCCCGTCGGTGCTCGGGCCCGCCGTCCCGGTGCCCTCGCGGAACGCGGTACGGCTCGACCGCACCACGCCGCACCTGGAGACGCCCACCCCGGCACCCCCGGCGGCCCAGCAGGGCGGCGGGCAACTGACCGTCGAGGCACAGGAGTTCGGCGAGCGCACGGTGATCACCCTGGTGAACACCGGCTCCATCGCCCTGCACTGGCGGGCCGAGAGCGACGCCCCGTGGCTGCGCCTCAGCCGGGACTCCGGCACCCTCGAACCCTCCCAGCGGATCACCCTCACCGTGACGGTCGATCAGGACCTCGCCCCGCAGCACCCCTGGCGGGCCCGGATCGCCCTGCCCCCCTCCCAAGCCGTCGTCACCCTGGAAGGCGGCCCGTCCGACCGTGGCGTCCCGACCCAGCCGAGTTCCCCGGCCCCCTCGTCCTCCGCGACACCCACCCAGACGCCCGGCGGGACCCCCACCGCCGAGCCGACTGCGACGCCCACCCCGTCCTCCACACCGACGCCGACGCCGTCCGGCTCTCCATCCGCCGACCCGAGCCCCGCGCCCTCCCCGTCCGACACCCCGTCGCCGACGGTGACCCCGGGCCCGGCCTGAGCCGCGGAGACGGCCTGCCCGTCAGCCGGCCCGTCAGCCGGGCGGCTGCGCCGTCGGGTGGCCGTCGTGGAGTCCGGCGAGCATCTCCTCGCGCAGCTCGACCGGCAGCACGGCGGGCTCGAAGTCCCCTCCGCCGATGCCGAGTTCGGCCAGCCTCCGGCGCAGGTCGCGCTCGGCCGGGCGGGCCGCCGGATCGGGCGGGAGCGGGAGGAAGCCGAGCAGGAAGTCCAGCAGCACGAAGTAGTCCGGGCCGCTGAGCAGCTCGTCCCGCCAGACCGGCCACACCGGCTCCGGCGGGGCGGCCGGAGGCTCGCCGTGGTGAGCGCTGAGCGGCAGCAGGAGCACCCCTCCTCCGCAGGGCTCGCCGGCCCGGACGGTGACCCGGACCAACCGCCCGTCGGCGCGCAGCACGCCTTCGTACGGCTCGTCGGCGTACGCCGCCCCGTCGGTGGACCGCGGGTCGGACGGGGCGGCGGCGATCAGGTAGCGGGCGGGGCGGGCACCGCAGGTGAGGGTGCCGATCAGCGAGGAGTCCAACTCCTGCACGGTGGCCGAGACCGCGGGGCCGGCCGCCGGGAGCTCCAGGACCCAGGGCTCGGTCCGCAGGTCGAGCCAGGCCCGGGAGTACGGGCCACCGTCCTCCTCCGGACGGTGGCGGCCGAACCGGCCGAAGCCGCCGACGTGGCCCGGGTCGGCCTCGTCCAGCACCTCCGGGTAGAGCAGGCGGTAGCCCTCCACCAGGGAGTGCCCCCAGCTCCAGGCCTCGGCCGCCGTCCGCCGGACCGTCCCGGGGTCCACCAGTGCCGGATTGCCCATGCCGCCGCACTCCCCGCTTCCGGACATACCGTCATGAACCGTACGGTCCGGATGCTATGCGCCCGACCCGCCCCCGGCACGGCGGCACGCGAGGCCTGGCCCGGGCCGGGCGCGGCAGAAGGTGAGGCCGGGCGCGGCAGGAGGTGAGGCCGGGGGCGCGGGGAACTGCGCGGGACGGAAGAGAGTGACCCGTGTGCCGGGTACGGGCCTTCACTTGCAAGTGGCTGTCCGTACCCGGCACACGGGTCACTCTCTTCCGCTGCGCGCAGTTCCTCGCGCCCCCGGGGTGACCACCAACCGCGCGCCCACGCGGCGCAGCCGCACATCAGCACAGCCCCGCGCCCCCGCAGGGGTCAGAAGGAGCGCCGCGTCACCAGTTCGGCCAGGGCGAGCAGGTCGTCCGCGGCCGACGGGTCGGGCACCGCGTCGGCCAGGTGGCCGATGGCGGCGGCCATCCGTTCGCAGGACTCGCCCTGGGCCCAGGCGCGGCCGCCGGCCCGGTCCACCGCGTCCGCCGCCTCGGCCAGCTCCTCCTCCGTCAACGCACGCTCCACCGCGTAGAGTTCGGCCAGCCGGGCGCCCGCCTCGGTGCCCGAGCCGAGGGCGAAGACCACGGGCAGCGACTTCTTGCGGGCCGCCAGGTCGGCGCCGACCGGCTTGCCGGTGACGGCCGGGTCGCCCCAGATGCCGATCAGGTCGTCGATCAGCTGGAAGGCCAGGCCGATCTCGCGGCCGAAAGCGTCCAGCGCCTCGGCCGCCTGCTCACCGCCCCCGCCGTACAGCGCGCCGACCGCACCGGCGCAGCCGAGCAGCGCGCCGGTCTTCGCCTCGGCCATCTCCAGGCACTCGGCGAGCGTCACGTCGGTGCGCTGCTCGAAGGCGCAGTCGGCCTGCTGACCGGCGCACAGCTCGACCACGCAGTCGGCCAGCCGCCGGATCGCCGCCGGGGCGGCCGGGTGGCCGTCCTCGGCCAGCACCCGCAGGGCCAGCGAGTGCATCGCGTCGCCGGCAAGGATCGCCTCGGTGATGCCGAAGGCGCGCCAGGCGGTGGCTCGGTGACGTCTGGTCAGGTCGCGGTCGATCACGTCGTCGTGCAGCAGGGTGAAGTTGTGCACCAGCTCCACCGCGGCGGCCGCTCCGACGGCGACCGACGGGTCGGTGCCGCCGACCGCCTGGAGGGCGGCGAGCACCAGGGCCGGGCGGATCGCCTTGCCCGAGCCGGTGTCGGAGGGCGTGCCGTCCGCCTCCCACCAGCCGAAGTGGTATCCGGACACCAGCCGCATCGAGTCCGGCATCGAGCCGATCGCGGCGCGCAGCGCCGGGTCCACCACCGCCCGGGAGCGGGCCAGCAGTTCGGCGGCCTCGGAGCCCTCCTGGCTGCCGCCGGCGCTTCCGTTCCCCGTCCCGCTCCCCGCCCCGTTCCGCTCCAGCGCGAAGATCCCCATCGTGCCCTCCCCCAACTCTGTCGGTTGCCTCGTACGAACGGAGCCGCCGGACCACCGGCCGGCGGCCGGCGGCTAGCCGCGGTGCGCCACGTCGACGTTCTCCAGGACGCCGACCGCGTCCGGGACCAGGACGGCCGCGGAGTAGTAGGTGCTGACCAGGTAGGAGACGATCGCCTTCTCGCCGATCCCCATGAAGCGCACGTTCAGCCCGGGCTCGACCTCGTCCGGGATCCCGGTCTGCCGCAGGCCGATCACGCCCTGCTCCTTCTCGCCCACCCGCATGGCCAGGATCGAGGTGGTCTGCTGCGGGCTGACCGGGATCTTGTCGCAGGGCAGGATCGGCACCCCGCGCCAGGTGGTCAGCAGCGTGCCGTCCTTCTCCCGGGCCGCCGGGTACAGCCCGCGCCGGTTGGCCTCGCGGCCGATCGCGGCGATCGCCCTCGGGTGGGCCAGGTAGAACCTGGTGCCCCGGCGGCGGCTGAGCAGGTCGTCCATGTCGTCGGGGGTGGGCGGGCCGGAGCGGGTGGTGATCCGCTGCTCGTGCGCCACGTTGGCCAGCAGGCCGAACTCCGGGTTGTTGACCAGCTCGTGCTCCTGGCGCTCGCGCAGCGCCTCGATGGTGAGGCGGAGCTGGTGCTCGGTCTGGTTCATCGGCTGGTTGTAGAGGTCGGCGACCCTGGTGTGCACCCGCAGCACCGTCTGGGCCACGCTCAACTCGTACTCGCGGGGCCGGAGTTCGTAGTCCACGAAGGTGGTGGGGATGACCGGCTCGCCGGAGTGCCCGGCGGCCAGCTCGATGGCGGCCTCGCCGCGCTTGTTGACCGGCCGGGCCGCCGCCTCGCGGTGGGCGCGCAGCTGCTCGCGCAGCCCGGCCGAGCGCTCGGCCAGCTGCCGGAAGGCGTCCAGCGGGAGCGCCAGCACGGTGCCGGCCGTGGTGGCGGTCACCGTGTAGGGCCAGTGCGGCTCGTCCTGGGCCAGCGCCTCGTCGCCGACCGGGTCGCCGTCGGCGGCTCCGCCGAGCGCGGTGGTCTCGCCGTACCTGCCGGTGCCGGTCCGCCGCAGCTTGCCGTGCGCGACCAGCAGCACCTCGGTCACGGGCCGGCCGGCCTCGGCCAGCACCTCGCCGGGCTCGACCCGGCGCTGCACGCAGCGGTCGGCCAGCTCGGCCAACGGCCCGTCCTCCGGGAAGCCGCGCAGCACCGGGAGTTCGCGCAGCGAGGGCGGCACCAGCCGGACGGCGGCCCCGGCCTGCTCGAAGGCGACCCGGCCGCGGCCGGCCAGGTACGTCAGCCGCCGGTTCACCCGGTAGGTCCCGGCCTGGACCTCCACCCAGGGCAGTGCCCTGAGCAGCCAGCGGTCGGTGATCTCCTGCATCTGGGGGGCGGACTTGGTGGTGCTGGCGAGGGTGCGCGCCGCCTCGGTGCCGAGGCTGGAGCGCGCCTGATCCGCCCCGCGCGCGGCGGGGATTCCCTGCTGGATCTCGGTGGTCATCTGCGACCCTTCCGCGGGCACGACGAACGTGGACGTGGTGGCACCCCATGGTGCTGCGCGATCGGACGCCCACGGTCCGGTCCGGCGGGCCCACTCACCCGAACTGATGACAGTTCAGGCGTTCGAGCCCCTTCGGCACCACCACTGTGCTCCGCGCGCCCCCGTCCACGCCGTCCCCGGAAGATTTCACCTGCCGGTAACCTTCGCCGACGCGCCCCAGCACCCCTCCCCGGCAGGGGTTTTGACCCTCCGTCCACTCCCGGGTCGACGCGCGTCACGGATCGGCTGCCACCCCCCGTTCACCCGCTTCGAACGGGGCGCTAAGGTGCCACCACAAGGGCGCGACCGATGGCCGTTCTGGCCACCCTCACGCGGACGCCCTCTCCCTTTGCCGTGCCCTCCTGCCCCACCCCTCCGCTTCGCCGTGCCCTCTTGTCGCGCCCTCTCCCCGGGAGACCTCCGTGAGCGCCCCCGTCCGCGTCTGGCTGAACCGCACCTACGCCGAGAACGTCTTCTTCATCGACCTGCTCCGGGCCGCCCCGGTCGAGGTCTTCGCCACCCACGTGGACACCGACTCCCCGGTGCTGGCCGCCGCCGACCACGGCCTTCCGGAGCCGGACGGCCTGACCCCGGAGGCGTACCTGGAGTTCGCGCTGGACTTCTGCGACCGGCACCGGATCGACGTCTTCCTGCCCCGCCTGCACCAGGAGGTGGTGGCCCGGCACCGCGCGGAGTTCGCCGCGCTGGGCACCGCCCTGGTCTGCCCGCCCGCCGAGGGCATAGCCACCTTCGCCGACAAGGTGGACGGCTACGTCGCGATGGCCGCCGCCGGCCTCCCGGTGCCGCCCTGGTACCGCGTCCGGACGGCCGGTGAACTCCTGTCCGCCGTCGCCGAGTTGGAGGAGCTGGGCGAGCAGCCCTGCCTCAAGCCGGCCAGCGGGGCGGGCGGCGAGGGCTTCCGCACCATCACCCGGGAGCCGTTCAGCCTGCGGCAGTTGAACGGCTGGCCGAGCGGCAGCGTCCAGCTGGACCAGCTGGCCGGCGCACTGGCCGCCGCACCCGGCTCGGTGGACCTGCTGGTGATGCCCTACCTGGCGGGCCCCGAGGTCTCGGTGGACTGCCTGGCCGACCAGGACGGCCGCCTGCTGGCCGCCGTCGGCCGCACCAAGACCGGCCGCCGCCGGGGCTTCACCACCGACCCGGCCTACCTGGAGCCGGCCCGCCGGCTGGTGGAGACCTTCGGCCTGTCGTACCTCTCCAACGTGCAGTTCCGCCACTACCGCGGCACGCCGGTCCTGCTGGACATCAACACCCGGCCCTCCGGCGGGCTGCACCAGCTGCGGCTGTGCGGGCTCAACCTGCCGCTGGCCGCCGTACAGCTCGCGCTCGGCGCCAGCCCGGTGCTGCCGCTGGTCGAGGATCTGCTGGGCACCGACTACGCGCTGGTCTCCTCGGTCCAGCCGGTGCTGCCCGCAGCCGCTCCCGCTCCCGCCGTGGCGGCCACCGCCGCCCCGGTGCCGCGGCTGGTGGCGATGGCCTGACGGCCGCGGGCCCGGCCTCCGGTCAGGTCGGGCCGCTCCAGTCCAGG
Organism: Kitasatospora sp. NPDC001664; assembly: GCF_053596675.1. Lineage (NCBI taxonomy): Bacteria > Bacillati > Actinomycetota > Actinomycetes > Kitasatosporales > Streptomycetaceae > Kitasatospora > Kitasatospora sp. NPDC001664. Next base: position 53,353 of record NZ_JBSFGS010000041.1, read on the forward strand.
GTCGGCGGGAGCACGCCCTCCAGGGTGAGCAGCCAGCGCTTCACCTCCACGCCGACCTGGCCGCCGCCGAAACCGCCGATCCCGTCCGAGGCCACCACCCGGTGGCAGGGCACCAGCAGGCAGAGCGGATTGGCCCCCATCATCTTGCCGACAGTGCGGGCGGCGGCCCAGTCGCCCTCGTCCAGCTCCTCGAAGGCCCCGCTGCGGGCGGCGAGTTCGCCGTAGGTGACGGTCTTCCCGAACGGGACCTCGCGCTTGAGCGTCTCCAGCACCACCCGGTGCGGGCCGGTGGCGAAGCGCCAGTCCAGCGGCAGCTCCAGGTCCCGCCGGTTCCCCGCGAAGTACTCGTCGACCCGGGATCGCACCAGCGCCACCCGCTGCTCGTCCGCGCACTCCGGCAGTCCGGCGGGCAGCCCCGCCACCGCGTCGCCGTGGTACGAGACCGCCGCCACCCCCTGGTCGGTGACGGCCAGCCGCACGGGCCCGCTCGGCAGCGGCGTCGGGACGGTCACCCACGAGATCGACATGCCCGCACGCTACCCGCCCGGATCCCGCCGCGTCCCGGCTTCGTCAGAGGTCCGGGCTCCGTCAGAGGTGCCGGTCCAGGTAGTCGGCCAGTCGGCGGGACCACCTGGCCTGTGCCTCCTCCCCTTCCTCCGCGGCAGGCGCCGGCCGGCCCTCGGAGAGCGCCCGCAGGGTGCGCGCCAGGCGCGCGGCGTCGTCGTGGCTGAGCATCACCAGTGCATCGGTGTGTCCGATGGTGACGGAACCGGGCATGGCGTCCTCCTCGGTGCAGACCCCCGCCTCCCACCGTACGCCGGGTCCCCACGCCCTTCCCGCGCGTCGGCGGCCGCCTCCCCGTACCCGCTCAGGTATCAAGAGAAAGGCCACCAAATCGGTACATAAGGAGCAGCCGCATGCCGGTCCTCGCCCCACTCCTCACCCCACCGCCGATGCTCACCGCCGACGGCTCCGCCCTGATCACCGAGATCGAGGCCTACCTCCACTCGCTCCCCGCACCCGTCCGCCTCGCCGTCCCCCGCGTCTGCCCGCTCGGCAGTGTGCTGCGCCCCTGGCACACGGGCTTCCCGCTCCCCGCCCCCACCCTGCTGGACCGCCTGCTCCGCAGGACCGCGCGGCCGACCCCCGTCAGCGTCGCCGACCACCTCGCCCTGACCTCCCGTTACCTGACCACCGCCGGCTGGGTGCAGGGCACCATGTGGGACGCCCGGGGCCGGGTCTGCCTGCTGGGCGCGCAGGCGGCGGTGCTCGCGCACGGCTTCGGCACGGCGGTCGAGGCGCGGCGCGGACGGGTCCAGGTGATGGAGGTGCTGCACTCCGACGGACACTGCGTCAGCTCGCCCGACGAGTTCAACGACTCCCCTGGTACGAGGCTCGCGGACGTCCACCGCGTGCTCGGAAGGGCCGAACTGCGCGCCCGTACACTCGGTATCTGAGCCGCGTCGGCAGACCGGCCGGCCACCACGGAGGGAGCACCCAGCGATGAGCCAGGCCGTGCGCAGCGCCGCCGTCCAGGACGAGAAGAGCCGCCGCAAGCAGATGTGGCTGCGGGCCAGTTTCTACATCGCCGGGACCCACCTGTTCGCCGGGTTCGTGATCCTGCTCTTCGCCCTGGGCAACCGGCACTGACGGTCCGGGCCCGCCCCGCCCGGGCCCGCGCCGCTACCGGTAGAGCGCGTCGAGCAGGAAGGCCCCCAGGGCCATGCCGGCCAGCAGCGCGCAGATCACCAGGTTGACCACCTTGTGCTCCCAGAACACCGCGACGAACTCGCGGATGGTGGCGCTCGGCAGGTAGTAGCCGGCGGTCGGGGCGCCGCGCACCTGGCCGTTGACCCCGGCCCGGCGGGCCAGCATCGCGGCCCGGTAGGCGTGGAAGTTGTTGGTCACCACCACGCAGCGGTAGCCGGGCACCGCCTCGCTCATGATCTTCTGACTGAAGACCAGGTTCTCCTCGGTGGTCCGCGAGCGGTCCTCCTCCCACACCCGCTCGGGCGGAGCGCCGTTCTCGACCAGCCACCGGGCCATCGCGGTGGACTCCGGGACCTTCTCGTCCGTGCCCTTCCCGCCGGAGGCGAGCAGCACCGGGGCCGGCCGCCCCTTCGCCACCTGCCGGTCGTGGACGGCCAGACCGCGCCGCAGCCGGGCGGCCAGCAGCGGCGGCACCCGCTCCCCGTCGATCAGGCCGGCGCCGAGCACCACCACGAAGTCCAGCTCTCCCCGGGCGGGGATCCGGCCGTAGAGCCAGGAGTAGCCGAGGAAGGAGAGGCAGAGGAAGGAGAGGTAGGCCGAGAGCAGCAGCACCGCGACCACGAAGGCCAGGTAGCCGGAGGAGGCGTTCGGCCGTCCGGCCAGCAGCACCAGGACGACCGTCCCGTAGATGGCCAGCCCCAGCAGCAGCGAGAGCACGGTGGCCGGCCGGGCGCCCTCCTTCCGGATCACGGTGACGCCGTTGAGGACGAGGGCCGCCCCGAGCACCAGCACCCCGAGCGCGGGCACCAGCAGCACCGCCGCGTAGACGATCATCGCCGGTGTCTCCGGCAGGTGCCGGGCCTGGGCGAGCAGGGCGGCGGTCAGGCTGGTCAGGGTCAGCCCGAGCAGCACCGCGTTGCGGAACCGCCTCCGGTCCTGCCAGACGCTGGCGCAGAAGGCCAGGAAGAAGACCGCGGCCGGGAGGAAGGCGTACATGCCGCCCATCGTAGGCGGCGGCCCCGCCGCCCCCGCGACCCCGCCTGACACCCCGTCACCGGGACGGCGCCCGGGATCCCCCGAGGAGCCCGGAGATCACGGTGAGGGTGTCAGCGGCCGGCGGGCCGGGCGGTCGGAGCCGCCTGGCCGAGCCGGGCACGGAGGGCGGCGGCGGCCGTCACCGGGTCGTCGGCGAAGAAGTGGATCCGGTGCGCCTCGGCCCGGCGGCCCAGCGGGCGGGTGACGGTCACCGGAGCCGCGAGCTCGACCACGACGTTGGTCTGCGAGCCGGACGGGACCGCGCAGCGGCCGTCGGCCAGGCCGACGGCCCTCTCCTCGTTGTAGTTCCGCTCGGTGTACACGGAGGTGATCAGTCCGAGCGGTATCCGCAGGTCGAAGAAGGCTCCGGAGCGGATCCGCAGCTCGGTGTCCAAGACCACGTGCGGGCGGGTGACCCGGGCGGCGCCGATGGCGGCCACGGCGATCACCGCGTAGACGTCCAGCAGCAGGAACGGCCCGCGCAGCCAGTCCGGGGCACCGACCCCGCGCAGCAGCAACTCGGTGGCGACACCCTCGACCACCACCACGAAGAGGAGGGCCAGCAGCATCCCGCGCTGCTCCCGCTCGTACGGCAGGGCGGTGGCGCCCGGCGGGACGCCGTGCCGGCGGCGTCGGGCGAGCAGCCAGAGGCTCTGCATCCCCCGGAGGTCGAACAGGGCCAGCCGGCGCAGCACGCGCAGCGCACCGGCCCGCCCGCCCTCCTGCGCACCCCCCTCGACCCCGGTCCCGGTACCCGTCTCGACACCGTCCATCAGCCCTCTCCTCCCAGGAGTGCGAACAGCCGTCGGATCACGGCCAGTTGGGCGGGCGCCAGTTCCTCCGCCAGCGCGGCCGGCAGCTCCTCGCCCAGGGTGCGGCCGGCCATCAGCTCGGCCATCACCGGTGGCAGGTGCGCCACCAGCTCCTCGGCCAGCCGGCCGACCTCCGGGTCGTCCGGCGCCGCCCCGGCCAGCGCGTCGAGGCGCCGGTAGAGCGGGAGCAGGTCGGCGTTCCCGGCCAACGGGCGGATCATGTCGAGGAGTTCGGCCCGCTGCTCGGGCCCGCCGGCGGTGTGGACCAGGGCGAACACGTCGCGGTCCAGTGCGGCGAAGGGCGAGCCCTCGACGGGGAGCGCGGCCAGCACCTCGGCGAGCTCCGGGTCGACGGCGCTGTCCGGGTGCAGCTCCTCCTGAGCCAGCAGGGCGGCCAGCCGGGCCCTGCGGTCGGCGATGGCCTGCTGCTGTCGGGCCAGGTCACGGTCCAACTCGGCGAGCACCTCTCGCAGTTCGCGCCCCCGGTCGTCGGCCAGCACGTCCCGGATCTCATCCAGGGAGAGACCCAGCTCGGCCAGCCGGCGCACCCGGGCCAGCTCGACGGCGTCCCGCAGGCCGTACTCACGGTAGCCGTTGGCCCGCCGCTCGGGCTCGGGCAGCAGGCCCTGGTGGTGGTAGTGCCGCACCGTCCGGGTGGAGACCCCGACCAGGGCGGCCAGTTCGCCGATTCGCATGGCTCCATGACACACCTTGCCGCTACGTCAAGGTCAATCCGCCGCTCCGGCGTCGCACAACGCCACAGCCGACAGACTTGCGCCCTACCTGTCGAGATTTTGCACGTTTCCATGGACTTCATGCAGCGTCGCGCCTAGTCTCTCCCTCGCTCGGCCGTCGTCCCCCACCCACGACCCAGCGAGGCCCCCTCATGCAGCCACCCACCGTCCGCCGCCTTCGCGGGCCGGTCGCCGTCCTCACGGCGGCCGCGCTCTCCACCGGCGCCCTGCTCGCCGTCACCGCGGCCCCCGCGCACGCGGCCGCCGTCCCCACCCTCTCCCCGCTCGACGTTCCCGGCCGGGGCGCGACCGTCCCGTTCAAGGAGCAGGAGGCCGAGTTCGCGGCCACCAACGGCACCGTGATCGGCCCGGAGCGGCGTTACGGCACGCTCCCCTCGGAGGCCTCCGGCCGCCAGGCCGTGACGCTCAACTCGCCCGGCCAGTACGTGGAGTTCACCCTCGCCGCACCCGCCGACGCGATGAGCTTCCGGTACTCCCTGCCGGACTCGGCCGACGGCCGGGGCCGGGACGCCTCGATCGACCTGCTGGTCAACGGCAGCAAGCTCAAGGACCTCCCGGTGACCTCCAAGTACGGCTGGTACTACGGGGGTTACCCGTTCAACAACAACCCCGGCGACACCAACCCGCACCACTTCTACGACGAGACCCGGACCATGTTCGGCTCGCTGCTGCCGACCGGCACCAAGGTCCGGCTGCAGGTCTCCTCCACCGCGCAGTCGCCCAGCTTCACCATCGACCTGGCCGACTTCGAGCAGGTCGGCCCGGCGAAGACCAAGCCGGCGGGCGCGCTCGACGTGGTGGCCGACTTCGGCGCCGACCCGAGCGGGGCCACCGACTCCACCGCCAAGTTCCAGTCCGCCGTCAACGCGGGCCAGGCCCAGGGCAGGACCGTCTGGATCCCGACCGGCACCTTCACCCTCTACGACCACGTGGTGGTGGACGGCGTCACGCTGGCCGGGGCCGGGCCCTGGTACTCCGTGCTCGGCGGGCGCGACCCGATCAACCGCAACCGGGCGGCCGGCATCTACGGCAAGTACGTCCCGGGCGGCGGCTACGGCGGCGCGGTCCGCCCGCACGAGGCCAACGGGCCGAGCCGGAACGTCACGCTCAAGGACTTCGCCATCATCGGCGACGTCCGCGAGCGGATCGACGACGACCAGGTGAACGCCATCGGCGGGGCGATGAGCAACTCCACCGTCGACAACCTGTGGATCCAGCACACCAAGGTGGCCGCCTGGATGGACGGTCCGATGGACCGCTTCACCATCAAGAACAGCCGGATCCTCGACCAGACCGCCGACGGGGTCAACTTCCACACCGGCGTGACCAATTCGAGCGTCACCAACACCTTCGTCCGCAACACCGGCGACGACGGCCTGGCCTCCTGGCCGGAGCGGGTGCCCAACGTCGGCGACAGCTTCACCCACAACACCGTGGTGCTGCCGATCCTGGCCAACAACATCGTCACGTACGGCGGCAAGGACTGGACCATCTCCGACAACGTGATGGCCGACACCATCTCCAACGGCGGCGGCCTGCACATCGCCAACCGGTACCCCGGCGTCACCTCCGGCAACGGCACCGCCGTGGCGGGCACCATCACCGCCGCCCGCAACACCCTGATCCGGACCGGCAACAGCGACTACAACTGGAACTTCGGCGTCGGCGCGGTCTGGTTCAGCGGCCTCAACGAACCGATCTCCGGCGCCACCATCGCCATCTCGGACACCGACATCCTGGACAGCTCCTACGAGGCGATCCAGACCATCGAGGGCCCCTCCAACGGCATCAGCTTCACCAACGTCACCATCGACGGCGCCGGCACCTACGCCGTCCAGGCACAGGCCAACTCCTCGATGCGGTTCACCAACGTGACGGCCCGGAACATCGCGCAGGCGCCCACCCCGATCCACAACTGCGTCGGCACCGGTTTCCAGATCACCGACGGCGGCGGCAACTCCGGCCTCACCGGCTCGACCTGCACCGGTGTCTGGCCGAACCCGCAGTTCACCTACGGCGGCCGCCCGTCCAACGGGACCAACCCGACGCCGACCCCGACCCCGACGCCCACCCCGACCCCCACTCCGTCGCCGTCCCCCTCCCCCACCACCCCGCCGGCCTGCACCCCGGGTGCGACCGCCAGCAGCACCAACCAGAACTACGGCCCCGCCAACGCGGTCGACGGCAACACCTCGACCTACTGGGAGAGCGCCAACAACGCCTTCCCGCAGACCTTCACCCTGGACAGGTGCACCGCCTCGGCCGTCACCGGCGTCCGCCTCGCCCTGCCCTCCGGCTGGGAGTCCCGCACCGAGACGGTCTCCGTCCAGGGCTCCACGGACGGCACCGCCTGGACCGAACTCGCCTCCGCGCGCGGCGTGGTGATCGCCCCTCAGGGTGAGGTCACCTTCCCGTCGGCCACCGCCCGTTACCTGCGGCTGACCTTCACCGCCAACACCGCCTGGCCGGCCGCCCAGCTCTCCGAGCTGACCGTGCTGACCGGTGCGACCCCGACCACCACGCCGACCCCCACGCCGACCCCGACCCCCACCCCGACGCCGCCCGCCTGCACGCCGAGCGCCACCGCGAGCAGCTCCACCCAGACCTACACCGCCGCCAACGCGATCGACGGCAACCAGGCCAGCTACTGGGAGAGCGCCAACAACGCCTTCCCGCAGACCTTCACCCTCGACCGCTGCTCCACCACCGCCACCACCGGCCTGCGCCTCGCCCTGCCCCCCACCTGGGGCGCCCGGAACGAGACGGTCGCCGTGCAGGGCTCGGCCGACGGCGTGAACTGGACCCAGCTGGCCGCCGCCCAGAGCGTGGCGATCGCCCCGACCGGGACGATCACCTTCCCGTCCACCACCGCCCGCCACCTGCGGCTGACCTTCACCGCCAACACCGCCTGGCCCGCCGCCCAGCTCTCCGAGCTGACGGTCCTCTAACCGGCGCAGCACTGAGCCCCCTGCGGTCGGCGGACCGCAGGGGGCTCAGTGCTGTGCTCAGGAACGCTCGCGCGGCGGAGCGGTGGAGCCCCGGACCACCAGCTCGGGCTCGAAGAGCAGCTCGTCGTGGGTGATCTTCGCGCCGCCGATCTCGCCGACCAGCAGGTCGACGGCGGCCCGGCCCATCGCCTCGATCGGCTGGCGGACGGTGGTCAGCGGCGGGTCGGTGCAGGTCATGAAGGAGGAGTCGTCGTAGCCGATGACCGAGAGGTCGTCCGGCACCGAGAGCCCGGCCCGGCGGGCCGCCCGGACGGCGCCCAGGGCCAGCGGGTCGGAGGCGCAGATCACGCCGGTGACGCCCTGCTTGAGCAGCCGGGTGGTGGCCGCCTGGCCGCCCTCCAGGGTGAACAGCGCCCGCTCGACCTGACTGTCCGGCAGCTCCAGGCCCGCCTTCGCGGCGGCGGCCCGGGCCGCGTCCAGCTTGCGCCGGGACGGCACGTGGTCGGCCGGGCCGAGCACCAGGCCGAGCTTGCGGTGGCCGAGCTGCTTGAGGTGGCCGATGGACTGCTCCACGGCCACCGCGTCGTCGCAGGAGACCCGGGCGAAGTCCAGGCCGTCGATGGCGGCGTTCAGCAGCACGGTGGGCAGGCTGCGCTCGGCGAGGCGGTCGTAGTGGTCGTGCGGGGCGTCGCCCTGGGCGTAGAGGCCGCCGAAGAAGACCACGCCGGAGACCTGCTGCGCCAGCAGCAGGTCCACGTAGTCGGCCTCGGAGACGCCACCGGCGGTCTGGGTGCAGAGCACGGGGGTGAAGCCCTGGCCGGCCAGCGCGCCGCCGACCGCCTCGGCGAAGGCCGGGAAGATCGGGTTCTGCAGCTCGGGCATCACCAGGCCGACCAACCGGGCGCGCTCGCCGCGGAGTTGGGTGGGACGCTCGTAGCCGAGCACGTCGAGTGCGGTCAGCACGGCCTGCCGGGTGGCGTCCGAGACGCCGGGCTTCTCGTTCAGCACCCGGCTGACGGTGGCCTCGCTGACCCCGACCTTCTGCGCCACCTGGGCGAGTCGTCGCGTCATGATGGGAGTGTACGTCGTCCTTCGCAAGCCGTTTGCGCTTTCTTGCGCTGCTGCCCCGGGCGCGTCAGGGGCGCCCGGGGCAGCAGCTGCTCTCGGAGGGATGGGACCTGGAGGGGGTTACGGGTTCACGGTGATGGTGAAGGTGGAGGTGGTGTTCTTGATGTCCTGCGCGTTGCCGCTCATCCGCAGGTTGTTGAAGACCACCGACCCGACCGCCGGGCCCTGGCCGGCCTCGGCCGCCTCGTTGGCCCAGATCCCGAAGCCGGACTTGGCGTCGTAGGCGTCACCGCTCTTCTTCGCCCCGGTGATCGAGATGTTGCTGAACACCGTGTCCTTGACCGGGAACTGCGGCTGACCGCCGGAGTAGTTGGTCTGGAACATGATGCCGTGGTAGGTCGGGTCGACGATGTCCACGTCGCTCACCCGGATGCCCTGGAAGACCTTCGAGGCCGAGAAGACCCAGATGCCCGGGAAGGTCTGCGAGCCCCAGAAGTGGCCGCCGGCCCGGACGATGGAGATGTTCTGCAGGTTGGTCGGGTCGGTGCCGAAGCCGTTCATCGGGTAGCCGAAGTCCAGCGAGCTGATGGTGATGCCCGAGTAGACCAGGGTGTCGGCGATGTGGATGTTGCGGAAGGTGTTGGCGTAGCCGCCGTAGACCGCGACGCCGGCCGCCCGCCAGGTGAGGATCGAGGTCAGGTTCTCGAAGACGTTGTTCTTCTCGTCCGCGCCGCCCGCGTCGATCGCGGAGAACAGCGCGAAGGAGTCGTCGCCGGTGGCCCGGGCCTCGATGTTGGTGATCAGGTTGTCGGTGGAGCCGTTGGTCATGTTGATCCCGTCCGCGAAGGTGTCGCGGATCCGGGAGTTCTTGATGACCATGTTGTCGGTGTTGGCGCCCCAGTAGAGGCAGACCATGTGCTCGACCCAGATGTTGTCGATCACCATGTTGGCGACGTTGGCGAAGTCGAAGACCTTGCCGGGGCCGTCGATCCGCGAGGTGTAGTTGCCGAAGTAGGCGAAGCCGGTGAAGGAGGAGCCGTTGGCGGTCGCCTCGGCCCGGAAGCCGACGTCGGTGTTGGACTGGGTGTCCGGCGCCCGGAAGCGGGTGAACCACGGGCCCGCGCCGACCACCTTCACGGCCTTGCCGTAGACCTGGAACTTGCTCGCGGTCTGGTAGTCACCGGCCGGCAGGTAGACGCCGACCAGCGTTCCGGTGGTGTCCATCCGGACCTTGTCCAGGGCGTTCTGCACGTCCTGGTGGGTGAAGCCGGCCGGGACGGCGTACTTCGCCGGGTCCGGGTTGGCGACGGCCGTGGCCTGCTCCAGGCTGACGAAGTCGATCGCGTACTGCGAGGTGTTCCCCGCGTCCTTCTGGAGCTTGATCTTGCTGCCCGCCGGGACGGTGGTGCCGAGCAGGACGTTGGCCTCGTCGTAGATGTGCCGCGGGCCGCCGGCGCCCGGCGAGTTGCCCGGGGCGGTCTCGCTGCCGTACAGCCAGGCGTACTTGGAGGTCAGGTCGATGGTCTTCAGGAAGGACCCGTTGACGTAGACGCTGAGCGTGGAGTTGATGCCGTCGCCGCCCGCCGCGTCCGGGATGGAGAACCGGGTGACCAGGGTGTTGGTGGGCGCCTTGGTGGTGAACTCCACGGACGCACCGGTGGAGTTGAGCGTCACCGCGCGGCGGCCGCTGGCCTCGCCGGCCAGGTCGCCGACCACCCGGTTGGGCCCGACCAGGGCCGCGCCGCCGGCCAGCACGCCGTCCTCGGCCTCGTAGGTGTCGTACGGCATGTTGGCGCCGCGGCCGACGTAGAGGGACTGGGTGTCGGTGTTGTTGGCCCGCTTCACCGGGAGCTCGTTGGCGTCGTCGGCGATCACCGTCTTCACGGTGTACTTGCCGTTGCCCGCCGTCCAGCTGCCCAGGTTCACCGGGGCCGCGGTGGCACCGGCCGCGATGGCACCGGTGTAGGCGCCGGTCAGGGTCTTCACCACCGCGCCGCTCGCGTCGGCCACGGTGAGGGTGATGGCGTGGGCGCCGCCGGCCGAGGCCACCGTGCCCTGGTTCTTCACCGCCACCGAGAAGTTGACGGCGTTTCCGGCCGCCGGGTTGGACGGCGACCAGCTGACCGGGGAGGCGAGCAGGTCGGAGCTGGCCACCTGGCTGACCACCAGCGGGGCGGCCGCGGTGAAGGAGTTGTTGGTCTCGTCCCGCTCGATCACCGCGTTGGCCTCGTCGACCTTGGCGGAGAGCTGGTAGCTGCCGGCGTTCTGCACCCCGGCGTTGACCTGCACGGTGGTGGAGGCACCGGCGGCCAGCGCGCCGACCTGGGCGGTGCCGACCTTGGTGGAGCCGAGGTACAGGTTGACCGAGCTGGCCGGGGCGGCCAGGTTGCCGGCGTTCTGCACCGTGGCGGAGAGCGTGACGGCGTCGGTCTCCACCGGGTTGGCCGGGCTGGCCGAGGTGGCGGTGACGGTCAGGTCCGGGTTGGGCGCGGGGGTGCCGATCACCTGGAACTCGGCCACCTGGCCGCCCCCGGAGCCGGAGTTGGCGGTGAACTTCAGCTGCACCTCGGCGGCGGTGGCGGAGACCGGGATGGTCACCGTGTTCCCCGAGGGCTGGTCGAAGGCGTAGCTCTTGGCCGCCACCAGCGAGCTGAAGCCGCTCGCCGACTGGTCCCGGCCGAGCACCTCGATGGTCTGGGTCCGGGAGGACCAGGCCGCCGCCGGGTTGAGCTTGACCACCACGGCGCTGACCGAGGCGTTGGAGCCGAGCTGCACCGCCAGGGTGCCGGGCTGGCCGTTGGCCTCCCAGTAGGTGGTCACGTCGTTGTCGTTGGCGTTGGCCGCGACGAAGGTGTGGATCACCGAGGAGGCCGAGATCGGCTTGCCCGCCGCCAGGTTGGTGCCGCCGGTGGTGCCGCTGCGCAGCACCGTGTTGCTCGCGGCCGACTGGTTGCCCGCCGCGTCCTTGGCCTTGACGTAGTACGAGACCGTCTCGGAGTCGGCCCGGCTGTCGGTGTAGGTCAGCACGTTGCCCGCGACACTGGCGCGGAGCGCACCGTTGGCGTACACGTCGTAGCCCGTCACACCCACGTTGTCGGAGGCCGCACCCCAGGCCAGCTTGACCTGCCCGGAGGCCGGTTGGGTGTACGACAGGGTGCCGGGCGCGGACGGCGCCTGGGTGTCGCCGCTCTGGCCGGTGCGGGTCACGGTGTTGCTCGCGGCCGACTGGTTGCCCGCCGCGTCCTTGGCCTTGACGCTGTACGAGACCGTCTCGGAGTCCGGGCGGCTGTCGGTGTAGCTCAGCACGCTCCCGGCGACGCTGGTGAGCAGCTCGCCGTTGGCGTACACGTCGTAGCCGGTCACACCCACGTTGTCGGAGGCCGCACCCCAGCTCAACTTGACCTGCCCGGAGGCGGGTTGGGTGTACGACAGGGTGCCGGGCGCGGACGGCGCCTGGGTGTCGCCGGTGTTCGGCCCGTAGACCTCCAGCTCGGAGAGCTGGGCGGCCGGCCACGCGGTGTTGGCGGTGACGTTGACCCGCAGGTACCGGACGGTGGTGGTGCCGAGGTCGACCGTCACCGCGTTGCCGGTGGCGGGGTCGAAGACCCGGCCGGCCGAGGCGGAGAGGTCGGTGAAGGTGGTGCCGTTGGTGCTGCCCTGGACCGAGAGCGTCTGGGTGCGGCGCTCCCAGCCGGCCGGGAGCTTGAGCACGGCCCGGTTGACCGCGACGGCCGCGCCGAGGTCGACCTGCACCCACTGCGGGAGCGCGTTGTTGGCGCTCTCCCAGTAGCTGGCCTGGTTGCCGTCGCCCGCGTTGGCCGCCACGTAGGTCTGGCTGACGCCGCTGCTGCTGAAGGCCCGGCCGAGCGCCAGGTTGGGGCTGGTGGTCGAGGAGCCGTGCACCTCCAGCTCGGAGATCTGCGCGGCAGGCCAGCCGGTGTTGGCCGAGATCGCCAGCCGGACGTACCGGGTGGTGGCGGCCGGGAAGGTGATCCGGACGGTGTTGCCCGCGCCCGGGTCGAAGGAGTACCCGGCCGAGCTGGCCAGGGTGGTGAAGGAGGTGCCGTCGGCGCTGCCCTGTACCGCCAGCGTCTCGGTGCGGCTCTCCCAGCCCGCGGGGAGCTTGAGCACCACCTCGTCGATCGAGGTGGAGCTGCCGAGGTCGACCTGCACCCACTGCGGCAGTGCGCCGTTGGCGCTCTCCCAGTAGGTGCCCTGGTTGCCGTCGTTGATGTTGGTGGCGGACTGGCCGCCGGTGGTGCTGGAGGCGGAGACCGCCTTGCCGGCGGCCAGGTTGGGGCCGCCGGCGGCTACGGCGGTACCGGGGAGGAGCGGGCCGGCCAGCGCCAGCAGGCTGAGCGTGGCCGCGGTGGCCACCAGCCGGGGGATCGGTGCTCTGGTTCTCACGGGGGTCCTCTGTCTCTGACGACGGGGTGGGGGTGAGGAGTTGAGGGAACCTTGCGCGTGCGGTGGCGACCGGGCCGAGACGGCCATCCGGGCCTCCGGGGAGGGGCGGCGGGCGGAGCGGCACCCGGCCCGATGGCGGGCCGGGCGGAGGGTGTCCGCGCCACGTGCGGATCAGGCGACGCGCAGCCAGACCGCGGTGTCGGTGGGGAGCAGGGCCGGGCCGCTGAGCGGGCCGCTGGCCAGCAGCAGCGTGCGGTGCTCCGGGAGCGGGGCCGGCTCGGCCCCGAAGTTGACCAGGCAGAGCAGGTCGCCCCGGCGGAAGGCGAGCACCTCGCCGGCCGAGGGCAGCCACTCGAACTTGTCTCCGTGCAGGGCGGCTTCGGTACGGCGCAGCTCCAGCGCGGAGCGGTAGAGGGACAGCATCGACTCAGGGTCGGCCGACTGGGCCGCCACGGTGAGCGGGGCCCAGTCGGCC